>NZ_AGUD01000009.1 GCF_000240225.1 Patulibacter medicamentivorans
GGCTCGCGGAGGGCGCCGTCGGGGCCCGTCGCCGCGGGCAGCAGGACCGCGAGCGCCCCGGTGGCCTCGGCGACCGCGATCCCGCGGGCCCAGTCGTCCGCCGCCAGCACCCGCTCCAGCTCGGGCAGCAGCCGCTCGCCTGGGCGGTCGGCCAGCTCCGGGGCGGCCACCCGCGCCGCCGCCTCGGTCGTCGGGTCGACGGACGCCTCGAGCTCGGCGGCGAAGCGGGCCAGCCGCAGCACGCGGACCGGGTCGGCCGAGAACGAGGCCGGCCCGACCATCCGCAGCCGTCCGGCCGCGAGGTCGCCGGCGCCGTCGAACGGGTCGATCAGCGGCCCGCCCGCGACCGGCTCGGCGATCGCGTTGACGGTCAGGTCGCGGGCGGCCAGGTCGCTCGCCAGGTCGGGACCCTGGAGCGGGGTGACGTCGATCTGCCAGGCGAGGGCCCCGTCGCGTGCCGGCCCGACCGCGCGCCACGCGCCGTAGGCGTCCGAGAGCGCGAACGCGTGGCCATCACCCGCCCGCGCCAGCGCCCGAGCCGCGGTCCGGGCCGCCTCCGGGCCCTCGATCGCGACGTCGAGGTCGTCGGTGGCCCGCCCGCGCAGGCGCTCGCGCAGCGCCCCGCCGACCAGCCACGCCGGCGGTCCCTCGCCGAGCACCTCGCGCAGCAGCGCCAGGCCCGGATCGCGGTCGACGCTCATCGAGCGGCCCCTGCCAGGGTCGGCGGCCGCTCGCGGCGGCCGTCCGCGCCGCGCGCCACGGGGAGCCGGAGGCCGGAGCAGCGGCCGGTCACAGGCCCGGGTCGTCCTCGACGCCGCCCAGCGGGACGCCGTCGCGGTGGTAGCGGCGCGGGACCCGCGGGCCGATCCCGCAGGTGATCTCGTAGTTGATCGTGTCGAGCAGCCGCGCCAGCTCCTCGGCGGTGATCCGCTGCTCGCCGTCGCGACCGAGGACGGTCACCGCGTCGTCGATCTCCTCCACCGACCGGCCGTCGGCCAGCGGTCCCAGGTCGATCCCGATGCTGTCCATCGAGACCGTCCCCGCGAACGGCACCCGGCGCCCGCGGACCAGCACCTCGGCGCCGCGACCGGTGAGGCCCCGGCGGACGCCGTCGGCGTAGCCGACGGGCACGTTGCCGATCCGGGTCGCGCGGTCGGCGACGAACCGGCGACCGTAGCCGACGCTGTCGCCGGGATCGCAGGGCTTGATCGAGACCAGCCGGCTGCGCCACTCCAGCGCCGGCTCCAGCCGCTGGTCGTCGGGGTCGACGCCGAACGGATCCATCCCGTAGATCGCCACGCCCGGCCGCACGAGGTCGAAGTGGCTGGCCGGGTCGCGCAGGATCGCGGCGCTGTTGGCGGCGTGGACGACGACGTCGGGATGATCGGCGCGGACCCGCTCGACCCAGGTCGCGAAGCGCTCCAGCTGACGGTCGAAGAAGTCGTCGTCGCGGTCGTCGGCGGTCGCGAAGTGCGTCATCAGACCCGACAGCCGCAGGTGCGCCGCGCCGGCGATCCGGTCCGCCAGCTGCCGCGCCAGGTCGGGGTCGCGCTGGCCGAGCCTGCCCATCCCGCTGTCGAGCTTCAGGTGGACCGCCGCCGGACGACCACGAGCCAGCAGCCGCTCGATGCCGGCCGGCTCCCAGGCGACCACCTCGGCGCCGGCATCCAGCGCCTCGTCCAGCTCGGGGTCGGTCAGCGGCCCCATCACCAGCAGCCGGGCGTCGATCCCGGCGCGCCGCAGCGCGGTCGCCTCGCCGGCCGTGACGACCGCCAGCCAGCGGGCGCCGCCGGCCAGCGCCGCGCGGGCGGCCTGGACCGCGCCGTGCCCGTAGCCGTCCGCCTTGACGACGGCGCAGAGCGCCGTCCCCGGCGCCAGCGGCTCGCGGAGGCGGGCGACGTTGCGCTCGATGGCGGCGACGTTGACGCGGGCGACGGCACGCATCGGCCGAACGCTACCCGCCGTCGCGGGCGGGGGCCCGGTCCAACGCGACGGCGGCGGACCGGTCGTGGTCGCGACGGACGATCGCGACCGCCTCGGCGACGTCGCCGGCGACCGTCCCCTCGACGCCGTGCTGCTCGGCCGCTCGCAGGCCGGCGCGCAGGTGCAGCCAGACCGCCGCGGACGCGGCGGTGAACGGCTCGACGTCGCGCGCCAGCAGCGCCCCGACGACCCCGGCCAGGACGTCGCCGGTGCCGGCCGTCGCCAATCCGGGCGCGCCGCCGGGGCTGATCGCGACGCGGCCGTCGGGGGCCGCGATCAGCGTGTCGTCGCCCTTCAGCACGACGACGGCGCCGGTCCGGCGCGCCGCGTCGCGGACCGTGGCCAGGCGGTGCTCGCCGACGGCCTCCAGCTCGACGCCGAGCAGCCGCGCCATCTCGCCGGCGTGCGGCGTGATCACCGTCGGGCGGGTCGCGCTCGCCGTCCTCGCCCGCAGCGCCTCGGGGTCGCCGGCCAGCGCCGCCAGCCCGTCGGCGTCGACCACCAGCGCGCCGTCGTGGCCGGCGATCAGGGCCCGCAGCAGGCGGTCGCGCTCGGGTCCGCGGGAGAGCCCGGGGCCGACCACCAGCGTCGCGCGTCGCGTCCGCAGGCGCTCGAGGACCACGTCCGCGGCGGTCGCCGCCACCGCGCCGTCGTCCGCGGCCGGCAGCGCCAGCGTCAGCGTCTCGACCGGCGCGCGCGCGGCGACCGTCGACTCGACGCCGGCCGGGACCGCCAACGTCGCGTAGCCGGCGCCGGCTCGCATCGCGCCGCGGGCGGTCAGGCACGGCGCGCCGGTCATCCCGGGGGCGCCGCCGACGATCAGCACGTGGCCGGAGCGGAACTTGGTGCCGTCGGTCCGGCGGCGCGGCAGCGCGTCGACGACGGCGGCGCTCAGCAGGCCGGTCGACGGGACCGGCAGCAGATCGCGGACGCGACGCGGGATCCCGATGTCGACGATCCGCAGGCGGCCGACGTGGTCCTTGCCGGGAGCGATCCAGAGGCCGCTGGTGGCGGCATGGAAGGTGACGGTCGCGGTGGCCGGGACGGCGACGCCCGCGACCTCGCCGGTCGTCGCGTCGACGCCGCTGGGCACGTCGCAGGCCACCACCGGGATGCCGCGATCGGCCGCGGCGGCGATCCCGGCGATCGCCTCGGCGGCGACGCCGCGCGGGGCACCCGACGCGCCGGTGCCGAGGATCGCGTCGACGATCACCGCCGCGTCGTCGAGCGCCGCGGCGCTCCAGGGATCGGCCGGCCCGCCGAACGCGTCGCGCGCGAGCGCCGCGTCGCCCTTCAGCCGCTCGTCGGGGACCGTCGAGACGACTCGCACGCGCCGTCCGGCCTGGCGCAGCAGCCGGGCGACGACGTACCCGTCGCCGCCGTTGTTGCCGGCGCCGCAGACGATCGCGACCGGCCCCTGCGGCGCGACCTCGACGACGGCGTCGGCCAGCAGCGCGCCGGCCGTCTCCATCAGGGCGATGCCGGGGATCCCGACCGTGCCGATCGCCCAGGCGTCGGTGGCCCGCAGCCCGGCGGCGTCGGGCAGCGGGTCGAGCCAGGCGGGCGGCGAGGAGGCCATCGCCGCGATCCTAGTCGGCGCGCCAGCGGCCGGCGGGATCGCTCAGGCGACGCGGCCGGGAACGGCCGCCACGAGCCCGTCGACGACCGCGCGCGCCTCGTCCTCGGTCGGCGCCTCGGCCATCACGCGCACCAGCTGCTCGGTGCCGGAGGCGCGCACCAGGACCCGGCCGCGGCCGGCCAGCGCGGCATCCGCCGCGGCGACGGCGGTGGCCAGGCCGGCGTCGGCCATCGCCCCGTCGCGATCGGCCACGGGGACGTTGACCAGCACCTGCGGCAGCCGCTCCATCGCGCGGCGGTCGCCGAGCCGGTCGCCGGCGAGCGCCTCGAGCACCAGCAGCGCCGCGGCGACGCCGTCGCCGGACGGCACGAAGCCGGTCTCGATCAGGTGGCCGGACTGCTCGCCGCCGAGGTTCCAGCCGCGCTCGGCGAGCGCGGCCATCACGTGGCGGTCGCCGACGGGCGTGGTCGCGACCTCGATCCCGGCCGCGTCCATCGCCGCGTGGAAGCCGTAGTTCGACATCACCGTCACCGCGACGCCGCCGGCCAGCCGGCCGCTCTCCCGCAGGTGCAGGGCGATCAGCGCCAGCAGCTCGTCGCCGTCGGAGGCGCGGCCCTCGTGGTCGACGGCCAGCAGCCGGTCGCCGTCGCCGTCGAACGCGAAGCCGAGCTCGCAGCCCTGCTCCACGACCAGCCGCTGGAGGGCCTCGGGGTGGGTCGAGCCGACGCCGGCGTTGATGTTGCGGCCGTCGGGCGCGTCGCCGATCACGACCACCTCGGCACCGCGGCGGCGGAACGCCTCCGGAGCGACCCGGGCGGTCGCCCCGTGCGCGCAGTCGAGCGCGATCCGGCGGCCACGCAGGTCGAGGTCCGCGAACCGCTCGTCGAGCGCCCGCAGGTGGTCCTCGGTGGCGCCCAGCAGCGGCGTGACCTGGCCGATGTCGGTCCCCCACGCGCCGTCGGGGGACTCCTCCTCGACCAGCGCGGCGACCCGCTCCTCGAGCGCGTCGGGCAGCTTGCGCCCGTCCGGACCGAAGAGCTTGATCCCGTTGTCGGCGAACGGGTTGTGCGAGGCCGAGACGACCGCCGCCAGGTCGAACCCCAGCGACCGCACCAGCAGCGCGGCGCCCGGGGTCGGCAGGACTCCCGCCAGGTGGACGTCCGCCCCGCTGGCCGCGGCGCCGGCGGCGAACGCCGCCTCGAGCATCGGCCCCGACTCGCGGGTGTCGCGCACGACCAGCAGGCGCGGGCGGGCGAGCCGCTCCGGATCGGGAGCGACGCCCCCCAGAACGGCCGCACGGCCAAGTCGCAGGGCGAGCTCGGCCGTGAGGACGGTGCCGGCGGGTCCGCGCACGCCGTCGGTGCCGAAGAGGCGTGCCACGGGTGCGCGGGAACCGGCGGAGGTTGGCAGCAGCGCCGACTAGCGCTTGCTGAACTGCGGGCGCTTACGGGCCTTCTTGAGGCCGGCCTTCTTGCGCTCCTTGACGCGCGAGTCACGCGTCAGGAAGCCACGCTTCTTCAGCTCGCCGCGGAGGCCGGGCTGGGCGACGATCAGCGCACGCGAGATGCCGTGGCGGAGCGCGCCGGCCTGGGCGCTGACCCCGCCGCCGTGGATCCGGGCGGTGACGTCCAGCTGCGTGTCGTAGCCGACGACCTCGAGGGCCTGGCGGATCGTGCGCTGCAGGGCGTGGCGCGGGAAGTACGTCTCGAGGTCCTTGCCCCCGATGGTGTACACGCCGGTGCCGGGCGTCAGGATGACGCGGGCGACGGCCGACTTGCGCTTGCCGGTCGCGGTGTAGCGCGCGCCAGCGGTCAGGTCGATGGTGACGTCGGCGATCGGCTGATCGGCGTCGACCTCGTCGCCGTCGGCGGACTCGCCGTCGGCAGAGGGCTCCTCGCCCTCGGCGTAGTAGCCGAACTCGTCCTGCTGGCCACCGCTGCGCGCGGAGCCCTCGAGCACGATGTCGACCTCGAGATCGGCGCCCGGGATCGCGGGCTTGACGCGCGGCGTCTCGTCCTCGTCCTCGGCGTCGTCGTCGGACTCCTCGGCGGCGGCCTGCTCGGCGGGCGCCTCCTCGGCGACCGGCTCGGCGGCGGCGTCCTCGGCGGGCGCCTCCTCGGCGACCGGCTCAGCGGCGGCCTCCTCGGCGACCGGCTCGGCCGGCGCCTCCTCGGCGGCGGGAGCAGCGACCTCGGCCTCGACGGCCTCCGGCTGCTCGGGGGTCGCCGGGGTCTCCTCCGGCGTCTCCTCGGGGTTCACGGCGTCGTCAGCCATCAGGTGGTGATCTCCAGGGACTGCGGCTTCTGCGCCACGTGCGGGTGGTCCGGGCCGGCGTAGATCTTCAGCTTCGTGAGCTGCTTCCGGGCCAGTCGGTTCTTGGGCATCATGCCCTTGACGGCCTTGCGGATGATCTCCTCCGGCCGCTTCTCCAGCTGCTCCTCGAAGGTCCGCGTGTAGAGACCTCCGGGGTAGCCGGAGTGACGGTGGTAGAGCTTGTCGGTGCGCTTCTTGCCCGTGACCGCGATCTTCTCCGCGTTCACGACCACGACGAAGTCGCCCGTGTCGACGTGCGGCGTGTACTCCGGCTTGCGCTTGCCGCGCAGGTGCTCGGAGATCTGGGTGGCGAGGCGTCCGAGCGTCTGGCCGTTGGCGTCAACGACGTACCAGGCGCGCTCGCGAGTCTCGGAGTTGGCGACGTAGGTCTTCACGGTTCTTCTTCAGGTCGTGCGCAAGCCCAGGATGGCGCGCAGCGGCGAACGATGGTAGCGAACCGTGGGTCACCTTCGCGGCCCGGCCGACCGGACTTCGCGATCCCGTGCCCACAGCAGCAGATTCACGGCTCCCAGGAGGATCATCCAGACGCCCCAGGTGGCCGGCCGGCCGAGCGCGGGGAGATCCTCGCGCCAGCACAGCACCGCGACTGTACCGGTCACGGCCACCGCCGTGCCCGGCACCCCCACCGCGACCCGCCGGTCGAGCAGCAGCACCAGCAGCAGGCCGACCGCGCCGCCGCCCGCCGCGCCGGCCGTTTGCGACAGCTCGAGGCCGAGCGTCCAGTCGCGCTCGACGGCCAGCACGCCGAGCCCGACGAGGGTCAGCACGAGCCCCGCGCCCCAGGGTCCGTCGCGGCGTCCGCAGAGCACGGCGCAGGCCAGCAGGCAGGCCCCCACCGCCAGCGGCACGCGCCCCAGCGTCAGGTCGCCGCCGGCCTGGACGACCGTCATCGCCGCGCCGCCCGCCAGGTAGACGGCGGCGCGGGGTCCGCGAGCCGGCGCGGGGACCGCGCCGCGGCTCACCTCGCGCTCACTCCCACTCGATGGTGCCGGGCGGCTTGCTGGTGATGTCCAGCACCACCCGGTTGATCTGGCGGACCTCGCCGACCATCCGGGTCGCGATCTGATCCAGCAGGTCGTACGGCAGCCGCGCCCAGTCGGCGGTCATCGCGTCGTCGGAGGTGACGGCGCGGATCGCGACCACGTAGCCGTAGGTCCGCTCGTCGCCCTGGACGCCGACCGTGCGGACGTCGGGCAGCACGCAGAAGCTCTGCCACAGCTCGCGGTAGAGGCCGGCGGCGCGGACCTCCTCCTGGAGGATCGCGTCGCACTCGCGCAACAGGTCGAGCTTCTCCTCGGTGACCTCGCCGCCGACGATCCGGATCCCGAGCCCCGGCCCCGGGAACGGCTGGCGCCAGACCATCCGCTCCGGCAGGCCGATCTCGGTCCCGACGGCGCGGACCTCGTCCTTGAACAGCGCGCGCAGCGGCTCGACCAGCTCGAAGGTCATGTCCTCGGGCAGGCCGCCGACGTTGTGGTGGCTCTTGATCGTCGCGGCGCCGGTGCCGCCTCCGGACTCGATCACGTCGGAGTAGAGGGTGCCCTGGACGAGGAACTTCGCCCCGGTGTCCCCGCCCGCGGCGCTGACCTCGCCGAACGTCTTGACGTCGGCGCCCTCGACGCCCTCCGCCCCGGCGCCGACCGCGAGCTTCAGCGCCTCCTCCTCGAAGATCCGGATGAACTCGCCGCCGATCGCCTTGCGCTTGGCCTCGGGCTCGGTGACGCCCTTCAGCCGGGCGAGGAAGCGGTCCTTCGCGTCGACCACGACGAGCGGCACCTGGAAGTGCTCGCCGAAGGTCCGCTCGACCTGCTCGGTCTCGTTCTTGCGCATCAGGCCGTGGTCGACGTAGACGCAGGTCAGCTGGTCGCCGACCGCCTGGTGGACCAGCAGCGCCGCGACCGAGCTGTCGACCCCGCCGGAGAGGCCGCAGATGACCTTGCCGTCCCCGACCTGCTCGCGGATCAGGCGGATCTGCTCCTCGGCGATGTTGGCGGCCGACCAGTCCATCGCGCAGTGGCAGACGTCGCGCAGGAACGTCATCAGCGTCTGCTGGCCGTACGGGGTGTGGACGACCTCGGGGTGGTACTGGATCCCGTACAGCCCGCGGTCGGCGTCCTCGAAGGCGGCGACCGGCGAGCTGGTCGAGCTGGCGAGCGCGGTCGCGCCCTCGGGCGGCGAGTAGACCGTGTCGCGGTGGCTCATCCAGGCCGGCTGCTCGTCGGGCTGGCCCCGCAGCAGCGTGCCCTGCTCGTGGACCGTCAGCTGGGAGCGGCCGTACTCGCCGACCTCGGCCGACTCGACTCGGCCGCCGAGCTCGCGCGCGAGCAGCTGCATGCCGTAGCAGATGCCCAGCACCGGAACCCCGAGGTTCAGCAGCTCGGGATCGAGCGGCGGGGCGTCCGGCGCGTAGACCGACGCGGGCCCTCCGGAGAGGATCACGCCCTTCGGCTTGCGACGCCGGACCTCGGCGGCGCCGACGTGGTGGGGCAGCAGCTCGCTGAAGACGCCGCACTCGCGGACGCGGCGGGCGATCAGCTGGCTGTACTGGCCGCCGAAGTCCAGGACGACGACCTCGTCGACGTCGCTGCGCGTCGACAGGGGCGTCTCGGGGGGCGTGGAGGTGTCGGTCACGGGCACGTTCGGTCGTGGTGGCGAGGCGAGGGGAATCCGTAAGGATCGCATCCCCCGCCGCTCGGGGCCGGCGTGCCCGGCGTCAGCCCGCCTGGGAGCCCGGCTGCGCGCCCTCGCGCGCCGGGGCGACCGCGATCTCGGCGCGGTTGAACTCGGCCAGGTCGAGCGAGCCGCAGGTCGCCATCGAGCGCCGCAGGGCGCCGATCAGGTTGGTCGTGCCCGAGCCGTCGATGCCCGGGCCGAGCAGCACCTGCTCGAGCGGGCCGACCGCGCCGACGCGCACGCGGTCGCCGCGCGGCAGGTCGCGGTGGGCGGCCGCCGGCGTCCAGTGCCAGCCGCGGCCGGGAGCCTCGTCGGCGCGGGCCAGCGGTGCGCCGAGCATCACCGCGTCGGCGCCGCAGGCGATCGCCTTGGCGATGTCGCCGCCGGTCCGCATGCCGCCGTCGGCGATCACCTGGACGTACTCCCCCGTCTCCAGCACGTGGGTCGAGCGGGCGCCGGCAACGTCGGCGATCGCCGTCGCCTGCGGCAGTCCCAGGCCGAGCACCCGGCGGACCGTCGAGCCGCGCCCCGCCCCGACCCCGACCAGCACGCCGGCCGCCCCGGTCCGCATCAGGTGCAGGCCGGTGTGGTAGCTGGAGCAGCCGCCGACGACGACCGGCACCGGCACCTGGGCGATGAACTGCTTCAGGTTCAGGACCTCGGCGTCGCCGCGCTCGGCGACGTGCTCGGCGCTGACCACCGTGCCGAGGATCGCCAGCACGTCGAGGCCGGCCTCGAGCGCCGTCTCGTAGTGGCGGGTGACCCGCTGCGGCGTCAGCGAGCCGGCCACGACGACGCCCGGCTCGGACTTGATCTCGCGGATCCGCTGCTCGATCAGCTCCGGGACCACCGGCGCGGCGTGCAGCTCGCGCAGGCGGGCGATCGCGGCCGGGCCCTCCAGCCCGGCGAGCGCCTCGAGCTGCGCGTCGGCGTCCTCGTGGCGGGTCCAGAGACCCTCGAGGTCGAGCACCGCCAGGCCGCCCAGGCGACCGACGGCCTTGGCCGTCGCCGGCGAGATCGACGCGTCCATCGGCGACGCCACCAGCGGCAGCTCGAAGCGGTACGGACCGAGCTTCCAGGAGACGTCGACCTCGTCCGGATTGCGCGTCCGTCGCGAGGGGACGATCGTGATCTCGTCGAAGCCGTAGGCGCGGCGGGCCTTCTTGCCCCGCCCGATCTCGATCTCCATGCCGTGAAGGATCGCGCAGCCGCCGGATCCACGTCGTGCGGGCGTGCGCGCGACGCGACCGCGACGGCGGCCGGGCCCCGAGGTCAGTCGTCGCCGTCGGGCAGCTCGATCTGCTCGATCTCGACCTCGTGGACCAGCCGCTCGGCCTGCCGCGGATCGACCAGGCCGGCCCCGAGCCGCTGGGTCGCGTCGGCGCCGCAGGCGACCGCGTAGCGGAGCACCTCCTCGTCGGACCGGCGCTCGTAGCGGGCGGCCACCAGGCCGGCCAGGAAGGCGTCGCCGGAGCCGATCCGGGCGACCGTCTCGCGCGGCTCGATCCGGGCCCGCAGCAGGCGCACCGACGGCGGGTGGGCGCCGGCCATGCCGCCGCCGTTGCCGTCGGTCCGGACCCCCGCGACGCAGCCGTCCTGGAGCGTCATCACCGCTTCGCGGACGCCGTGGTCGAGCAGCTCGCCGATCGCCAGCGCGCGGTCCTCGTCGCCGGTGAACTCGTGGCCGATGACCTCCTCGGCCTCCAGCTGGTTCGGGGTCACCGCGTCGACCTCGGCCTTGAGGACGTGGCGCAGCGGCTCGCCGTCGGTGTCCGCGTAGACCCGCACGCCGATCCGGTGCAGCTCCTTGACGAGGTCGCCGTAGACGCTGTCGGGGACGTTGCGGGGCAGCGAGCCGGCCATCACCACGACGTCGGCGCCGCGGGCGAGGTACAGGAGCTTGTCCCGGAACAGCTCCAGCTCGCGCTCGTCGACCCGCGGGCCCTTCTCGTTGATCTCGGTCTGGATCCCGCTGGTCGGGTCGAAGACCGCCGTGTTGGTGCGCGACTCGTCGTTGATCCGCACGAAGTCGTTGAGGATCGACTCGCGCGTCAGCTGCTCGACGATCCGGGTCCCGGTCGCCCCGCCCGCGAAGCCGGTCGCGATCACCGGCTGGCCGAGCGTCTTCAGCGTCCGCGCGACGTTGACGCCCTTGCCGCCGGCGAGGGTCGTCTGCTCGACCGCGCGATGGCGGTGCCCGAGCCGGATGTTGGGGACGACCAGCGACCGGTCGATCGCGGCGTTCAGCGTGACCGTGATGATCATGATCGGCCCTCCACGCTATCCGCGGCGCGGCGCCGCTCGCCGATCGCGATCACGAGACGACCCCGTCGGCCGCTCCGTGGGTCCGGCGGGAGCGGCGCAGCAGCCAGGCCAGGGCGCCGGCGCAGAGCGCGGCCAGGACCAGCAGGAACTGGATGATCGGCCGGCCCAGCTCGTCGTCGGCGCGCTGCCAGACGGTGGCCTGCGCGACGGCGGTGCGCGTGATCGCCGGGACCCGCGCGACGACCCGGCCGCGCTGGACGACCTCGATCGTGCCCAGGCGGGTGCCGGCGGCCAGCGGCCCCTCGACGTCGCTCGGCAGGCCGACCACCCGGGTCGTCACGCGCTCGTCCCGGCGGGCGACGCGGCGGACGTCCGAGGCGGCGACGATCTGGACCTGCTCGTCGCGGTAGCGGAGCGGCAGACGGGCGACGACCGCTCCCTCGCGGAGCGCGAGGATCCGGTGGTAGCGGCCGATCGCGTAGCGCAGCAGCGCCAGGCTGTCGGCGTCGCGGGCGTCCTCGGAGGGATCGCCGAGGACGACCGTGATCACCGAGACGCCGCCGCGTCGCCCGGAGCCGACCAGCGCGTAGCCGGCCTTGCGCGTGTGCCCGGTCTTGACCCCGTCGACCCAGGGGACGCTCTGGACCAGCCGGTTGCGGTTGACGACCGTGATCGGCGGCGAGGCGGACGTCAGCCGCGCCGAGCGGCGGTCGACGATCCGCCGGAACTCGGGGTAGCGGCGCAGCAGCAGCGTCAGCTTGACGAGGTCGGCGGGGCTCGCCCGGTGGCCGGCCGCGTCGAGCCCGATCGGGTTGCGGAAGCGCGCCTTCAGCTTCAGCTGGCGCGCCCGGTCGTTCATCCGCTCGACGAAGCGCGGAACCGAGCCGCCGACGAAGCGGGCCAGCGCGACCGCGGCGTCGTTGCCGGACGGCAGCAGCATCCCGGTCAGGACGTCGGAGACGGTCATCCGGTCGCCGGCGTGGAGGTTGGCCAGCGACTCGGCGGCCGAGCCGGAGTAGGCGGGAATCGGCATCTGCCGGTCGGTCGGCCCGGACTCCAGCACCAGCAGCGCCGTCATCAGCTTCGTCGTCGAGGCGATCGGGCGGGTCTCGTCGGCGCGGCGGGCGAAGACGACGTCGCCGGTCGTGACCTCGACCGCGATCGCCGCCGGCGCCTGGATCCGGGGCGGGGCGTCGGCGGCGCCGGCCGCCGACGGCAGCGCCAGCAGCGCGAGCGCCGCGAGGGCGGCGGTCGCGGGGCGACGAGCGCCGACGTGGCGCGAGGAACGGGGGACGATCACGGAACGGGGAACGGAGGGGTGGGACGGGAGGGCCGGGAACCGGCGCCTCAGCGGCGCAGGCGCAGGCGCTGGCCGGCCCGGATCGCCTGCGGGTCGATCTCGGGGTTCAGCTCGAGCAGCCGGTCGACCGTCAGGCCGTGGTCCTGGGCGATCGCGCTCAGGTTGTCCCCCGAGCGGACGCGGTACCAGGTGCGCTTCGGGCCCTTGGCGGTCTTCTCCGCCGCCGGCTTGCCATCCCCGCGCTCGGGGGCGCTGTCGCCGCCGCTGCTGCCGCTGACCACGAGCAGCACCGCGACCACGATCGCCACGAGGGCGCCGGGCGCGATGAAGCGGAAGGGGCTGCGCGGCGGCATCGCCCGTCAGGATAGGCGTCCGCCGCGGCGGACGGAGCCCGCAGAGGGCGTACACGAACGACGGCGTCTGTCGGACACGGTGTCAGCACGACGTCCGCGAACCTACAGCGCGGCGGCCGTCGCCCGCAGCGCCTCGGCGGCCCGCAGCGCGGCCGCGGCCGGGTCGCCGCCGGCGGCCGCGCCGGCGCCGACGATCGAGCGCGAGGCGGTGATCAGCGCGCCGCCGGGTCCGGGGGCGAACGCCGGGGCGAGATCCTCGACGCGTCCGCCCTGGGCGCCGACGCCGGGAAGCAGGAAGGGGGTTCGCGGCATCAGCTCGCGCAGGCGGGCGATCCGCTCGGGCGCGGTCGCTCCGACGACGGCGCCGACCGCGTCGAGCGTGGCGCCGGGCGCCGCCGACGTCGGCTCGGCGCCGATCTCGGCGACCATCCGGGCGACGTGGGCCCAGACCGGCTCGCCGTCGGCGAGCAGCAGCTCCTGGAGGTCCGCGGCCCCCGGGTTCGAGGTCCGGACCAGGACGAAGGTCCCCGCGCCGCGGTCGGCGGCGAGCGTCACGAACGGGCGCAGGCTGTCGCGGCCCATGTAGGGCGCCACCGTCACGGCGTCGGCGCCGGTGCCGGCGACGGGGCCCCAGGGCGTGGCGGTGGAGCCGTAGGCGGCGTTGGCGTAGGACGCGGCGGAGACGTCGATGTCGCCGCGCTTGGCGTCCAGCAGGACGAGCAGGTCGAGGTCGCCCGCGTGGGCGACGGTGGCGGCGAGCGCCTCCTGCCCGGGGGCGCCGAGCCGCTCGAAGCTCGCGCTCTGGAGCTTGACGGCGACGCAGGCCGGGGCGACGGCGTCGAGGACGCGTCGGCAGTGGTCGGCGACGGCCGCCGCGGCCGCGTCGGCCGGGGCGAGGTCGCCGGGAAGCGGGCTGCCGCCGGGCCAGAGGCGCGCCGGGTCGGGATCCAGCCCGACCACGATCGCGCTCTCGCGTCGGCGGACAGCAGACGCCAGCCGGTCCCCGAATGGGGGAGCCGGCTGGACGTCGGCCGCCATCGAAGCGCTCATCTGAGGGCTCGACATCCTCTCGAGCCCTCAGACGTGCATCGACCGATCGAGATCAGGCGACCGACTTCTTCAGCGCGGCACCCGCGGTGAACTTCGGCAGCTTCTTCGCCGCGATGTCGATCTGCTGGCCGGTGGCCGGGTTGATGCCCTTGCGCGCGCTGCGCTCGGCGACGGAAAACTTGCCGAATCCCGAGAAGGTCACGTCGCTGCCGCGCGAGAGCGCGTCGGTGACGGTGTCCAGGAACGCGTCGACGGCGGCCTGGGCGTCCTTCTTGCCGAGACCCGCCTTCGCTGCGACGAGATCGACGAACTCTGCCTTGGTGGTCACTTCCGCTCCTCCTATTGGGGCGTGCCGTGGTCGGAAACCGACGCTATCAGCGGGCCAGGACGGCCCGCGCGCCTGTTCGCCCCTCGCAACTGACGAGGTGACGGACCGCCCAACGCCCGATGGACACTGGGCGGACGGCGGCAGTGTGCCCATAGGACAGGACGGAACGCGTTGCGGTCCCCTCGCGAGCTGGACGGGCGACCGGGAGCCGGGGGTGCCGGAGGCGCCTCGCCGAGGTCGACCGGAGCCGCGTCGGCGGGACGTCCGCGAGGGGCGCGCCACGGCCTGCCGCGCCGGCCCGCGGCGCACCTGGTTGGATGTCGGGTCATGACGCTCGAGCGCATCGCCTGGTCGGTCGTCGTCGCAGCCTGCGCGCTGACCGCCCTGCTGCTGGCGATCGGCGGCTACATGGGCTACGCCGGCATCACGACCGCGGTCGGGCTGTCGGCCGCGATCAACCTTCGCTAGCGACGGAATCGCCCGTCACGACTGGGGATCCGGCCGCTCGGCGAGCCACGCACGGAGCAGGCTGACCGCCCGTCCGCGGTGCGAGATGGCCGCCTTCTCCTCGGGCCGCAGCTGGGCCATCGTGCGTCCCGCCGGGTCGTCGTCGGCGACGAAGATCGGGTCGTAGCCGAAGCCGCCGGAGCCCCGCGGAGCGTCGGCCATGCGGCCGCCGCAGCGCCCCTCGACGACGTGCTCGGCACCGTCGGAGGGATCGACGATCGCGATCGCGCAGACGTAGGCGAGCTGGCCTCCGGGCGGCACCGCGGCCCGCAGCTTCTCCAGGTTCTCGGCGTCCGTCGCCGTCTCGCCCGCGAACCGCGCCGAGCGGACCCCGGGCGCCCCGTCGAGCGCCGCGGCCTGGATCCCGGAGTCGTCCCCGAACGCCAGCCGGCCGCTGGCCGCCGCGGCCGCCCGCGCCTTGCCGAGCGCGTTCTCGGCGAAGGTGCTGCCCGTCTCCGGCGGCAGTCGCACGTCCTCGGGCAGCGGGTCGACCGTCCACGGCGCCAGCAGCACCGCGAACTCCTCGGCCTTGTGGGCGTTGCGGGTCGCCAGCAGCAGCGAGCGGTCGGCGGAGGGCTGGGCGGAGGAGCGGTGCGGCGCGGTCACGGGCCCATGCTAGGGGCGGATCCGGGCCCAGCACGGATCCGCCGGCCACCGGCGGCGAGGCGCCCGCGGATCGACGGATCCGGGCCGAGGCCCCGGTTGCGGCCGGTCGCCATCCTCAGCGCTTGCCGGCGCCGTCGATCGCCCCCTTGATCTTCCTGGCGATCGCGTTGGCGATGTCGGCGCCGCCGGCCTTGCCGGCGACCAGCACGACGCCGGCCATCAGCGCCGCGACGAGCATCGCCAGGGCGACGTACTCGACGGTGCCCTGGCCACGCTCCTCGCGCAGTCGCACGGCACGGTCGTGGAGCCGCAGGACGCGGTGGTGGGCGCGGGCGGCGAGGGCGCCGGAGACGGTGGCGGGCACCGGCGCGGCGGTGCGGGGAACGGCGATGGCGGACATGGATCCTCCGGGTCGATTGGTCGTGCTGCCGATCGTCCGCGAGGGCCCTGTGACGACTCCAGGGGCAGACCGTGCAGAATCAGCACCGAATGCGCGTCCTGGTCGTGTCGAACATGGCGCCCGACGCCGAGCACCCCGAGCGCGGCGGCTTCGTCCGCGATCAGGTCGAGGCCCTGCGGCGGACCGGCGAGGTCGACGTCCTGCTCGACGAGTTCGCCCCCGGCGGCTACCGGGCCGCCGCTCGCGGGCTGCGCGAGCGCCACCGCGGGCAGCGCTACGACATCGTCCACGCGCATTTCGGGCTGACGATCGTCCCGGCGCTCGCGGTCCGCGCCCGGCGCCGCGCGGTGACCCTCCACGGGCGCGACCTGCGCCACCGCCGCAGCCGCGCGATCACCGTCGCGGCACTCCCGACCCAGGCGCTGATCGGGCTCGCCGCCGACGACCTGCGGGCGCTGCTGCCGCGCCCGTTCCACCGCCGCGCGCGGTCGCTGCCGGTCGGCCTGGCGCTCGAGCGGTTCGGGCCGCTGCCGCGCGCCGAGGCCCGCGAGGCCCTCGGCCTGCCGCCCGACGAGCGGTTCCTGCTCTTCCCCTACGGTCCCGACCGGCGGGTCAAGCGGGTCGACCGGGCCCGCGAGCTGGCCGCCGCGGCCGGCCTGCCGCTGCGGACCCTCGGCGGCGTCCCCCCGTCCCTGATGCGCGCCTGGCTGAACGCCGCCACCGCGGTCGTGATCCCGAGCGAGCACGAGGGCTTCGGGCTGGCCGCGGTCGAGGCGCTGGCCTGCGACGTGCCGGTTCTCGCGACCCCGACCGGGGCCCACGCCGAGACCGTCGGACGGGTCCCGGGGTGCCTCTGCGCGCCCTGGGATCGCGAGCGCTGGGCGGCCGCGCTCGCCCCCCACCTCGCCGCCGACGACCCGCGCGTGGCCGGCGGCCCGGTCGCTCGCGAGCACGGCACCGACGTCTACGCCCGGCGGCTGCTGGATGCCTGGCGGTCGATCCTCCCGCCGGCCGACGGGTGACCGGACCGCCGGCGCCCGGCCGAGCAGCCGCTCGCCGCGCCTGGCGGAGAGCTGGCGGACGAACGCCGTCGCGCCGCTAGACTGCGGCCGCGGACCGGTCCGGCACCCTCCGTCAGGGGTGCGCCCGCCTCCGGCCCCACCCTCTCATGAGCAGCCTGTTCGACCGGATCATCCCGCGGCGCGGCAGGGACGAGCCGTCGGTCACCCCCGGCGCCGCCGGGGAGCAGCCGACGACGCTGCAGCCCGCCGTCCCCACCGCCGACGCGCCCGCCGAGAGCGAGGCGCCGACCCGCGTGCACCAGACGGCCGAGCCGGCGCCGGCCGCCAGCGTCGAGGGCGAGGGCTCGCCGGCCGACGTTCCCGCCGACGCCGGGGTCGCCGCGAGCGCGGCCGACGTCCCCGCCGAGGCCGGAAGCGGCGCCGAGGCGACGCCC
>NZ_AGUD01000008.1 GCF_000240225.1 Patulibacter medicamentivorans
GCCCGCCGGGCGCGGCGCCGTCGAGCCGGTGGCGGGCGGCCGCGATCGTCGCACGCAGCCGGTCGGGGGCGCGGGCGATCCGCTCCCGGGCGTCGGCCAGCGTGGCGTGGCCCTCGCGCAGGAAGCGATCGGCGTGGGCGTCGACCGTCCGCCCCGCACCGAGGATCCGCGTGCGCTGGCCGTCGAGCCGGCCACGAGCGTGGACGGCGGCCGAGCGGGAGTCCAGCTCGCGCCGCAACGCCTGCGGCGCGCGGCCGGCGCGCGTCAGCTCGCTCCCGACGCGGGCCAGCTCGGCGCGCAGCGCCTCGCGGTCCGGCACGACCCGCTCGGCCGCGTGCCGCGGGACGAAGGCGGCGTGGGTGACGTGGTTGCAGACCGGGTTGTTCTCGGTGTGGCCGATCGCGGTCACGACCGGGGTCGCGATCGCGCGGATCGCCCGGCAGAGCCGCTCGTCGTCGAAGCAGACCAGGTCCTGCACCGACCCGCCGCCGCGCGCGACCACGATCACGTCGACCCGCGGATCGGCGTCCAGCCGGGCCAGCCGGTCGACCAGCTCGCCCGGCGCGGCGGCGCCCTGGACGCGGCAGCAGGCGGTCACGACCGGGACGGCCGGGAAACGGTCGCGAAGGCCGCGGATCACGTCGTGGAGCGCGTCGGAGTCGCGCCCGGCGATCACCCCGACGCCACGCGGGAACCGCGGCAGCGCCGGGAACCGCGATCGATCGCACAGCCCCTCGTCGGTCAGGCGCGCGATCAGCGCCGCGCGCCGGCGCAGCAGCTCGCCCTCGCCGGCGGCCTCGATCTCGTCGACGACGACGCGTAGCCGCCCGCCCGCGCCCCAGTACTCGCTGTGGCGGATGTGGACGCGGACGCGATCGCCGTGCGCGGGCTCGTGCGCCGGGCCGTGGCCGCCGCGTCGTCCGCGCGCCAGCCACGGCAGGAACGAGCAGGGCAGCACCTGGTCGCCGTCGGAGAGGTCGAACCACCAGACCCCGCGCCCGCCGGCCTTCGGCCGCTGGACCTCGCCCTCGACGACCGCGGAGCCGGCCTCGCGCAGCGCGCGACCGATCCGGGCCGCGTAGTCGCTGACCGAGATCGGGGCCGTGAGGCTGTCGGGCGTCGTCGACATCTGCCCTCCAAACCTACGCTGCGACCCGGCCGTCTCCGCCCGCCGCCGCGATCTCGGCGGCGGTCCGGCGCAGCATCGGCGCAGACCGCCCCGATCCCGCCCGTCCGACGCCATAGCGGATCGCGCGGGGTGCAACATCGAACCCAGACCTCGTCCGGGGGCCGCGCTCCGGTCTAGGATGCCCAGCAGTCCACGGATCGCGGTTGCCGCCGCGCGTTCCGTGGCTCATCGTCTGTCGTGTGGGACGGCCCAGTTGCCGCTTCCGCCCCATCGCGTCCGCCAGATCGCTTCATGGATTCCAGCTTCCGAGGGAACTACGACTCCGGCGAGGACTTCGTCCTCGAGTACGGAGATCTCCGCTTCACGTTCGCCGAACGTGACTTCGCCGAACGGTGCGAGCAGGCGGCCGTCCGCCTGGGCTTCGTGCACGATCGGCTCGACCCATCGGAGGTCGACGATCTGGTCAACCTCGCGGTCAACGGCGAGGTCGCGGAGCCGCTCTCGAACCTCGGCGCGCACGTCAACGACTGCTGGACCGAGCTGTCGGGACCAGCCGAGCGCTCGCTCGTGCACTGGCTGCGACGGCTGGTCTTCCGGGGCGCCTGGCTCGACCAGCGCGTGAAGGAGGGCGAGCTCGACGTCCGCTTCGACGAGGTCGAGCAGCGCTTCGAGTACGTGCAGCCGGCGCGCGACGACGAGCCGGTCGAGCTGGCCCCGGCGCCCTCCTGGTTCACCGTCGCCTACGTGCCGGTCGACGAGCGACGCTGACATCGCCCTGCCGCCGCGAGCGGCGCGAGGAACGACGAGACGCCCCGCACCACGGGGCGTTTCGTCGTCCTGGGCCGGCGAGCCGGACGGACCGGCTCGCCGTCGCCCAGATCCTCAGGCGACGAGCTCGGCGCGGGCCGCGGCGATCGCGGCCGCGCCCTCGTCGCCGACCAGCAGCTCCGGGCGCAGGGTGCCCGAGGCCGCCAGGTCGAGAGCCGGGAAGCGGCCGGTGCTCGTCAGGTGGCGGTCGAGCCGGATGACCGTGCTCTCGCCGCCGACCGGGTGCTCGCGGGTCGCGATGATCGTCAGCGAGCCGCCGTCCTTCAGGCGGCGGGCGGCGGCCAGCACGCGGCGGGCCGCGCCCTCGCCGAGGCCGTCGAGGGTGTCGATCAGGACCACGGCGTGGCCACCGCGGGCCGCGACGCGGCGACCGCGGTCGACGGCGTCGTCGATCGCCTTCGACCGCTGCTCGGGACCGCTGGAGAGGTCCAGCGACACGATCGGCTCGAGGCCGTCGGCCTGCCAGTCGCCCAGCTCCTCGGGACGCGCGCCGGCCAGGACCGGCAGCAGCTCGAGGTCGTCGATCCCCTTGAGGCCGACGGCCAGGCGACGGATCGCCTCGCTCTTGCCCGCGGCGTGCGGGCCGACGATCACGGCGCGCGAGCCGCGGCCGAGCGGGGTCAGCCAGGCGATCGCGGCGACCGTCGGGTCCTCGCTGGTGATCGCGAGCAGCTCGCTCGGGCGGACCGCCTCGAGCTCCTCGTACTTGGCGCCGGTCGAGGTCTCCTCGGCCGACGAGCCGTTGATCGTCTCGACGCGGACCAGCGACGGGAACCGCTCGCTGCGGCGCGCGGGGCGGGTCGGGCCGGAGACGCGGTCGCCGTCGACCAGCTCGCAGCGACGGACCTGGCCGGCGGAGACGTAGACCTCGGTCCCGTCCTTCGCCTTCAGGATCGCGGAGCCGTTGGCGGTGACGCCGATGACGCCCTCGACGGTCGGGCCGTCCTCCTCGCCCTCGCGCCGGTCGCGCCCGCCGTCGCGGTCACCGCGCGGCTCGCGGTCACCGCGGCCACCCTCGCCACGCGGCTCGCGGTCGCCACGACCGTCGCGCTCGCCGCGGCCACCACGGCCACCGCGGCGACGACGGCCGGAGTCCTCGTCGCGATCGTCATCGGAGGCGACGGCGTCGGTGGTCTCGGTCGTGGAGTCCTCGTCCCGGCGACCGCCACGGCGGCGGCGCTTGCGGCCGGAGCCGGACTCCTCGCCGTCGGCGGAACCGCCGCGGCGCTCGATGATCGTGTCGACCAGGTCCTCGCGGCGGAGGCGACGGAAGCCGTCGACGGCGAGCTCGCCGGCGAGGGCGTGCAGATCGGCGAGGGTGCTGGACTCCAGGACCTCGCGGGTCAGAACGGACATGTACTGCTCCTTCGATGTTTCGTCGGTGGGCGCCCGACCGCGTTGTGCGCAGCGGCCGGCGACTCGATGGCAACCCTAGACGACCCGCGGGGTCCGGCGCGCTCCCCCGGCGCGGAACCTCCCGCAACCGCCCACATTCGCGGGCGCGTCGACGCCGATCGCGTCCTCCACTTCCGCACTTGTCGAACGACGTGCGGACATGGCGCTCCATGTCCGCAGATCACCGCCCCGTCGCGGCGCGCCGGCGACCCCGAAACGACGACGGGGCGCCACGCGACCGTGGCGCCCCGTCGGGAGCGTCCTGCCTGCAGCGGGCGCGGCCCGCCGACGATCCGCCTCAGGCAGTCGCGCGCGACTGCTCGACCAGGCCGTGGAGCCAGGTGGCGAACTCGGGGCGCGACTGCCAGTCGCTGGTGAACTGGGCGATGCCCGACTCGGTCAGCGGGTGCTTGAGCATCTGGCGGAGGATCTTGCCCGGGACCGTCGCGACGTCGGCGCCGAGGGCGGCGGACACCGTCACGTGGATCGGGTTGCGGATCGACGCGGCCAGCACCTGGGCGCCGGTCGAGTTGGCCGCGACCGCCTCGACGATCTCGCGCGTGGTCTCGGTCGAGTCGACGCCGATGTCGTCGAGCCGCCCGAGGAAGCTCGAGATGTAGGTGGCGCCCGCCTCGGCGGCGAGGATCGCCTGCGGGGCGCTGAAGACGAGGGTCATGTTGACCGGGTGGCCGAGCTCGCGCAGGCGGCTGGTGGCCTCGAGGCCGGCGGCGCTGAACGGCACCTTGACCACGATGTGCTCGTGGAGGCCGCGCAGGGCGACGCCCTCGGCGACCATCCCGTCGGCGTCCTCGCTGACGACCTCGGCCGAGGTCGGGCCGTCGACCAGATCGGCGATCCGGCGGATGATCTCCTCCGGCGAGCCGTCCTCCTTCGCCAGCAGCGAGGGGTTCGTCGTGGCGCCGGCGAGCACGCCCCAACGGGCGATCTCCTCGACCTCGGCAACGGATCCGGTGTCGATGAACAGCTTCATGAGGTGCAGAGCTCCGCGGGCATGTGACGTGGTCGGGGGTCCCACCTCAGGGTAGAACATCGCGGGGCCGCGGCCGCGCGATGCCACCCCGCCGGAGCGCCCCGACCCGCCCTCATCGTCGCAGCGGCTCGCGCGAGCCGCCCGGATCGCCCTCGTCGTCGTCCTCGTCGTCGTGCAGCCACTGCAGCCGCACGTCGTCGCGATCGATCGAGGGCATCTCCTCGACACCGTCGAGCACGGCGCGGACCTTCAGGTAGTCGGCGGCCTCGCGAACGTCGTGGACGCGCGCGATCGAGAACTTGGCCCGCTCGGCGCACCACCCGAGCGCCGCCAGCGTCCCGGCCAGCCGGTCGTCGGGCTCGCGGTGGATGATCGTGCCGACGAAGTACTTGCGCGACACGGCCAGCAGCAGCGGGTGGCCGTGGACGGCGAGCGAGCGCAGGTCGCGCAGGACCTCGACCGACTCGGCCGGCATCTTCGCGAAGTCCGGGCCCGGATCGAGCACGATCGCGTCCGAGCGGACGCCGGCCTGCAGCGCCCGCTCGCGCAGCTGGCCGAGGACGTTGCGGACGTCGGCCACGACCCGTCCGCCGTAGTCCGGGAAGTGCTCGGTCTTCGGGGCGGCACGGGTGTGCATCAGCACGATCCCGGC
The DNA here is from genome assembly GCF_000240225.1 of Patulibacter medicamentivorans. GTDB lineage: Bacteria > Actinomycetota > Thermoleophilia > Solirubrobacterales > Solirubrobacteraceae > Patulibacter > Patulibacter medicamentivorans. The sequence goes on from NZ_AGUD01000008.1 coordinate 4,996, forward strand.
GTCGCGAGCGGCGACGACGCTGGCCAGACGGGCGTGGTACAGCCCGCTGACGTCGTTGATCAGGTGGGCGCCGGCCGACAGGACCGCCTCGGCGACCTCCGGCTTCCAGGTGTCGACGGAGACGATCAGGCCGTGGTCGACCAGCCGCTCGACGACCGGGACGACCCGCTCCAGCTCCTCGCGGACGCCGACCTGGGGACGGTGGGTGACGCCGGACTCGCCGCCGACGTCGATGATCGCGGCGCCGGCCTCGGCCAGCTCGAGCCCGTGCTGGACCCGCTCGTCGACGGTCTCGAGCCGCCGGCTGTCGCTGAACGAGTCCGGCGTGCAGTTGACGATCCCCATCAGGAGCGGCCGGCCCGCCTGCAGCGTGAGGGAGCGTTGGCGCAGGCGGAGGGTGAGCGAGCTCACTCGGGTCTCCCGTCGGTCAGGTGGTAGTGCAGGAAGAGGACGTCGGCGGCCTGCCAGAGGCCGCGCACCCGGAGTGTGACGGGATCGGCCGGCGAGGCCGGATCGCCCCCGCCGGCGTCGAGCGGGCCGTCGAGGATCGTCAGCGGATCGGAGCCGCCGACCAGCAGCGGCGCGACGGTCACCAGCAGCTCGTCGAGCAGCCGGTCGCGGACGAGCCCGGCCAGCAGCGTCGGCCCGCCCTCGCAGGCCACCAGCCCGATCCCGCGACCGTGTAGGTCGGCGAGCACCGCGGCCGGGTCGGCGGGCCGCAGGCGAACGACCTCGACCGGATCGGCGAACGGCGCGACCGGATCCCGCTCGCCGTAGACCACGACGCGCGCCTGCGGCTCGTGCAGCAGCGGGACGTCGGCGTCGAGCGCGAGCGAGCGCGTGATCGTGGCCAGCAGCGGCTCGGCCGGCCGGCCGGCGGCGCGCCGCCGCGCCCGCTGGTCGTCGTCGAGGACGGTCGCGTAGCGCTCGCGGTTGAGCGTCGCGGGACCGACCAGCAGCGCGTCGGCGCGCTCGCGGACGCCGCGGAAGATCGCGCGATCCTCGGGTCCGCCGAGCGGGCCCGAGCGACCGGCGACCGCGGCCCGCCCGTCGACGCTGGAGACCATCACGCCGATCGTCCGCGGACGACCGGCGACCGGCGCCGCGGCGTCGGCGACGAGCGCGTCGAGGACCTGCGCGGCGGACAGCGACGAGCCGGCGGCGGCCTGGAGGTCGCGGAAGCGGACCTCGCTCACAGGCGCCGCAGGACGATCGTCGCCTGCGGCGTCAGGATCGCGCCGCTGTCCTTGCTGCTCTTCTTGGTGGTCGTGCGCTGCTCGGTGGTCGGCGCGTCGTTCGTGGTCGGCTGCGTCGAGTCGTCGCCCTTGAGGAAGGTCAGCGCGAGCACGACCAGCAGCGCCAGCAGCAGGATCCCGACGACCGCGACCTGCCAGCGCGGCGCGTGGCCGCCGCGGCGCTCGCGCGGCTGCAGCCGCTCGCCGTGACCGCTGCCGTCCTCGTCCCACTCGTCGTCCCACTCCTCGCCGGAGCTGGGATCGTCGCCGTCGAGGCCGAGGGCCGCGATCTCGGTCGAGGACCACTCGACGGTCGCGTCGGGGTCGGCCGGCGCGCCGCCGCGGCCGCGCGGGGCGGCCGGCCGGGCCGCCGCGGGCGCCTGCTCGGGCCCGGCGACCGGCTCGCCGGTGAAGGGGTCGAACGAGCCGCTGGAGGACGAGGAGCGCTCGCCGGTGGCCGGGCCGTCGTCCTGCGGCGGCGCGCCAGCCGGGTCGGCCGGCCCCGGGTCGGCGACC
>NZ_AGUD01000007.1 GCF_000240225.1 Patulibacter medicamentivorans
GCCCGGACCAGCGGCGGGCGCTCGCCGCGCGCGACCTCGAGCAGCAGCGCGTGCGAGAGCGCCATGTCCCGCAGCGGGTCGTCGGGGAAGCCGTCGCGCAGCAGCTGCACGACCCCAGTCTCGCCGATCGACCGCTGCGGCCCCGTGGCGCCGGGCCTCCGCCGCGCTGCCGCGACCGCCCCGGGTCCGCCGGCGTCCGCGCGACCCCGCCCGCCGCTACCGCCGCACGTGCGTCGGACGGCCCTTCATCGTCAGGCCCTGCAGCGCCCGGACCGTCTCGTCGGCCCGCGCCTCGGGGACCTCGACCAGCGAGAAGCGGTCGTGGATCTGGATCGAGCCGATCTCGCGGCCGGACAGCGAGGACTCGCCGGTGAACGCGCCGACGATGTCCTTGGGGCGGACCCCGGCTCGCCGGCCGGCGCTGACGAACAGCCGCGTCGTCGGCCCCTCGAGCGCGGGCGCGCCTTGGCGGTCGCCGCCGGGCCGGCCGTCGCCGCGGCGGTCGCGCCCGCCGCGATCGGGACGCCCATCGCGATCGGGGCGCCCGTCGCGCTGGCGGCGGTCTCCCCCACGCGCCTCCTGCTGCCACGTGCGGCCGGCGTCGGGGATCTCCTGCTCGTCGTCGTCCCCGCCGCCGCCCGCCTCGTGGGCGAGCTTGACCGCGGCCAGGGCCACGTCGACGATGTCGAACTCGTCGGCGAGCGCCTCGACGACGACCCGCATCCGCTCCAGCTCGTCGCCCTGCAGCAGGCTCTCGCGCAGCGCCGCCTGGGTCATCTCGAGCTTGCGGGCGCGCAGGTCCGCGACCGTCGGGACGACCTCGATCGCGACCTGCTGGCCGGTCAGGCGCTCGATCGCCTTCAGCATCCGGTGCTCGCGCGGCTGGGCGAGCGTGATCGCCACCCCCTCGCGACCGGCGCGGCCGACGCGGCCGATCCGGTGGACGTAGGCCTCGGGCGCCGACGGGACGTCGTAGTTGACGACGTGGGTCAGCGTGTCGACGTCGAGCCCGCGGGCCGCGACGTCGGTGGCGACGACCAGCTCGGTGGTGCCGCCCTTCAGCCGCTCGACGACGCGGCTGCGGCCCTCCTGGTCGATCCCGCCGTGCAGCGCCTCGGCGCGGTAGCCGCGGCCGTTGAGGGTCGCCGTCAGCTCGTCGACCTCGGCCCGGGTGCGGCAGAAGACGATCGCCGCCGTCGGCTCCTCCAGGTCCAGCACCCGGCCGAGCGCCGCGGCCTTGTGGGCGCGCGGGACGACGTAGGCGGTCTGGCGGATCTTCGGGCCCTCGCCCGGGGCCGGCGCCTCGCGGGCGAGCTGGATCCGGACCGGGTCGCGCAGGTGGCGCTGGGCCATCCGGTCGATCCGCTTCGGCATCGTGGCCGAGAAGAGGACCGCCTGGTGCTCCGTCGGGATCGCGCCGAGGATCGCGTCGAGATCCTCGGCGAAGCCCATGTCGAGCATCTCGTCGGCCTCGTCGAGGATGATCGTCTTCAGGTCCGAGAGGTCGAGCGCGCCGCGGTTCAGCAGGTCGAGGGCGCGGCCCGGGGTCGCGACGACGACGTCGACGCCGCGGTGCAGGGTCTTCAGCTGGCGGACGATCGGGGTGCCGCCGTAGACCGGCAGCACGCGGGTGCCGAGCTCGAGCCCGTACTTGTGGATCGCCTCGGAGACCTGCATCGCCAGCTCGCGCGTCGGTACGAGGACCAGCCCGGCCGGCTTGCCCGTCCGCTCGCCCGCGGCGATCCGCTGCAGCAGCGGCAGCGCGAAGGCGGCCGTCTTGCCGGTGCCGGTGGCCGCCTGGCCGAGCAGGTCGCGACCCTCCAGCAGCGGGCCGATCGCCTCGCGCTGGATCGGGGTCGGTTCCTCGTAGCCGAGCGTGCTCAGCGCGCTCAGCAGGCGCGGATCGAGCGCCAGGTCGGCGAAGGTCGTGGGATTCGGGGTGGCGTCGTCGGGCAAGATCAGGATTCCTCTCCCTCCATGCTGACGGGCGCGTGCGGACCACGCGCGCCGCCTCCCCCGCCGCGGCCCCTCAGCGCTGCCGCCCGGTCAGCTGCACGGTCTGCCCGCCGACCTTGATCGCGATCGCGTAGTCCCCGCGCCTGACCCGCGGCGAGACGGCGACGGTCGCCCCGGTGCGGGCGATCCGGCGGACGACGCGCTTGCCGCGACGGATCCGGATCGCGACCCGGCCGCGGGCCCCGGCGGTGTTGGTCACGGTCAGCCGCGGGCGCGCGGTGCCCCGTGCCTCGCGCAGCGTCACCAGCAGCGGCTGGCCGGGCCGCAGGTCGACCGTCCGCACCCGGTCGTCGGTCGGGTCGGCCTCGAGGTCGGCCGGGCAGAACGGCGCCTTCACCCACTGCTTGCGGCTGAAGAGCTTCGTCTGGTCGCTGGAGTGGACCGACCCGGGGTTGGTCGACTCGCCGTAGGTCAGCAGCGTCCGGATCTCGGGGCAGCCCGGCTTCAGGTGCACGGCCTGGATGAAGGACGAGCCGTGGATGACCTCGGTGTAGCCCCTCTTCGGGTCCCAGGTCGGCGTCACGACGTTGAACACGCCGCTGGCGTGAGGTCCGCCCGGGATCGGGATCCGCTCGCCGCGACGGGTCACCGCCTGGCCCTGGCGGAGCGTCGCGTCGAGCGGCAGCCCCGCGCCCTGCAGATCGGAGATCGCCTGCTGGAACGCGCCGATCGCCAGCGGGTTCAGCGGGTTCAGCCCGCCCGGCGTGTTGACCGCGTCGCGGTAGTCGAAGGCGGTCGCGAACGGTCCCAGCAGCCCACCCGGCAGGGCCAGCGGCAGGGCGCCGGTGAGGCGCGTGACGAACCGCTGCCAGAGGACCGCGCCCTTCGCGTCGAGGTCGTTGCGCATGTTCCACTCGCGCAGCACCCGGCAGGCCTCGCTGCCGCAGCCGGCGACCAGCGTGTCGCGCCAGATCTCGGCGCTGTAGACGCGGTTGCCCATCCCGACCCGCATCAGGTTCTGCAGGTCGAAGCCCTTGCCCGGCAGGCCGTCGGTGCCGTCGATCCGCTCCTGCAGCTGCTTGAGCCCGATCCGGGTCCGCAGGGACCGCGGCGTCCGCTCGTCGCCGATGATCTTGCTGTAGCCCTCGAGCGGCTGGGCCGGGTTGGTCAGCCAGTACGAGTCGTTCATGTTCGACACGTGGTCGTCGCGTCTCAGCGACGGCAGGTTGCGCGGGCCGAGGATCCCGGGCGCGGCCGCGTCGGGGTCGTTGCCGGGCAGGCAGGCGCTGTTGGTGCCGTCGAGCACCGGCAGCCGCTGCAGCAGGTCGGTGACGTGGCCGAGCACCTGCTCGCAGTTGTCGTACTTCGCCCGGTCGATGTTCGGGATCGAGCCGATGTCGGCGTAGTAGGCGTTGCCCGCGGTGTCGGCCGCGATCGTGTTGACCCAGGGGATCCCCTCGTACTTCTTGAGGACCCGGTCGATGTCGTCGACCGACTGCGCGAAGTCCATGTCGAAGAAGTGGTTCAGCAGCCGGCCGAAGTTCTCGGCGTTGCCGTCGTAGAGCGCGAAGGCGGTCACCGGCGTCCACGGGAACAGCGGCAGGCCGAGCAGCGAGGTGAAGATCGGCCCGTGGTGCGAGGACCACAGCGTGCGCGTCCGCGGCACCAGCTTGCCGCCGGGTCCGGGCACCTGGACGGTGACCTTCTCGCCCGTCAGCTGGCGGACCCGGCCGTCCTCGAGGTAGCTCGTCGGCCCGACCATCAGCAGCTGGTAGGGGACGAACCGGCGCGCCGTCGAGACCGTGTGGCTCCAGGCCGCGCCCTTCGTGGCGCCGATCAGCACGATCGGCACGCCCAGCAGCGACCCGCCGGTGACGTCGAGCTTGCCGGGGATCGTGAGGTGCGCCTGGTAGAAGCGCTCCGGCCCCTGCCACGGGAAGTGCGGGTTGCCGTAGAGCAGCCCGTGGCCGTCGCGCGAGGCCCGCCGGCCGATCGCGTAGGCGTTCGAGCCGAGGCCGCCGAGGCGCCGGTCCAGCTCGCCGGCGGGGATCGACTTCGCGCGGGCGACCAGGTCGACCGGGCCGGTGATCGGCTGGGCGCCGGCGATCCCGTCGATCGCGACGCCGCTCGAGGCCAGGATCGACAGCGAGTAGAAGCGCCGGTAGACGTCCCCGATCGTGATCGGCCGCACCCAGCCCTTGCCGCGACAGGTCCTGTCGGGCACGCCCTTCGACCCGCCGACGCTCTTCAGCCAGGCGTTCCAGCCGTCGACGTAGCCCGCGAGCGCCTGCTTGATCTCCGGCTTGGGCCCGAGCGGCGGCGCCTGCCTGGCCAGCCGCTCGACCGTCCCGCGGTCCTTGATCCGCTGGTAGAAGAAGTCGCTGTTGAGGTTCTTGGCGGTCGAGCCGTTGCCGCGGATCGGGTAGCTCTCGTCGGGACCGAACCAGCGCGAGCGCTCGCCGTTGGCCGTGACGTAGGCCTCGGCGACGGTGCAGACCGCGTCCTCGGCCAGCGCCTGCGCGTAGCCGTAGCCCATCGACGCCAGGTCGCGCGCGTTGATGTGGGGGATCCCGTACGCGGTGCGGGTGACGGTGACGTCGTAGCGCTTGGCCGGGGCTGGTCGAGCGTCCGCGGCGACCGCGCCGGACGGGGCGACCGCGAGCGCGATCAGGGCCAGGAGCGACGACGGGACGATGCGCAGCACCCCCGCAGACTAAGCGAACAGCGATGTTCGCGAAAGGTGGGCACTTGGGACAGTGTACGCCACCCTGTATCGCGCGTCGACGTTCGCCGTTCACCGAATGAAGACCACAAAAACGTTGCATCGCGCGTTAGGCTGCGCAGCGCGTGAGCGCCTGGCCGCCATCGGCTTCGCGCTCCCGGTGTTTTGGGACACACACCCAGGGGGAATGATGGGATCAGGATTCGCACGGCGCAGGAGAGCGCACGTGCTGACCACGGCGGTCGCCTGCGCGATCGCCACCACTGCCGTGGCTGCACCAGCCGCGCAGGCGAAGCCACCGACGTGGGATCCGCTCGGGCCGGTGCTCGGGCTGCTCCAGGGCAAGAACGGCCTCGGTGAGGTGCTCCAGGGCGCCCTCTGCGCGCCCGTCAGCGGCGTCGACTCGCTCGTCCGCGCCACCGGCAAGAACCCGGTCAGCGACCTGCTGACCCCGGTCACCGGCGGCCTGACGTCGCTGGTCTGCAACGCCGGCGTGATCGACTACCAGTTCGTCACGAAGCTGCGCGAGCCGGACGGCTCGATCACCGAGCGCGTGCACCGCACGGCGCTCGGCGTGCCGACGACGCTCAACGTCGACCACGACGCCGAGCCCGACCTGGTCGGCACGATCACGCTGACCGGCCCGAACACGGTCGGCCTGGTGGTCGAGCGGGCCCAGAACGAGAAGTCGCCGCTGCCGGTCCAGGTCGAGGCGGTCCTCGGCAACTCGAAGGGCACCGTGCTGGGTGGCCGTCGGATTGCCATCGGCTACGACGCCCGCGACGATCGCGCACCGCGCAAGTTCACGATCTCGACCCCGGTCGACACGATCACGAAGTCGAACGGCAGCGTCCGGGCCAACATCCAGCAGAACGATCCCGGCGCGCGGATCGCGGTCGTGGCCGACATCTTCGACGGCTCGCCGACGGCGCGCCTCAACGAGACGGCGATCCGGCTGGACTACCGCAAGTCCCCGCACAACGCGTCGTTCACCGCCAGCCTCGGCCACGCGACGGCGCTCTCGGCGACCACCGACAACCCCGGTGGCCTGCTGACCGCGTCCGTCGACTCGCCCGACCTCAAGGCCGACGTCGCGCTGCGGGCGCTGCCGGCGAAGCTCGACCTCGCGGTCGACGCCGACGGCGGGCAGGTCACCTACAACGGCAACGGCACCTCGATCGAGCGCCTGACGGCCGACATCGAGTCCGCTCAGGACCTGATCGGAGGCGCTCGCAAGCTGCGCGTCGACCTGCTCGGGATGCCGGTCGCCGGCGCGGTCAAGATGCGCGCCCCGGAGGGCGGCAACCAGCAGCTCGGCCTGACCTCCGACGGCGTGATCGACCAGATCGACGTCCGGGCGTCCGACGCCACGAGCGGCTACCCGCAGGTCCCCGGCGCCGATACCGACGGCGGGGCCTTCCTCGACACGACCGGCGGCAAGTTCCGGCTCGCCGCGCGCATCTTCAAGCTGAAGTCGATCCTGGTCGACCCGTCGCCGATGTCGCTGGAGGTCCAGACCGACCAGGCGCAGACCTTCCGGATCGACGCCGCGATCGACGGCAGCGGCCAGGGCGCGCCGCCGATCGCCGCGAAGGCCACGATCCAGGACCTGCCGACCGCGCTCAAGCTCGGGCTGGTCGAGGACGGGGCGAACTCCAAGCTCCAGTACGCGGCCAGCGCGCCGATCAGCCTGATCGACGCCGAGGCCTCCGGGATCTCCGTGGTCGACGGCGCGGACAAGCTCCACGTCAAGCTCCAGGGGATCGACGGCAACGGCGACATCGGCCTGCGCTCGGACGAGGACGGCACCGTGGGCCTGGTGGCCAACGGCGTCAACGTCGACCGGATCGAGGTCGAGGCGGCCGAGGCCGGCGGCGAGTTCCCGCAGGTTCCGGGCGGTGCGGCCGGCGCGTTCGTCGACGCCACCGGCGGCAAGTTCCGGCTGGCCGCGCGCATCTACCAGCTGCGCGCGATCACGATCAACCCGTCGCCGATGGCGCTGACCCTCGACACCGGCACGGAGGGCCCGTTCCGCATCGACGCGACGCTGCCGGGCAGCGACGCCGCCGCTCCGCCGATCGTCGCCAAGGCGACCATCGACGAGCTCCCGACGCACCTGAAGATCGGCCTGGCCGAGGACAGCAGCGGCCAGAAGCTGCTCTACGAGGCCAACGCGCCGATCGACCAGATCGACGTCCAGGCCACCGGCGTGCCGCTGCTGGACGGGGCCGACAAGCTCCACGTCAAGCTGCAGCAGATCGACGGCAACGGCTCGATCGCGATCCGCACCCCGGCCGAGGGCCAGGAGGGCTCGAAGCTGGGCCTCGTGGCCGACGGCGTCAACGTCGAGCGGATCGAGCTCGAGGCCGCCGACGCGACCTCGGAGTTCCCGCAGGTCCCGGGCGGTCCCGACGACGCCGGCGCGTTCCTGGACAGCACCAACGGCAAGTTCCGGCTGGCCGCTCGCGTGTTCCAGCTGCGGGCGATCGAGGTCGGCACCTCGCCGGTCAGCCTGCGGGCGACCACCGGCGTCTCGAAGCCGTTCCGCGTCGACGTGACGCTGCCGCCGACCGAGGAGGACCCCGGTTCGGGCGATCCCGGCAGCGGCGATCCCGGCTCCGGCGACCCCGGCGGCGGCGATCCCGGCTCCGGCGACCCCGGCTCCGGCGATCCGGGCGGCACCCCGACCCAGTGCACCCCCGAGCAGCCCGGTGGCGGTGAGCCCGGCGGTGGCGAGCCCGGCGGTGGCGAGCCCGGCGGCGGTGAGCCCGGCGGCGGTGAGCCCGGCGGTGGCGAGCCCGGCGGCGGTCCGCAGCCGATCCACGTCGAGGCCGAGGTCCTGGACCTGCCGACCACCTTCGAGCTGGGGCTGACCGCTCCCGCCGAGGGCTCCGACGAGGACACGGAGCTCAGCTACGAGGCGAGCTCGCGCGTCGGCGACATCCGGATCAAGGCCACCGGCGTCCCGCTCCTCGAGGGCTCGGACGACATCGAGGCCGCGATCCACGACGTCCCGACCGGGTTCACGCTGGCCCTGCCGAAGCAGGACTGCACCCCGGGCACGCCGCTGGCGAAGCTGACCACGGCCGACGATCAGGCGATCGGCGAGCTGCGGCTGGCCGCCGGTCGCCCGCTGCCGGCCACCGGCCTGCAGCCGAGCGGCGATCCCGACCCCGCGGTCGACGATCTGTTCGGCTACAGCACGAGCGGCGGCATGGGCGTCGCGGTGCGGCTGACCGCCCTCAAGGGCCTCAGCATCACCCTCGACCCGATCGCGATCCACCTCGATCAGGACGCCACCAAGTCGAAGCCGATCGTCCTCGACGCGGCGATGGCGCAGGAGGGGTCGACGACGCCGTCGACGATCACCGGCCGGATCAGCAAGACCTCGGCCTCGACCACGATCGGCACCGAGCTGGCCGAGGGCCAGCCGACGAAGCTGAAGTTCGAGAACGCCGCCAACCTGGCGCAGATCAAGCTGAAGGCCCTGAACCTGGGTGACATCCCGGAGCTGGACCTGACGCTCGACAACATCCCGCCCAAGCTGGATGTCTGCGTCGACTCCGGTCCGCGCTGCCGGCGGCCGAACCCGAACGTCCTCAGCGGCGGCACGGGTGGCGGGGACAACCGGCCGTTCGCGGCCCAGACGTCGATGAACTTCGAGGACAGCGGAACCCAGGCCTCCGGCCTGACCACGCTGAACGCGAAGCTCCCGATGGCGGGTCAGACGGTCTCGGTCACCAACCTGCGGTTCCGCAACCTCGGGATGGACCTGGGCCAGGGCCCGACGTTCTCGTTCCTCGGCAACACGATCCCGCGGATGTACATGTTCATCGACTCGCGGAATCAGCAGTTCGTGATGAACGAGATCAAGTACCCGCCGACGGTCGAGTCGTTCAAGATCGGCTCGGACGGCAACCCGGCGATCGCGAGCAACCGGATCGTCTGGCTCAAGGGCACGAAGAGCCTCGGCCTGCAGCTGGACACGGCTGCCGGCGGATCGCTCGACTGCAAGGGCACCGCGGCGCTCAACATGAAGGTCCTCGGGTTGAACATCAACCTGCTGAACTTCCTGGGCACGCAGATGCTGCCGGTCTGCTCGGCCGGCAAGCCGTAGGGCACTGAAGGTCGGGGAGGACGCCGGTCGGCGTCCTCCCCCGCCCTTCATCACCTGCTCCTCCGTAGTTCTCACGGTCCCACGGAGGGCGGGCCTCCCGGATGACCGGGGGCCACCGCGGCACCTAGCGTGAGCGCATGCCCTCGATGACCTCGGCGCGCTCGGCGCGCACGTGCTGCCGTCGGCGGGCATGGCCGCCGGGAGCGTTCGCCGCATGATCAGCATGCGGGACGAGTCCTCCCGGCCGGTCGAGAGACGACCGGCTCGAGTGGCGGCGACGGACGGATCGGGGGGCCCGTCCGGAGCCGTCTTCTCGTGGGCCGCGACGGTTCGCGGCGGGAGATGTCCCGCCGCAGGCCGCGCGCGCTGACCAACCGGTTCGCGAACATGCTCGCCGCGCTCTGATGGGGGCGCGGCGAGCAGCGTCGCGGCGTCACCCGGACAGGCGCGTGACCCGATCGGCTGATCCCGGCCGGGCGCCGATCCTCTCAGACCGCGACGTAGCCGCCGTCGACGCAGACGTTGCTGCCCGCCACGAACGACGCGCGCGGGGACAGCAGGAAGAGCACCGCCTCGGCCAGCTCGTCGGGGGCGGCCAGGCGCCCGATCGGGTGCGCGGCCACGATCGCCGCCCGCGCCGCCGCCGGATCCGGCAGGCCGTCCAGGTAGCTGGTGAGCATCGGCGTCTCGACCGAGCCAGGGCTGACCGCGTTGCAGCGGATCGCCTGCGCCGAGTAGTCGGCCGCGATCTGGCGGGTCAGCTGCAGGACGCCGCCCTTCGACGCGCAGTAGGCCGCCTGCCCGGGCAGGCCGACGGTCGCCGAGATCGACCCGAAGTTGACGATCGCGCCGCCGTGGCCCTGGTCGAGGAACGCCCGCACCGCGTGCTTGCAGGTCAGGAAGGTCCCGGTCAGGTTGACCGAGAGCGTCCGCCGCCAGTCCTCGAGGGTCGCCTCGGCCACCGGGCCGACGGTGATCGTCGCGGCCGCGTTGACCAGGCCGTCGAGCGCTCCGAAGGCGCCGCGGGTGCGGTCGATCGCCGCCACCACCTCGGCCTCGTCGGCGACGTCCAGCGGCACCGCGAGGGCGCGCTCCCCGAGCGCGGCGGCGGCCGCGGCCAGCGCGTCGCCGTCGCGGTCGGCGAGGGCGACGCTGGCGCCCGAGGCGACCAGCTGCTCGGCGATCGCCCGGCCGATGCCGCCGGCGGCGCCGGTCACCAGGACGCGCATCCCCGCGACGCCGCGGTCGACGGCCGGCTCGCTCCCGGTCATGCGGCGTCCACGATCCCGCCGTCGACCTGGTAGTCGGCGCCCGTCACGTGCGACGCGGCGTCCGAGGCCAGGAAGACGATCGCGTTGGCGACGTCCTCCGGCCGCCCGAGCCGCCCCAGCGGCATCTTGCGGACCTCCTTGGCGAAGTGGTCGATCGCCTCCTCCTTGCTCAGGCCGAACTCCTCGGCCAGCGACTCGGCGAAGCCGCCCGGCTTCTCCCACGCCGGGGTCAGGGTCGGGCCCGGCGAGACGCAGTTGCTGCGGACGCCCTTGGGCCCGAACTCGATCGAGATCGCCTTCGACAGCATCAGCACGCCGGCCTTGGCGACGCCGTAGTCGACGAAGAACGGGTCGGGTGCGCGAGCGACGTCGGACGCGGTCGAGACGATCGCCCCGGAGCCCTGCCGGACCATGTGCGGCAGCGCGGCCCGCGACGCCCGCACCATCGAGAAGAAGTTGACGTCCAGCAGCGTCCGCCAGTCGTCGTCGCTGACGCTCAGGAAGCTCTCGCGGTAGGGGAAGATCCCGACGTTGTTGACGAGCACGTCGATCCGGCCCCAGCGCTCGACGGCGGCCTCGACGGCCGCCACGGGCCCCTCGGCGCTCGACAGGTCGCCGGCGATCCCGACGACGCCGTCGATCGCGGTCGCGGCGGACGGATCCAGGTCCGCGGCCACCACCCGGGCGCCCTCCTCGGCCAGCTGGCGGACGGTGGCCAGGCCGATGCCCGATCCTCCGCCGGTCACCACGGCCACCTTGTCGTTCAGGTTGAGCTGCATCTCGTCGTTCCTCGTGTTCTGGTTGGTGGAAGGGTTCAGGCGACCTGCAGGTGCACCTTGCAGTGCCGCGGGTCGCGGGCGGTGTCGTTGAGCGCGTGGACCGCGTCGTCGAGCGGCACGCGGGCGGTGACCAGCGCGGCGGCGTCGAGTCGCCCGGCCGCCATCAGGTCGATCGTGCGCGCGAACGACCAGCTGGACGCGAACGCGCCGACGACCGCCAGCTCGCGGGTGACGACGACGTTCCAGTCGAGCGTCACCGCACCGGTCGGGATGCCGGCGGCGACGACGCGACCGCCGACCGCCGCCAGGCTCAGGGCGTCGTCGATCGCCGGCCCGGCGCCGACGCACTCGAAGACGACCGACGCGCCCTGGCCGCCGGTCAGCTCGTCGAGCGCGGCACGGGCGGCCGCCGCGTCGGGCGACGCCTCGCCGAGCCCGATCGCCGCGGCGAAGCGCCGCCGGCTGGCCTGCGGGTCGACGAGCGTCACAGTCGCCGCGCCGGCCGCCAGCGCGCACTGCGCGGTCGCCAGCCCGACCGGGCCGGCGCCGACGACCGCCACGTGGGCGCCGGCCTCGACGCGGCCCTGGTCGACGAAGTTCACCGCGCAGGCGTAGAGCTCGATCAGCGCCGCCTGGGTGTCGTCGAGCGCGTCCGGGACCGGGACCACCCGTCCCACCGGGGCGCTGACCGCGTCGGCCATCGCCCCGTCGCGCCAGATCCCCAGGTGCGACATCCGCCCGCAGCGGTTCGGCCGGCCGCGGCGGCAGGCCAGGCAGCTGCCGCACGGCACCAGCGGCTCGACCGTGACCCGCGCGCCGGGGGCCAGCAGCCGCCCGAGCGCCGGGTACTGCGAGCGCTGGGGCGGGCCCGCCACCTCGACGATCTCGCCGACGAACTCGTGGCCGAGCGTCAGCGGCAGCTCGTCGGGATCGATCAGCGCCCCGTGGTGCAGCACGTGGACGTCGGTGCCGCAGATCCCGACCGTCGTCGGGCGGATCACGACCTCGCCCTGCTCGGGGCGCGGCTCCGGGACCTCCCGCAGCTCGGCCGTCCCCAGCCCGGTCACCTGCACAGCGCGCATCAGGCGGCTCCTGCTTCGTCGTGGGTCCTCATGCGGCGGCCACCAGCCCGCCGTCGACGCGATGGTCGGCGCCGGTCACGTGCCCGGCCAGGTCCGAGGCCAGGTAGGCGATCACCGACGCGACCTCGTCCGGTCGGCCGAGCCGGCCGAGCGGGGTCTGGCGGACCTCGACGGCGAAGTGCGCCACCGCGTCGTCGCGGTCCAGGCCGTACTCGTCGGCCAGCGCGTCGGTGAACCCGCCGGGGCGCTCCCAGCCCTTCGTCCTCGTCGGCCCCGGCGAGACGCAGTTGCTGCGGACGCCGGCCGGGCCGAACTCGGTCGCGATCGCCTTCGACAGCCGCAGGATCGCGGCCTTCGTCACCGAGTAGTCGACCAGGAAGGGGTCGGGCGCGCGGCCGACGTCGGACGCCACGCTGACGATCGATCCGCGTCCGGCGGCGACCATCGTCGGCAGCACCAGCCGGCAGGCGCGGATCATCGAGGACAGGTTGACCTCGAGCAGCTCGGCCCAGTCGGCGTCGGTGACGCTCAGGAACCCGCCCTCGCGGTAGGGGAACTGGCCGACGTTGTTGACCAGCACGTCGACGGTCCCCCAGCGGTCGATCGCGGCGTCGATCGCGCGCCGCGGCCCGTCGGGGCGCGACAGGTCCACCGGCACCGCCTCGACGTCGGGCCCGAGCGCGGCGGCGGCCGACGGATCGCGCGAGACGGCGACGACGTGCGCGCCGGCGTCCCGCAGCGTCCGCACGGTGGCCAGGCCGATCCCCGCCCCGGCGCCGGTGACCACGGCCACCCGTTCCTCCAGATGCAGCTCCACGGTCGTCGCCTAGGCCAGCAGGACCGGGGCCTGCTGCAGGGTCAGGAGGCTGTCGGCGTTGTCCTTGGTCACCAGCGGGCCGTCGACCACCACCTTCTTGGGCGGATCCGGGATCAGGCCGCGCTTGTGCATCGCGGCGATCACGATCGCGTAGCCGTGGACCCGGCAGGAGTCGTGGCGGAAGGTCGCGGCCAGCTGCCCGGACTTGACCAGCTTGATCGCCGGCGGCATCCCGTCGGTCCCGCCGATCAGGGTCTTGCCGGTCCGCCGCGCCGACTTCAGGGCCTGCAGCGCCGCCAGCGCCATGTCGTCGTTCTGGCAGTAGCCGATCGTGATGTCGGGGTACTTCGTCAGGTACGAGTCCCACTGCTTCTGGGCGGTGCCGGAGTCCCAGTTGGCGAAGTCGGTCGTCAGCAGCCTGATGTCGGGGAACTCCTTCAGCGCCGCCATGAACCCCTTGTGGCGGTCCTGCTGGTCGGTGCCGGGCGCCGGGCCGCGGGTCTCGATGATCGTGCCCTTGCCGCCGGCCTTCGTGCACAGCTCCTTGGTCACCTGGTAGCCCATGTCGTAGGAGCTCTGCTCGGTGAAGGTCAGGTAGCCCCACTCCTCCCCCGGCTTGCCGGTGTTGGAGGTCATCTGGACGACGTCGGTGCCCTTGCCGACGATCTTCCGCAGCGGCTCGAGCACGGTGCCCGCCTGGGTCGCGGTGACCATCGCGATGTCCCACGTCTTGATCGCCGCGTTGTCGAGCTTGGCGCGCTGCTTGGTCGGGTCCAGCTCGCCGTCGACCCAGGTCAGGTCGACGTTCAGCAGCTTGGCCCACTGCTCGATCGTCTGCTTGCCCTGGGCGTACCACATGACGCCGAGCCCGCCGTTGGTCCCCAGGCCCTTCAGCGCCTTGCCGTAGACCGATCCGCTGACCGCCCCGGAGGCCTCCTCGGGCGAGGTCTTCAGGCCGCAGCCGGCGAGCGCCGGGGCGAGCACGCCGAGGGCGACCGCCCCCAGTCCCCCGCGGCGGATCGCGTCGCGCCGGCTCAGCCCCTTCTTCGCATAGTGCTGCTGGACCTCGGCGCTGTAGCCCTCGTACTCGCGCTGGACGGCGCGGCGCTGCTCGGCCTCGTGGTCGTCGGGCGCGTCGCGCCGCTCGCGTCCACCGTCGGTTCCCGGATGCTGGGTCATGGCTCTCTCCTCGTGATCGTCGTCAGCGGGTGGCCGACGGCTGGCGGTCGGTGGACGGCGCCGGCGCGCTCGGCGCGGCGGGGGTCGGGTCGGGCGGCTCGGCGCTGCGCTCCAGCAGCGACTGGGCCTGGGCGCGGCGGGCGATCCGCAGCATCAGGACGTTGAGCGCGATCGCCGTCAGGAACAGCAGCCCGCGCACGAACGGCTTGATGTACGGGTCGATGTCGAGCTGGTCGAGGCCGTTGTCGATCACCCCGTAGAGCAGCAGCCCGATCACCGTGTAGCCGATCCCGCCGCGGCCGCCGAAGAGCGACGTGCCGCCGAGCACGACCGCGGCGATCGCCGGCAGCAGCAGCTCGGTGCCGGCGTCCGGCTGGGCCGATCCCAGGCGGCCGATGTTCATCAGGCCGGCAATCCCCGCCAGCAGCCCGGCGAGCGCGAAGACCATCATCACGATCCGCTTGGTCGGGATCCCCGACAGCTCGGCCGCGTCCTTGTTGGCGCCGGTCATGTAGACGTAGCGCCCGAAGCGGGTGCGGCTGAGCACCAGGTGCGCCAGGAGCAGGATCACCGCGGCCGAGATCGCGACCCGCGGCACCGGCCCGACGTAGCCCGAGCCGATCGACTTGGCCAGCGACGGCACGGTGTACTGGTTCTCGCCCTGCGACCAGTAGAACGCCCAGCCCTGGGCCAGCAGCAGGATCCCGAGGCTGCCGACGAAGCTCGGCACCCCGAGCTTGGCCGTCAGCGCGCCGCTGACCCAGCCGAGGGCGGCCGCGATCACCAGCACGGTCGCGATCCCGACGATCTGGTCGCCGGTGCCGGAGCCCATGTAGAGCTGGCCGACGAACGGGATGTCGATGTCCTTGCCGCCGAAGAACAGCGTCGCGGCGATCCCCGAGAGGATCGCGATGTTGGCGAACCCGAGGTCGATCTCGCCGAGCAGCAGGACGTAGGTGACGCCGGTCGCCAGCACCGCCAGCACCGCCATCTGGGCCAGCAGGTTGAAGAGGTTGTCGCTGGAGACGAACGAGCTCGGGGCGAGGATCGCGAAGAGCGCGAACATCAGCACCAGCGCCCCGGCCGGCCCGAGGATCGGCGCGTGCTCGAGCGCCCGTCGGCGTAGGTCGGCGCGCGGGCGGCGCCCGGCGGTCGGTGTGCGGACAGCAGCGGTACTCATCAGAACGCCTCTCGCATCAGCTGGTCTTTGGTGACGGTGCGGTCGCTGAACGCGGCGACGATCCGCCCGCGCTTGGCGACCAGGACGCGCGTGGCGCAGTCCAGGACGATCTCGGGCTCGCTCGAGACGACGATCGCGGCGCGCCCGTCGGTGGCGAGCGAGCGGACGATGTCGACGACCTCGGCCTTGGCGCCGACGTCCATCCCGCGGGTCGGCTCGACGAGCACCATCAGCCGCGGCGGATCGATCATCCAGCGGGCCAGCACGACCTTCTGCTGGTTGCCGCCCGAGAGCGCGCCGGCCGGCAGCTCGGGGGTCCCGTTGGCGACCCGCAGCCGGTCGATCAGCCCCTCGGCGACCGTCCGCTCCCCGCCCTCGTGCAGCAGCGGCCCGCGCCGCTGGAGGGTGGCGAGCGTCATGTTCTTGAAGATCGGCTGCTCGAGCGCGAGCGCGGCCCGCCGGTCGCCCGGGACGAAGCCGATCCCGCGGTCGCGGGCGCGGCGGGTGCCGCTGCCGTCGGCGGCGTGGCCGAGGACCTCCAGCTCGCCCTCCTCGGGGGCGCCGAGGCCGAAGAGCATCTCCGCGAACGCCGCGTGGCCGGAGGCCAGGTCGCCGTAGATGCCGACCACCTCGCCCGCGCGCACGTCGAACGACATCTCGTGGACCGACGGCGGCCGCCGGACCCCGGCCGCGCGCACCAGCACCTCGCCGTCCGGTCGCGGCGGAAGCCGCAGCTCCTGGCCCGCGAGCCCCGCGCGCAGCGCCCGGCCGGCATCGCCGACGACGTGGCCGACCAGCTCGTCCTTGGTGGTGTCGGCGACGTCGACCGTGGCGACGCGGCGCCCGTCGCGGATGATCGTCGCCCGGTCGGCGTGCTCGATCACGTCCTCCAGGAAGTGGGTCACCAGCAGGAACGAGACGCCCTGGTCGGCGAGCCGGCGGATGCTCCGGAAGAGCTGGGCGATCTCGTCCTGGCCGAGCGCCGAGGTCGGCTCGTCGAGCACGATCAGGCGCCCGCCGGAGCCGAGCGCGCGGGCGACCTCGACCATCTGCTGGGTGCCGACCGACAGCTGCTCGATCCGCGTGTCGACGTCGACGTCCAGCTCGACCATGTCGAGGTGCGCGCGGGCCGCGGTCCGCAGCCGCCGCCAGTCGACGCGACGCTGGCCGTGCAGCTCGCCGCCGACGACGTTCTCGGCCACGCTGAGGGTCGGGAAGAGCGCCAGCTCCTGGTAGACGACGCGGACGCCGACGTCGAGGGCGTCCGTCGGGCCGCCGATCGCCACCGGCTCGCCGTCGACGAGGAACTCGCCCTCGTCGGCGATCACCGCCCCGGCCAGGCACTTGACCAGCGTGCTCTTGCCGGCGCCGTTCTCGCCCAGCAGCGCGTGGACCTCGCCGCGGCGGATCTCCAGGTCGACGCCGCGCAGGGCGCGGATCGCGCCGTAGGTCTTGGCGATGCCGCGCAGGGCGACGATCGGCGGCGCGGCGGCGCCGGCCGGCGTCGCGGGGCCCGACGGCGTCGGGGCCGTCGCGGGGCTCATCGCCCGTCGCTCCCGAGCACCGGCTGCTGCTCGCGCAGGTGCAGGTAGAGGCTGGAGCGGAGCCCGTCGGGCGTCTGCTCGACGGTGTCCGCGAGCCGCCGGAAGGTCGGCAGCCGGCTGTGGTCGAGCGTCGCGATGTCGGGCCAGTTGACCTCGACCAGGTTCCCGGCCGGGTCGCGCAGGTACATCTGGACGGCGCCGTCCGGCAGCTCGTAGACGTCGGCGAAGAACGCGGTCCGGTCGTGGATCCGCAGGTCGCGGGCGCGCTCGAAGGCCGCCTCGAAGTCGTCGACGTCGAGCGCGATGTGGTGGAACTGCGGCGCCGGCGTCTCGCGCTCGAAGATGTGCAGCTGCTGATCCCCGAGCCGGAAGTACTGCACGGGGAAGGCGAACGTGTAGGTCGGGATCTTCTCCAGACCCAACACCTCGCTGTAGAACCGCACCGATTCCGCGAGGTCATCAGCGTGAATTGAAACGTGGTTGAGTCGGGTTGCACGCACTTCGTTCATCTCCTTGGACCTGCCGCAACGTATTGCGTGTGATCAACGACACGCAAGACCGGTATCCTTGTGGGGTGAAGGCGGGGCCTATGGAGAGGTGTAGTCGGTGACCTTGCGTCAGTTGGAGTACTTCGTCGCGGTGGTCGACGAAGGGTCGATCAGCCGTGCCGCCGAGCGCGTGCGCGTAGCCCAGCCGTCGGTCTCGCAGCAGATCCGCGCGCTCGAGCAGGAGCTCGGTGGCGCGCTGCTGGAGCGGCTCCCCCGATCGACCCGCCTGACCCCGCTCGGGCGGGTCTTCGAGCCGCAGGCGCGATCGGTGCTGCTGGCGGCCGAGACCGCGCGCGAGGTCGTCCGCGGCGAGCTGCGCCAGCCGACCGGCCAGCTGGAGATCGCGACGGTCCGCTCGATGGCCGGCACGCTGCTGCCGGGGCCGATCAGCCGCTGGCGCGCGGCGCACCCCGGCGTCACGATCCGGCTGCACGAATTCCCCCACCGCGCCGAGCTCGAGGAGCGCTTCCAGAGCGGCGTCGCCGATGTCGCGATCGGCCCCCGTCCCCAGCGCTGGGACGGCGAGATCCACGAGCTGGGCTGGGAGGAGTTCGTCGTCGTGCTGCCCGCGGACGACCCCGAGCTGGCCCGTCCGCGGATCTCGCTGGCGTCGCTCGCCGACCGCGATTGGGTGCTCTACGCGAGCGAGCACGGGCTCTCGGAGCTGATCGCGTTCGCCTTCGCCCACGCCGGCTACATCGCGGCCCCGGCGGTCCGCACGTCGCAGGTCGACGCGGCCGCACGGCTGGCCGCGGCCGGCCTCGGCCCGGCGATGGTCCCGATCGGGAGCGTGCCCCACGAGCTCGCCGACCTGGCGCGGCCGTTGCAGCCCGCGTTCGGACGCGCGATCGCGGCCTACACGCGCGAGACCCTGTCGCCGCTGGCGGCGACCTACGTCGCGTCGCTGCGCGAGGGCTCCTGGCCGCCGGTGCCCGACGGCGCGCTGATCGCGCCGTAGCGCGGTCGCGCGACCAGCGACAACCGGGAATCAACCAACCTGAAACGTCCTAGACGACCCTGTCGTCCTGCAACCGGCGGAACCACTCACTCATCCGGTCGAGCGTGTCGTAGCAGTCGTGAAATCCTGCTCGCCGAAGTTTGGTGGTGTTGGAGATGTTGTCGTCTTCCGATCCCAGGATGAACTGCCCGAATCGCCAGTCCACCACCTGCTCCCACGGCGTGTCGCGCAGGCCCCGTCGTCGCACCCGCTCGCGCCAGATCCCGCCCTTGCCGCGCATGTGGGACGGCAGGTCCAGCGGCTGCGGGTCCGCGATCTCGAGCCCGAACGCGTCGGCCAGCCGCGGCCACAGCTGCCGCCAGCGGAAGACGTCGCCGTTGGTGACGTTGAAGACCTCGCCGCGAGCGGCCTCGCTGCCCCCGCTCCAGACCGTGGCGCGGGCCAGCAGCTCGGCGTCGCTGACCTGGTAGAGCGCGTCGTAGGCGCGAGCCGTGCCGGGGAAGCGGAGCGGCACGCCCGTCTCCTGGCAGATCGCGGCGTAGGCGACGAGCGCCAGCAGCAGGTTCATCGGCGTGCCGACCGTGTGGCCGATCACGCCCTCCGGCCGCAGGATCGTCCACGACCAGCCGTCGGCGGCGGCGCGCTCGCGCAGCAGGTCCTCCTGGTCGTAGTAGAAGTTCGGCCCGAGCAGCCGCGGATCGCGCTCGTCGCTGGGCGTCTTGAACGGCCCCAGGTGCGCGCCGTAGGCCTTCATGCCCTGGTACAGGGTCACGTGACGCAGCGGCGCGCCGCCGGCCCGCAGCGCGTCGAGGACGTTGCGCAGCAGCGCCAGGTTGGTCGCGACCTGCTCGTCGAGGTCCAGCCGCTCCGCGTAGGCGGCGAAGACCAGGTGGGTCGTGTCGGCCGCGGCCGCGCGCAGCCCGTCCGCCGCCGCCGCGGCGTCGAGCAGGTCGACCGCCAGGTGCTCGACCGCGGCCGGCGCGTCGACCGGGCGCCGGCGGCTCAGCGCCCGCACCCGCCACCCCGGCTGGCGGGCGTACTCGGCGGCGGCGTAGCCACCGATCACCCCACCGGCGCCGGCGACGAGCACCGTCCCCGGACGTGCGTTGGCGGCCGCAGCGGCGTGCGCGTTCCCCTCTCCCATGCGCCGGACCCTCGCACCCGTCGCGGGCGGGCACAAAGACCGGTCGCGGATACGGGCATAGGCTGCTCCGATGGCGGCGGCCCGATCCGCGGCCGGGCTTGGCGGCGGGCGTAGACTCGTTCGGTGGAGCAACTGACCATCGGCGTCGTGGCGACCTCCCGCAAGCAGGACGAGCGCCGGCTGGCCATCCACCCCGCCCACCTGGAGCGGATCGACCCCGGCCTGCGCGAGCGGATCGTGCTGGAGCGGGGCTACGGCGAGCGGTTCGGGTTCGACGACGCGCAGCTGGCGCCGCTGGTCGGCGGCCTGCGCGCCCGCGAGCAGCTGTTCGCCGAGTGCGACGTGCTGCTGCTGCCCAAGCCGCTGGCCGAGGACCTCGAGGACCTCCGTCCCGGCCAGGTCGTCTGGGGCTGGCCGCACTGCGTGCAGGACGCCCGGATGACGCAGCTGGCGATCGACCGCGGCCTGACGCTGATCGCCTGGGAGGCGATGAACCACTGGACGAAGGAGGGCAACTTCAGCGTCCACGTCTTCCACAAGAACAACGAGCTGGCCGGCTACTGCTCGGTCCTGCACGCGCTCCAGCTGCGGGGGTCGACCGGCGACTACGGCCGGCGGCTGCGCGCCGCCGTGATCAGCTTCGGCGCCACCGCTCGCGGCGCCGTGCGCGCGCTCTCGGCGCTCGGGATCAGCGACGTGACGGTGCTGACGCAGCGCAGCGTCTCGGCGGTCGCGTCGCCGTTCGCGTCGGTCCGGATGCAGCACTTCGAGCGCGATCCGGCGAACCCGAGCAGGACCCTGGCGCTGAAGGCCCCCGAGCCCGGACCGCTGGCCGAGGTCCTGGCCCACTACGACGTGATCGTCAACTGCATCCTCCAGGACACGGAGGAGCCGCTGATGTTCGTCACCGACGACGACCTGGGCCTGTTCCAGCCCGGGACGCTGTTCGTCGACGTCTCGTGCGACGAGGGCATGGGCTTCGAGTGGGCGCGCCCGACGTCGTTCGCGGACCCGATGATCGCCGTCGGCCACGGGCTCCACTACTACGGCGTCGACCACAGCCCCTCGTTCCTGTGGAACTCCGCCACCTGGGAGAACAGCGAGGCGCTGCTGGAGTACCTGCCGATCGTGATGGCCGGGCCCGACGCCTGGGACGGCAGCGAGACGATCCGGCGCGCGATCGAGATCCGCGCGGGCCGGGTCCAGAACCCACGGATCCTGTCGTTCCAGGGCCGCGCCGCGGCCTTCCCCTACGCGGTCGTCTGACCGCGGCGGGTCAGCTGGCGGCCCAGCGGCGGGCCAGCTCGCTGCGTGATCGGACGCCGAGCTTGCGGTAGGCCCCGCGCAGGTGGTGCTCGACGGTTCGCGGCGACAGGAACAGCGCCGCCGCGACCTCGCGGTTGGTCGCGCCGCCGGCGACCAGGTCGCAGACCTCGCGCTCGCGGGCCGTCAGGTCGTCGGCCCCGGTCGCCGCGCCCTCGACCGGACGGCCGGCGGCCGCCAGCTCCTGCTCGGCGCGCACGACCCAGTGCGCCGCGCCGAACGCCGCGAAGCTGGCGCGGGCCGCCTCCAGCTGGAGGCGCGCGTCGACGCGGCGGCGGGC
>NZ_AGUD01000006.1 GCF_000240225.1 Patulibacter medicamentivorans
GGCGGCTGCCGGCGATGCTGGCCGAGGCCGACGGCGGGCTCGACGCGCTCGACCGGACCGCCGTCCGGCTGACGCCGCTGGTCCGCGACCTGCGGGCGAGCGCCCCGTCGCTGCGGCGGTTGACCACCGTGCTGCCACGGTTCGCGCGCACCGGCACCCCGGCGCTGGGCGACCTCCAGCGGCTGGCCCGCCGTGGCCGCCCGCAGCTGGCGGCGCTGCGGCCGCTGGCTCGCGACGTCGAGCGGCTGGTCGGCCGTCTCGGAGCCCCGCTCGACCGCGCCCGGCGGCTACTGGTCGACACCCGCGACCGCGGCGGGATCGACGAGACCCTGCGGCTGCTCTACTCGCTGTCGACCGTCACCGCGCTGCGCGACGACGTCTCGCACATCGTCAGCATCTTCGCCGGCGTCTACCCGCAGTGCCTGCTGAACCGCAGCGCCCCGGGGTGCAGCCACGTCTACGCGGCGCCGGGCAAGGGCCTGGTGCCGGTCAACGACCCGGCGTCCGGCCCGCAGGAGGCGACCGACCGCGCCGCCGCCGACCCCGATCCGACCGTCGAGCGGCTGCGCCGGCGGCTGCGGGAGCTGCTGCGATGAGCGCCGCGACCCGTCGCCGCGCGGACGGCCGCGGACGGCTGCTGGCGATCGGCCTGGCCGGGATCGTGGTCGTGCTGGCGATCGTCGTCGTCGCCTACCGGGCCAACAGCGGCCTGCCCTTCCAGCCCGTCTACGGGATCACCGTCGAGGTGCCGAACGCGTTGCGGCTGGTGCGCAACAACGACGTCCGGATCGCGGGCGTGCGGGCGGGGCGGATCGACCGGGTCGAGGCGGTGGTCGGCGGCCGCAGCACCCACGCACGGCTGACCCTGGCCCTGCGCGAGGACGTCGGGCCGCTGCGCTCCGACACCCGCACGCGGGTCCGGCCGGCGTCGATCCTGGGCACCAACTACCTCGACCTGCTGCCGGGCGAGCACGGGCGCGAGCTGCCCTCGGGGTCGGCGCTGCCGCTGGCGCGGGCCTCCTCGACCGTCGAGCTGACCGACCTGCTGGACGTCTTCGATCGCGCCAGCGGCCGTCGGCTGCAGGCGCTGCTGGGCGAGGTCGGTCCGGGCCTCGCCGGCCGCGGCCCGGGTCTGAACCAAGCGCTCGGCGATCTGCCCGGGACGCTCCGCGAGCTGGCGCTGGTCAGCCGCGCGCTGGCCCGTCCGGCGACCCGCCTGGGCCCGTTCGTGGTCGCGCTCGATCGTGCGGCGCAGGCGCTGGCGCCGGTCCGCGGGGCGCTGGCCGGGGCGATCGAGGGCGCGGCGGGCACGCTGGCCACGCTCGCCGACCACGGTCCGGCGCGGGCCGCGGCCCTCGACGGCGCGGCCGCCGGCCGAGGCGTCGACCACTCGCGCCTTCGTGAGGCTGCGGCCGGCGCTCGACGACCTGGCGCGGCTCTCGACCGCGCTCGAGCCGGCGGTCGGGCTGCTGCCGCGGGCGGTCCCGACCGTCAACCGCACGCTGACCGCCGGCCTTCGCCCGCTGCGCGACCTGCGGCCCTTCGCCGGCGCCCTCGGCGCGAGCCTGGTCGGGCTCGGCGACCTGGCGCGCACGACCGGCGTCCGCGGTGCCGTCCAGCGCGCCGCCGACGCGATCACCGCCGCCGACGGCACCCTCCGGACGCTGCTGCCGGCCCAGCTCCAGTGCAACGTGATCGGGCTCTGGGCGACCAACTTCGCGTCGACCTTCGGCACCCTCGGCACCGGCCAGGGCCCGGCGGTGGCCAACATCGGCGTCACCCACCTGGGGGCCGAGGGCGAGCTGCTGCAGAACCCGCGGCCGTCGCGCAACGCGAACATCAACCTGCTGCCGAACGCCGACCGCCAG
This sequence comes from Patulibacter medicamentivorans, assembly GCF_000240225.1. Lineage (GTDB taxonomy): Bacteria > Actinomycetota > Thermoleophilia > Solirubrobacterales > Solirubrobacteraceae > Patulibacter > Patulibacter medicamentivorans. Next base: position 1,869 of record NZ_AGUD01000006.1, read on the forward strand.
GAGTGCGAGTCGGGCAACGAACCGGTCGACGGCGGCCAGCAGCTCGGCAACCCGCGCGGCCGCCAGCCGGCGTCGACGCGCGAGACCCGCCAGCAGCCGGCGGTCCGGCGGCTGGCGGACCGCGCCGGCCTGCTCGACCGCGGGAGGGACGGCCGGTGAGCGCCGAGGTGGTCCGCCGCCGCGCTCGTCGCGCCCGCACCCGCCGGCTCGCCGCGGCGCTGATCGCGCTGGCGCTGCTGGCGGCGATTGCCTTCGTCGCCTTCTGGCGCGGCGCGCTCTCGGGCGGCTACGAGATCGAGGCGGTCGTCGGCACCGCCAACCAGCTGCGGCCGGGGGCGGCGGTCCGGGTCGCCGGCCTCGACGTCGGCCGGCTGGAGGCGATCGAGCCCGGTCCCGGGGCCAGCTCGCGGCTGCGGCTGCGGATCGACGACGACGCGCCGCCGATCCACGACGACGCCGGGGTCCGGATCGCGCCGCGGCTGTTCTTCGAGGGCAACGCCGCGATCCGGATCGCCCCTGGCACCGCCGGTCGGCCGCCGATCCGCCCCGGGGCCACGATCCCGCGCTCGCGGACCAGCGTCGCGGTCCAGCTCGACCAGGTGCTCGACGTGCTGACGACGCCCGTCCGCGATGGGCTGCGGCGGACCGCGGCCGAGCTGGACCGCGGCTTCGGCGGCCCGGCCGGGCGGAGCGGCGCCGACGGTCTGCGGCGGGCGACGCGCGAGCTCGACGGCGCCCTCGCTGACGTGACGACGGTCGAGCGTGCCGTCCGCGGGGTCCGGCCGGGGGACCTGGAAGGGGCGATCGCCGGCACCGCCGACAGCGCCGAGCAGCTGGTCCGCGACCCGGCGGCGCTCCAGGGCGTGGTCACCAACAGCGCCCGCCTGCTCGCCGCGCTGGCCGACCGCGAGCGGCAGCTGGGGGCGTCGGTCGACGGTCTGCTGGCGGTCCTCGGCGACGCTCCGGCGACGCTCCGGCGGCTGGACCTGGCGCTGCCGGTGGTCGACCGCTTCGCCGGCGCGCTGCGGCCGGCGCTGGCGGCGGCCCCGCGGCCGCTGCGGCGGACGGCCGAGGCGCTGGAGCAGGTGCGCGCGATCACCGCCCCCGGCGAGCTGCCGGCGACCCTCGATGCGCTGCGCCCGATCACCGCCGACCTGCCGCCGCTGGCCGAGCGGCTGACGGGGACGCTGCCGCTGCTGGCCGACGCGATGCGCTGCGTCGACCGCAACGTGCTGCCGACGCTGCGGATGCAGGTGCCCGACGGCAAGCTCTCGACCGGGCGGCCGGTCTGGCAGGACGCGCTCCACATGGGCGCGGCGCTGGCCGGCGCGTCGCCGAACTTCGACGGCAACGGCACCACGATCCGGCTCGGCGTGACCGAGGGCGAGCAGGCGCTGGAGGGCGTGCTGCCGGGGATCGGGACCGTCTCGACGCTGGCCGCCGACGGCGTCGGATCGCTCAGCCCGGCCTGGCTCGGCTACGGGGTCTCGCCGCCGTTCCGGCCCGACGTCCGCTGCACGACGCAGACCCTGCCCGACCTCGACGCGCGGTCGAGCGCCCGGCTCCAGGGCTTCCGGCGGACGGCGGCGACGCCGGCCAAGGAGGCCCGGGCGCAGCAGCGCGTGGCCTCACGGACACTGCTCAGCCGGCCGCCGCTCGGCGGGAGGGGCGCGCGATGACCCGCCGCACCCTCGGCCTCCTGGTCGTCGTCGCCGCGATCGTCGTCACCGGCGTGGCCGCGGCCGCCTACGTGCTCGTCCACCAGCGGCTGCCGGTGCCGTTCCGCGACGTCTACGAGCTGCGCGCGTCGCTGGTCGCCGCCGACGGCGTGGCGCCCGGGCTGGGCCAGCCGGTCCAGGTGGCGGGGGTCAAGGTCGGCACGATCACCGCCGCTCGGGTCGAGCGCGGGCGGGCGCTGGTGACGCTGGAGATCGACCGCCGCGAGCTGCCGACGGTCCACGCCGACGCCAGCGTCGCGCTGCGGCCCGTGACGCCGCTCGACGACATGCGGATCGAGCTCGACCCCGGCCACCGCGCCAGCGGGCCGCTGCCGCCCGGCGGTCGGATCGACCAGGCCCGGACCACCACCCCGGCCGCGCTCGACGAGCTGCTCGGCGCGCTCGACGCCGATACCCGCGACTTCCTGGCCTCGCTGATCTCGTCGCTCGACGCCGGCACCGCGGGCCGCGGCGACGACCTCCGGCGGGCGCTGCGGACGCTCGGCCCGACGGTCGGCCAGGTGCGGCGGATCGCCGCCTCGTTGGCCGGCCGCCGCCGCGAGCTGTCGCGGCTGGTCGGCAACGTCGCGGTGATCACCCGCGCCGCCAGCCGCGACGACCGCCTGGCCGCGCTGGTCGCCGACGGCAACCGTACGCTGCGCGCGGTCGCCGACCAGGACGCGGCGCTGCGCCAGGCGCTGACCCGCCTGCCGCGGACGTTGACGACGACCTCGCGGGCGCTGCGCTCGGCCGGCGGCCTGGCCGCCGAGCTGCCGCCGACGCTGACCGCGCTGCAGCCGGCCGTCCGCCGGCTGCCGGCGACGCTCGCCGCGCTGGAGCCGTTCAGCGGCCGCCTGCGCGACGCGCTCCGCGACGACGTGCGGCCGCTGGCCCGCGAGCTGACCCCGCTGCTGGGCGAGCTGCGTCCGGCCGTCTCCGGCCTGCGGACGGCGGAGCCCGACCTGCGTGGGGTGCTGCAGTCGACGAACTACCTGCTCAACAGCCTGGCCTACAACCCGCCCGGCGACGACGAGGGCTTCCTCTTTTGGGCCTCGTGGTTCGTCCACAACTGGAACTCGCTCTTCAGCACCGCCGACGCCCACGGCGGCATCGGCCGCGCGATGGTGATGGTCAACTGCGGCCAGCTGACCCAGCTCGCCGACCTCGGTCCGCTCCTCAAGCTGCTGCTCGGCAGCCCGACCCTCTGCCCCGGCTGATGGAGACCCGCACCCCGACCCTCCGCCAGCTGCTGCTCCCGATCGGGTTCGCGCTCTTCTGCGCCGTGCTCGCGCTGGTGGTCTGGCGCAGCTTCGGCGGGACCGTGCCGCTGGAGCCGCGCGAGTACCGGATCACCGCCAGCTTCCCGCAGGCGTCGAACCTCTTCGCCCAGGCCGACGTGCGGGCGGCGGGGGTCGACATCGGCCGCGTGACGCGGGTCCACCGCCGCGGCCGGCGGGTCGACGTCGAGATGGCAATCGATCCCCGGATCGCGCCGCTGCGGCAGGGTGCGCGGGCGATCGTGCGGACCAAGACGCTGCTCGGCGAGACCTTCGTCGAGGTCGCCCCCGGCTCGCGGCGGGCGCCGCTGATCGAGGACGGCGGCCGGTTGCCGGCGGGCAGCGTGCGGGCGGCGCAGCGACTCGACGACGTGCTGGAGACCTTCGCTCCCGGCACCCGCCGCGACCTGCGCGAGCTGATCGCCGGCAGCGCGCGGGCGTTCGCCGGCCGCGCCGGCTCGCTCAACGGCGCCGCGGCCCAGCTGGCGCCGGCGGTTGGCGGCGTCGGCGCGGTCCTCCACCGGGTCCGGCGCCAGGAGGACGGCCTGCGGCGGCTGGTGGCCGGCTCCGGCGACGTGCTGGCGGCGGTCGGCGAGCGCGACGGCGAGATTCGGGCCGCGATCCGGGCGACCGACCATGTGCTGGCCGTGACTGACCGGCGGCGGGCGGAGCTGGGGGCGACGATCGAGGCGCTGCCGCCGTTCCTGCGCCAGCTGCGGCGGACCGCCGACGACCTGGCTGGGGCCGCGCCCGACGTCCGCCGCGCGTCGGCGGCGCTGCGGCGGGCGGCCCCGGCACTGCCGGCGGCGCTGACCGCGGTGGTCCGCGACGGGCCGGCCTTCGAGCGGCTCTTCCGCGAGCTGGCGCCGGTGCTGCGGACCGGCCGCCGGAGCCTGCCGGCGCTCGACGAGACCGCCTCCGCGGCCCGCTCGGCGCTGCCGGTGGCCGACGTCGCGATCCGCCAGCTGGTGCCGGTGCTGCGGCTGCTGGAGGCCAACCGCAGCTCGGTCCACGGGGTGCTGGCGAACGTCGGCCAGATCCAGAACGGCACGATGGCCGGCCCCGGCAACCGGGTGATCCACTACGGCAACGGCCTGCCGACGATCTGGAACGAGATCGTCGGCGGCTGGGTCAAGCGGCTGCCGACCAACCGGCTCAACCCGTACCCGAAGCCGGAGAGCCTGCGCGACATCGCCAGCGGCGGGCTCAAGGCCTACGACTGCCGCAACACCGGCAACCCGCTCTACCTGCCGCCGATCGGCCCCGGCGCGCCGCCCTGCGTGGAGCAGGGCCCCTGGACCTTCGACGGCGTCCGCGCCTACTTCCCGCGACTGCGCGAGCAGCCGCCGACCCTCCGTCCCTGATGACCCTTCGACCTTCCCGACGCGGGCCGATCCAGGCGCGCATCTGACAAGAGAATTGTCACTTATCCCGAGGAGCACCCGATGCCCACCGCACTCCTGACCGCCACGATCGAGCTCGGCGCCCAGCGTCCGGGCGACGGCCAGATCCCGCTCGCCCCCGTCCTTCACGCCGACCACACGGCCGCCCTCGTGATGGTGATCGCGGCCTTCGCCGGCGCCGCCGCCGCGCTGGTCTGGGCGCTGGTCAAGCTCGTCCGCGGCGGCGAGACGCTGCCGCTGGTGCTGCTCGCGGCCGGCGTCGTGGCGGCGAACATGGAACCGCTCGGCGACCACGTCGGCCTGATCGTCTACGCGCCCGACGTGCCGTGGTTCGACTACTGGCTGATGGGCCGCCAGATGCCCTCCTTCATCGCCGTCGGCGAGGCCAGCTACATCGCCTTCGGCGGGTACTACGCCTACCGGATGCTGGCCACGGGCCGCTCGGTCGGGCGGGTGGTGCTGATCAGCGCGGTGCTGGTCGGGATCCCCGAGATCCTGGTCGAGGTCGGCTGGCACCACTGGGGGATCATCAGCTACTACGGCGACAACCCGACCCGGATCCTCGGCGTCCCGCTCTACTCGATCGTCCAGAACTCGACCCTGCTGCCGGTCCTCGGCCTGGTCGCCTTCCTCGGCGCCGAGCACCTGCGCGGCGTCCAGCGGCTGTGGCTGGTGATCGCGGTCCCGGCGGTCACGATCGGCTACATCGTCGGCGTGAGCTGGCCGGTCTACGTGGCGATCCAGTCCTCGGCCGCGGCCCCGATCGCGTGGGCGGCGGCGCTCGTCACCTGCGCGGCCTCGATCGGCGGCGCCTGGGCGGCGATCAACTACCCGGCCGTCCGCCGGCTGCGCAAGGCCGCGGCCGGCGGCCCGGCCCCGGCCACCAGCCCCGCGACCGCGACCGCCGCGGCCTGAGCCCGGAGCACGACGATGAGCCCCACGCTTCACGCCCCGACCCCGACCCCGACCACCCTCGCCCCGTCGGCGCTGCCGCTGCCGCCGGGCCCGCGCGGCCCCGCCCGGCTGCCGGCGCTGCTGCGGCTGATCCGCGACCCGTGGTTCGGCCCGGCCGCGCTCCAGCGCCGCTACGGCGACGTGATCCGGCTGCCGGTGCCGTTCGCCGAGCTGATCCTGCTCGGCCACCCCGACCAGATCGCGCAGGTCAACGTCGCCCACCGCGAGCGCTACGGCCGCGCGGCGATGGTCACCGACACGATGCGGGTCCAGGGCTCGCCCCACCACGCCTCGTGGTTCGAGGACGACGACGGCGAGTGGGCCCGTGGCCGCAAGCTGCTGCAGCCGCACTTCACCCAGAAGGCGCTGGCCGAGCTCGGCGGCCTCTTCACCGAGGCGATCGTCGAGCAGGTCGACGGCTGGGGCGCGGCGGCCGACCGCGGCGCCCCGCTGGAACTGCACGAGCAGCTGAAGGCGCTGGCCCTGGCCGTCCTCTACAACGCGATGTTCTCGCGCCGGATCGGGCCCGACGAGATGCACCGTCTGCTGACGACGCTCGACGATCGGATGGTCGCCACCACCGTCCGGACAGCGACGTTCCCGCTGCCGGGCTGGCTGCCCCGACCGCGCCAGGCGGCCGGCGCCCGCGGCGACGACTGGCTCGACCACCACCTGGCCGAGCTGGTCGCCGACCGCCGCGCCGCGCCGACCGACGTGACCGACGTCCTCAACGTGCTGCTCGACGCGCGCTACGGCGACGGGACCCCGCTCGAGGACCACAAGATCCGGACCGAGATGCTGTTCCTCGTCATCGGCGGTCACGAGACGACGGCGGCCGGGATGGCCTGGACCTTCGCGCTGCTGGCCCAGCACCCCCAGATCGCCGAGCGGGTGCGGGAGGAGGTCGACGCGCTCGGCGGCGCCGCGGTCGGCCCCGAGCACCTGGGGCGGCTGCCGTTCGCCCGCGCCTGCTTCGACGAGGCCTCGCGGCTCCAGGGCAGCCTGGTGATCAACCCGAAGCTGGCGCTCGAGGACGACGAGCTGGGCGGCTACCGGATCCCGCGCGGGGCGACGGTCCTGTGGTCGAACGTCACCCTCCACCGCGACCCGCGCTTCTGGGGCGCCGACGCCGACCGCTTCCGGCCCGACCGCTGGCTGGAGGGCAACGCGCCGGCGGCCGCGTTCCAGGCCTTCGGCCGCGGCCCGCGGATGTGCCTCGGCAAGCGGCTGGCCTACATCGAGGCGGTCTGCACGCTCGCCACCGCCTTCCAGCGCTACCGCTTCGCGCCGCCGCCGAACTGGGAGATCCGGCACCAGTACCGGATGTCGATGGGCGTCCGCGGCGGGGTGCCGCTGCGGCTCGCGCGCCGCTGACCCGCGCGCCGCGCTCCGCCTCAGCGGGGGAGCGCGGCGGCCCGCGGCGGGTGCAGCGTGACCGGGCAGCCGCCCTTCATCCCGGTCGAGATGTGGAACTGGTGGCGGGGGACGAATCCGGGCGCCAGCCGGAAGCGGTAGCGGCGGCGCGCGGTCACCAGCGCGAAGGCGGCCTCCATGTAGGCCAGCCGCATCCCCATGCACTTGCGCGGCCCGAGGCCGAAGGGCAGGAAGGCGCCCTTGTGGATCTCGTCGCGCGCGAAGCGGGCGGGGTCGAAGCGCTCCGGGTCGCGCCAGTGGCGCGGGTCGCGGTGGAGCGCGTAAGGCGAGATCCAGACGATCGACCCGCGCGGCACCCGGTGGCCGCCCAGCTCGGTGTCCTCGATCGGCGTGCGACTGAACATCGGCCCGCCCTGCAGCCGCTGGGCCTCGTCGAAGACCGCGTGCAGGTAGGGCAGCCGGTCGAGGTCGGCGGCGGTCGGTGGCGCGTCGCCGAGGGCGGCGATCTCGTCGTCGAGCGTCGCCGCCACGTCGGGGTGCAGGTCGAGCATCGCGACCGTCCACGAGAGCGCCGAGGCGGTCGTCTCGAAGCCGCCGAAGATCAGGCCGAACAGCTCGCTGCGCAGCTCCTCGTCGGTCATCGGCCGGCCGTCGTCGTCGACCGCGTCGAGCAGCATCTGGAGAATGTCCGAGCCGCCGTCCGGCAGCTGCGCGGCGCGGCGCTCGCGAACCATCCGGTCGAGGAAGGCGTGGATCCAGCGGATCGCCCGCTCGCCGCGGCGCTGGTAGGGCAGCGGCAGCCCGCGCGGGGCGTTGGTGGCGATCATCTTGAAGGCCGCGTAGTAGGCGAAGGTCCGGAAGGCGACCACCGCCTCGTCGATCGTGCGGTCGTCGATCCGGGTGGTGAACATCGAACGCAGCAGCACCGACATCGTCAGGTCGCTCCAGGGCCCGTCGAGGTCGACCGGGCGGCCGCTGCCGACATGCTCCTGCCAGCGGTCGATCCGCTCCTCGATCGCCTCTCGCACCAGCGGGCTGACCGCCTCCAGCTGGCGGGCGCCGAACTTCGGGCTCAGCAGCCGCCGCATCCGCTTCCACGGCTCGCCGTCGGAGACCGGCAGCGGCAGGTGGCGCTCGCTGCTGAAGAGGGCGTAGTTCATCTCGCCCTTGCCGTAGTCGCTCGCCCGCCGGTTGAAGACCTCGACCACCAGGTCGGGATCGTTGACCAGGATCAGCTCGGCCCGCCCGGGGACCGGCACGCGCACGACGTCGCCGTAGCGGTCGCGCAGCCGCTCGGGCGCGCGGTAGATGTCGCGCAGCAGCAGCGGCAGCGCGCCGACCGCGGGCCAGCCGCGGGGCCCGGGCGGCAGGGAAGCCGGCCGCGGCGGTGGCGCGGGCCGGGCGCCGTGGTCGACCGGGCAGCGCGGGTCGGCCGGCGCGGGCGCTGCGGGGCAGGAGGAGGTCGGCTTGGGAGGCGTCATCGGGAGCGGTTCGCGGGGAGGTCAGGCGGCGACGGCGGCGAAGGCGTCGTGGTCGAGGCAGGCGCTGCCGATCCGGCGCAGCATCTCGCCGGAGACCTCGCGCGGCTGCATGTCGCCCGGCATCAGCCGCGGCGGGCTGAAGGTCGGCGCCCAGAAGGCGAGCGCGCCCCACAGCTGGGCGCGGTAGCGGTCGCGCAGCGCCGGCGGGTCGGCGGCGGGCCCGCCGCGGCGGTGCAGCTCCTCGCCGTAGAGCGCCAGCAGGTCGTCCTCCCAGGCCCGCCGGTCGTCGACGGCGAGGACGGTCGAGAGCGCGTAGGCCAGGTCGCGGGCGCCATCGCCGAGCACTACCCCCTGCCAGTCGCATAGCCCGATCCCGCCAGCGGCCGGGCGGTACCAGTTGCCCAGGTGGACGTCGTTGTGGAGCAGCGTCGGCGGCCGGCTCTCGTGGGCGGCGATCGAGGCCAGCACCGCCCGCCAGGTGCGCGCCGGATCGGCCCGCAGCGAGCGGTCGAGCAGCTCGCCGCACTCGCCCAGGCAGCGGCGGAAGGCCGACTCGACGTCGACCAGGGCGAAGGCGTCGCGCCACTGCCGCCCGTAGCTCTTGAAGCCCGCGGGGGGACGGCCGGCGAAGGTCGCGTGGACGGTGGCGAGGGTCCGCACCACCTGCTCGGCGTCGGCCTGGTCGACCTGGTCGCTCGGCTGCAGGAAGGTCGCGCCCTGGGTCGCCACCAGGTCCTCGAGCAGCAGCACGGTGGCCATCCGCCGCTGGTCGTAGGCGCCGTGGTGGCAGCACGGGGCGGCGACGTCGAGCTGCTCACGCAGCTGCAGGTAGAACCGCGCCTCGACGAGGCCGCTGATCGCCTGCGTGATCCGCTGCAGGACGCCGGGGCTGGACTTCGCGAAGACCGTCTCCGGCAGGCCCAGCGGAGCCGGGTCGCGGTCGTAGCGCAGCCGCAGCCGGTGTCGGCTGGTGGTGCCGTGGGAGCCGTCGATCAGGTCGACGGCGACGACCCGCGCGCGCCCGTCGGGACAGAGGGCGCGGCTCATCCAGGCCGGCGTCAAGTCGGCCACCCGCGTCGGCGCGACGGTCGGATCGTCGCTGCGGACAGGGCGCAGCCGCTCGACCGCGACGCTGGCGGCGATCCGTCCGAGCTGGGGCACGGCACGGGCACGGCCGCCCCACCGTCGCAGCGGGCTCACGCGGGCTCCGCCGTCGTCGTCGGCGGCTGGGCCGGCACGGCGGTCCGCTGGCGGTCGAGCGTGAAGCGCAGCATCGCCAGCGGGATCGCGGCGTTCATCATCGCGGCCAGCGCCCCGAGCAGCAGGAACGGCACCGTGCTCGCTCCGCCGTGCAGGGCCAGGTAGGCGGGCCAGGTGCAGAGCAGCGCGACCGCGTAGTAGCAGCCGGGGATCACCGGCAGGAACAGCAGCGCTCGCCAGCCGCGCAGGTGGGGCGCCGCCAGCGTCAGGATCGAGGCCATGAACACGTAGAGGAAGGCGTTCTGGACCATGCTCGTGATCGGCAGCCCGAAGATCCGCGTCGGGTTGTCGCCGTAGTACTCGAAGACGTTGGCCTGGATCGCCATGATCTCCAGCGGCCAGTCGATCACCCCGGCGACGACCGCGATCAGCACGATCCGCTGGAACGACGCGCCGCCGACGATCAACCGGTGCAGGAACCAGGTGAAGAGCGAGAACATCGCCCCGATCCCGAGCGCGCTGACGGGGATCACCCGACCGGCCAGCGTGTAGAGCTCGCCCGGCGCATCGGACGCGTACTGGAAGCCGAGGATCGCGTCGATGAACGGCTCGTTCGGCAGCCAGGCGGTGGCGCTCGCCAGCACCACCAACGGCAGCGCCGAGCGCAGCCGCAGCGCCTCGCGCCCGGCGACCAGGAACGACGCCGCGACCATCGCGAACGTCGCCCCGGCGAAGATCCAGAAGACCGTCGCGCTGGCCCCGGTCAGGGGGCCGGCCGGATCGAGGAAGCCGCTCTGCGCGCCCACGGTCAGGCGGCCTCGACCGCGGCCCGGACGACCGTGTCGGCGAGCGTCCGCAATCGCTGGCCCTCGGCGTCGAGCAGCACGCCGTCGCGGGTCAGGAAGAACGACGCGTTGAGCCGCACCACCACCTCGGCCATCCGCCGCGCATGAACCGGATCGAGGTTGCCGGTCGGGTCGACGAAGCGGGCCAGCGCGGCGGTCGCGGCGCGCAGCCACGGTCCGCCGCGGTCGGTCAGGTGGGGGACGATCGCCCCCGGCTCCTCGGCCAGCAGGTGCGAGGCCAGCGGGTGCTCGGCCGCGGCGCGGGCGCCGACGGCGAACGCCTCGACCGCGCGGTCGACCGGGTCACGCAGGGACTCGGCGGCTGCGGTCAGTGTGACGAAGAACGCGTGGGTCTCGCGCACGAGGATCCGGCGCAGCAGCTCGTCCTTGCCGCCGAGTCGGCGGTAGGCGGTCGGGCGAGAGACGCCGGCGCGGCGGGCGATGTCGGTCAGCGAGGTGCGCGCCACGCCATAGCGGGCGAACTCGGCGGTGGCGACGTCGAGCAGCGCCTTCAGCTCGCCGTCGCCGCTCGCCTCCGGGTCGACGGCGATGTCGAGCAGGGCGGCGAACGGGGCAGCAGCGTCGGCGGGCAGGTCGGGAGAGGGCGAAGGCATGAGACGGCTAGACGATAGCGTCTCATCGACTCTCGTGGTCGCTTTTGATCGCGCTGCACCTGCTTGCGGCGGATCGCGGCCGGCCGGCGAGCGCCATCCGGAGCGCGTCGAGGACCAGGTCGGTGCGCGGGTGCGACGCGAACTGCCAGCCGACCACTCGACGCGAGAGCATGTCGAGCACGACGCTGAAGAACGCGGGTCCCCTGCCGTCGCGCAGCAGCGCCTTCCAGGCCCGGTGAGACCCGTACGCCGCGTAGCTCGCGGCGTGCACCTGCCGGATCCGCTTCAGCAACACCCCATCCCCAATCGCCCGGCTGGACGAGGTGCGTCGTCGAGGCACGTCCGCTCCGCGAGCGTCCTCGACCAGTGCCAGATCGGCGATGTCGTCCTGAATGCGGAACCGCCCCCGTGTTTTCCCCGAATCGGGCGAAGTTTCGCTGATCGGCTCCCGCCTACAGTCGCGAAACCAGCCCGTTCGATCGCTGTGGCCGCAGTCGTGGCGATGCATGCGAGCCTCACGGCATCGGACGGTCCGGGGAGAGACGGTCGGCCGGCGGGTTCGGAACTCGTTCGCCTGAAACTGAGGAGAGAGCAATGTCCCTATGTACTTCGAGGCGGGCGCAACCGTGGTCGCGCGTGCTGTGCGTCCTCGCGACGGTCGGCCTCGCGGTCGGTGCGGTCGGATGTGGCGGCGACGACAGCTCGGGCTCGCGGCCCGCGGCCGCGGCCGGATCGTCCGGCGCGCTTCAAGAGGCGCGCGTCGTCGCCTTCCCGGCGAGCCAGATGCTGACGCCGTACATCGCGCGTGACGAAGGGCGGTTCGAGGCGGTTGGGCTGCCCGTCAAGATCGAGATGTTCTCGGCCGGGTCCACCGCGAACATCCTTCCGCAGGTCCTGGCCGGCAAGCTGCAGATCGCGCAGACCGCGCTGGCCGACATCGTGCCCGCGATCGCCAGCGGCCAGCCGCTCCAGGTCCTGCCTGGATTCGGCACCCTCATCGAGGGCAGCGTCGAGACGAGCACGAACACGATCGTCACCGACGACCCGTCGATCAAGGAGTTGAAGGACCTCGCGGGCAAGAAGGTCGGCCTCAACGCGCTCCGCACGTCCCACGAGCTCTACCTGCGCGCGCAGCTCGAGAAGGCCGGAGTCGATGCCGACTCCGTCACGTTCGTCGCCGTGCCCTTGGCCAACATGGCCGCGTCGATCAAGAAGGGCCAGATCGACGCCGGACAGGCGCTCGAGCCCTTCATCAGCCTCGCGGAGGGCGCAGGGATGCACCGCGTGGCGGCGATCGGGGCGGGCGTCGCCGACGGCCTGCCGTCGGTGGTCTTCTGGACGAGCCGCAAGTACGCCCAGGAGCACCCGGACGAGATCGCGGCCTTCGCGAAGGCGATGAAGGCGACGATCACGGAGTCGCTCGCGTCCAACCCGAAGGGCGTTGCCGACTACATGAAGAAGTACACGGAGATCCCGCCCGAGGCGATCAGCCAGATCGCCAACTTCGGGACCTTCTCGACCGACGTGACCCCGGAGAAGATCGAGCAGGTCGCCAAGGTGCTCGAGCAGGCCGGCGGCATCAAGTCCGTTCCTCCGCCGAGCGAGTGGATCGTCGGCCAGCAGTGACGCGCTGAGCGAGGGGCGCGACGCCGTTGCCGGCGGCGTCGCACCCCGCGATGCGCAGTTGTCGGCGGCCTCCTGGCCCTCGACGCGCCTGTTCTCGTCCTGAACGCGGAGAGTTGGCTGATTCGTCATCAGCTCGAGACGAAGTCGCGACTTCGGCCCGCTCGTAGCATCGATCTGTCGTGGAGGTCTCGTAGGTGCTGTCATCCTCATTCTCCGTCCGGCGGGCGGCTCGCGCCGGCGAGTCCCGGCCCGAGCGCCGCCGCGTCCGGCGGTCGTGGCGTGCCCGGATCGCTCGCTACGCCGTCGCGGCCTGGCTTCCGGTCACCCTGATCGGCCTCTGGGCGTGGACGTCGCGGGCCAGCGCTGATCCGTTCTACCCGCCGCTGGCCGACATCCTGGATCGGCTGCGCGAGCAGTGGCTCGTGGCCGAGCGGCTCACCGAGGACATCCTGCCGAGCCTGATGTCGCTGGTGGCGGGGCTCGCGCTCGCGACCGCCGTCGGCGTCGGTCTCGGGACGTCGATCGGTCTCTGCCGTCCCGTGCGCGTCGCGCTCGCGCCGTTCCTGGACCTGTTCCGTTCGCTTCCCGGGCTGGCGCTGATGCCGATCTTCGTCCTCGTCTTCGGGATCGGCAGCGGCGGTGAGATCGCGCTGATCGCGTTCGCCTGCCTGTGGCCGATCCTGCTCAACACGATCGACGGCGTGGCGGGGATCGATCCCGGGCACCGCGACGTCACGCGCTCGCTGCGTCTCGGCCGCCTCCACGGACTGCGGTACGTGATCCTCCCGGGCGCGTCCCGCTCGATCCTCGCCGGCGTGAACCTGAGCATCGCGATCGGCGTGATCTTCATGATCGCCGTCGAGATGTTCAGCTCCAGCCGCGGCGTCGGGTACCAGCTGATCCTCGCGCAGCGCAACTACGACGTGCCGGCCTCGTACGCGGGCGCGATCGTCGGCGGCCTGCTCGGCTACCTGCTGGCCGTGGGAGCGGCGCAGCTCGAGCGCCGGGTGCTCCTGCGCTGGCACTTCGAGCAGCAGGAGGCTTCGAGCGGGGGAGCGCCGCGATGACGAATGCCGCACACCACCGCAAGGAGGTCACACGACCCATGCTCGAAGTCCGATCGCTGTCGATGACGTACGCCGGGCCGGAGAGCCCCCGCGCCGTGCTCGACGATCTGAACCTCGAGGTCGCGGCCTCGGAGTTCGTATGCCTGGTGGGTCCTTCCGGCGTCGGGAAGACGACGTTGCTGCGCTGCCTGTCCGGCCTGCAACGGCCGACCCACGGCGAGGTGCGGGTCGGCGGCGGCCTGGTGGTCGAACCGCCCGCGGCGCTCTCCGTGGTGTTCCAGGACTACAGCCGGTCGCTCTTTCCGTGGATGTCGGTCGTCGACAACGTCGCGCTGCCGCTCCGCGCCCAGGGCGTGAAGCGGGCGAAGCGCCTGGCCCGGGCCGCGGAGATGCTGGACGAGGTCGGGCTCGCCGACGTGCGCAAGCAGTACCCCTGGCAGCTGTCGGGCGGCATGCAGCAACGCGTCGCGATCGCCCGTGCCCTGGTGGACGCGCCGCAGATGCTGCTGATGGACGAGCCGTTCGCGTCGGTCGATGCGCAGACCCGCTTCGACCTCGAGGACCTGGCGCTGACGATCCGCCGCGACACCGGAGTCTCGATCCTGCTGGTCACCCATGACATCGACGAGTCGGTGTACCTCGGCGATCGCATCGTCGTCCTGTCCGGCCGGCCGGCGTCCGTCGCGACCATCCTCGACGTGCCGTTCGGTCACCGTCGCGACCAGATCCGCACGCGGGCCGACCCGCGCTTCGCCGAGATCCGCACCGAGGTCCTCGTGCGAATCCAAGGCGCGGGAGAGTCCGAGGCCGCACCCGCGTCGGCCGCGAACCTCGACCTCGTGGGCTGAGCGATGAGCACGACCGCGGAGACGACGAGCACCCGGCCGACGCCCGGGGCCGACGAGATCGAACCCCGCTCGCGGACGTTCGCGGAGTGGGCTCAGCACGAGCCCAGCTTCCGGACCGTCCTCGGCCTGCGGGCGGTGATCCTCGCGTGCCTGCTCGTGGCGTGGCAGCTGCTGCACGCGCTCGAAGTGGGAGGGCCGGGCACGATCCCCTCGGTGCCAGGGGTGGTCCGCGAGCTCGCCGCCGTCACCACCGAGGCCGGGTTCGCCTCCGTCCTCTGGCAGACGGTGGGCCCGTGGCTGCTCGGGCTCGTGATCGTCGTGGTCGGAGGCGTGGCGATCGGGGTCGTCCTCGGGACGTTTTCCTTTGCCTATCGCAGCACGCGCGCCACGATCGACTTCGTGCGGTCGTTCCCCCCGGTCGCCGTGATTCCGCTGGCGGTCCTCACGCTCGGGGTCTCGACCAAGCTCAAGGTCGTCTTCATCGTGGCGACGTGCATCTGGCCGATGGTGCTGCAGACGATCGTCGGCGTCAGGTCCGTCGACCCGATCTCGCGCCAGGCGGCTCGGAGCATGCGCCTCTCGTGGTGGCAGGCCGTGCGCTGGGTCGTGCTGCCGGCGACGATGCCCTACGTGGCGACCGGCCTGCGGATCTCGGCCGTGATGGCGCTGCTCGTCACGATCGGCGTCGAGATCCTCGGCGGCGTTGCGGGACTGGGACAGAGCATCGCGACCTTCGAGGCGGCGGGGGACGTCGACACCATGTGGGGGTACCTGCTGACCGCGATGCTCCTCGGGGTGATCGTCAGCCAGGGCTTCTCGCGCTTGGAGCGCTTCGCGCTGCGCTGGCACGCGTCGCAGCGGTGACCGCTGCGGCTAGGCTGGACGGAACGTGTCACCGGCTGCGTATCCGAAGCGCGGGACGCCGTCTCCCACTCGGAAGCCGGAGGGGGCACGCGGGGCGCCCCGAGACCCTGGCGACCCGCAGGGCGAGCACGGAGTTGGGGGAGCCGTATCGGCCCTGCCGTTCCGGGGCGCGATCGCGCCCCTGCGGTTCCCGCAGATCCGGCTGGTCACGTCCCGACCGGACGCGGTGGCGGCGTGGTACGAGACCGTCGTCGGGACGCGGGCGACGCTGGACGGCGAACGGCTCGGCGGCGCTGGGCCGATCGTCCTGACGGTCGGGGAGCCGAGTCCGACGCGACGCTCGATCGACTTCCGCTATGCGTCGATCGACGATCTGCTCGCGAACTACCTGCGGCTCCAGCTCTTCGAGATCAGCCCGGTGGAGGCCGCGCTGATCGGCGACCAGACCGAGATCCGCTACCGCGACCCGGACGGCAACGGCGTCGCACTCGGGTACGTGCACGACTGCTGGAGGCCGGCGGGGACATCCGCGCCCGTGGGCGAGCACGCCTTCGATCCGAGGATCGTGCTCGACGCCCGGAAGACCGGCGCCTCGGTCAGCGAGATCACGTCGATGCTGCGGCGCGCGGTTGCCGCCGAGCCGACTGGTCCGGCCGAGTCCTGATCGCCGCGGTTCGTCGCGTCCGACCGAAACCCGACCGTTTGTCCCCAGCTGAGACGAAGATCCCGCCCGTGACCCGGGGATAGCGTCCGCTGCGTGTCCAGGGAGATCGTGACCATCACCGACGGTGCGGCGTACGCGCTGTGCAACTCGATCGTTCTGAGCGGCATGGAATCGTCGCACCCGGCCGAAGCCCGCGGCGTCACCAGCTCGAACTGCTACCTGCTCGTCGAGGGCGAGCACGCGCTCATGGTCGACACGGGCTTCGCCGTCCACCAGCGCGCGCTCGTCGCGCAGCTCGAGCAGCTGCTCGACGAGCGGTCGCAGCTGGCGCTGCTGCCGTTGCGCTTCGGCGAGTTCGCCGGCGTCTGCAACGTCCGGCCGATCGCGGAGCGCTTCGGCGCCACGCAGCTCTACGGGCGGTTCTTCGGAGAGCCGGACGAGTGGCTCGACTTCAGACCGGACCTCGACGCTCCGGGAGCTCCCGGCGGAGGCCTGGCGGAGCTGCGCTCCGTGCCCACCCCGGCAGACGGGCGGATCGCCGTCGACCCCGTGGGGCGAAGGGTCGTCGAGATCCTGGTCGCCCCGGTCCGGCTGCTGCCGGAACCGTGGGCGTACGACCACCGCACGCGGACGCTCTTCACCGGTGACCTGTTCGGATGGGTCGACTTGGAGTCGGAGG
Organism: Patulibacter medicamentivorans; assembly: GCF_000240225.1. Taxonomy (GTDB): domain Bacteria; phylum Actinomycetota; class Thermoleophilia; order Solirubrobacterales; family Solirubrobacteraceae; genus Patulibacter; species Patulibacter medicamentivorans. The sequence goes on from NZ_AGUD01000006.1 coordinate 18,483, forward strand.
GCTCGGCGGCCGTCCTCCAGGAGTCCGACGAGGACGCCACGACGGTCGAAGCCGTGGGGACGTACCTCGAGCGCAACCGCTTCTGGTGGTTGGCCGGCGGCGACACCGAGAGCCTGCGCAACGGCATGTCGTCGCTCGCAGAGAGGCTCGAGATCGAGACGATCGCACCCGGCAACGGACGGGTGCTCCGCGGTCGCCCGGTGGTGGAGCGTCACCTCACCATGTTCGACGAGGCCCTGGCCCAGGCCGAGCAGCGTCCGTCCGTCGGCGTCGCGGCCGGCACGTGGCCGTTCGGAGGTTGATGATGCGCAGCGTTTCCGACCACAATCCGCTTCCCCGTGAGCTTGCGCCGGGCGTGTACTGGCTCGGGCAGTGCTCGATGCTGGAGTTCGGTGGCCGGGTGCTCCACCAGTACGCATCGACCTTCCTCGTGACCGGGAGCCGGACGTCGGTGCTGGTCGAAGGTGGCCTGACCCGCGACGTGCCCTGCATCCTCGAGCAGCTTGAGGGGCTGTTCGCGCAGGGCGTGCCCGAGCCCGAGTACCTGTTCCTGACGCACACCGAGATTCCGCATGCAGGTGGCATCGGGCGGTTTCTCCAGCGGTTCCCGGACGCCGTCGCCTGCGGCGAGGTGCGAGACCTCCACCTGACCTTCCCGCAGTACGCGGAGCGGTTCGTCGCGATGGATCCGGGAGACGTCATCGATCTCGGCGATTCGCAGTTCCACGTCGTCGAGGCGGTCTTCCGCGACCTCGCCTATACGCGGTGGGGCTTCGATTCGCGGCGGCGGATCCTCTTCGCGGGCGACCGATTCTCGTACTCGCACTACCACGACGTCGGGCACTGCGGCGCGGTCGCCGAGGAGGTCGACGGACTCGAGGTCGCCGACGAGGTCGCGCTCTTCGCGATGGCGGCCTTCTTCTGGACGAAGTTCGTCGACGTCGAGCCCTACATCGCTCGCCTGAACGAGCTGATCGTCGACGAGCTCGGGGTCGAGATCATCGCGCCGACCCACGGCCTGCCGATCACCGATCCGGCCGCCACCATGCCGGCGATCGAGCGAGGTCTCCGGGCGGGCAGCGCCAGCGGCATGGTCGCGAATCCGCTGGACAACCCCGGGTGATCGCTGGATCATCGGACGGTGCCCGGTCCCGAGCTCGATCCGGCCTACCGCACAGCGGTTGCCGGCGCCCTACGCGAGATCCAGAGCACGGAGCATGATCGTGCGGCGCTGCTCGACGTCGTCGCCCGTCACGCGGCGGGGCTGACCGGGGCCGACCTCGGCCTCGTCGCCCTGCGAGCGCCCTCGGGGACCGAGGAGGTGATCGCGGCCTTCCCCGTCGACGGCGGGATGGAGGGGGTGGACCCTGACGGCGCGCTCGACGCGGCCGGCCTGGCGCGCATCCGGCGCGTCGCCGTCGGGGGCGAGGGCGGCCCGGTCGGATCGGTGTGCGTCGCCTGGCGGTCGCACGCGGCGCCTCGTCCGCACGAGGCCTGGGTGCTCGAAGCGCTGGCGAAGCACGCGGCGATCGCGCTGGAGCATGGTGAGCTGCGGGATACGGTTCGGGTTCGGGTCGAGATGCTCACGCGCTACTTCACGGCCTTTCGCGAGATGACGGCCGCGACGGTCGAGGACCTGGGCGTGGTCGGGCTCGTTGGGCTCGTCGAGCGGTTCCTCGAGCGCACGGTCCGCATCGCGCCGTCGGCGGACATCGCTCCGTATCTGCCCGCGGTCGTCTGTCGCGACGCGGATCCCGGGCCGGCCGACGCGGGGACGTGGCCGATCGAGACCGACACCAAGTACCTCGGGCAGCTGGTCGCCTCCGGCGCTCGGCTCGGCGCACTCGAGGAGGGCATCCTGCGCTACGGCGCCCGCCTGATCGCGATCGAGGCCCATCGGTTGCGCAGCGCTCGCGAAGCCCAGTTCCGACTCCGCGCCGAGCTGCTCTCCGAGGTGCTGGCCGGCCGACCGATCGAAAGCGAGCCCATCCGGCACCTGGCGGCCCGTCTCGACGTCCGTCTCGACGTCCCCTACGCGGCCCTGGCGGTCTGGGTCGACGACCCTCGTCGCAGGTTGGATGCGCTCTCGGCCGTCCGCGAGCTGGAGACGAGCGGCGGCTCGATGCTGGCCGTCGAGCGCGAGCGATCCCTCGTCATCGCCGTCCCCGACGGCGCGGAGGTCGAGGAGATCGCCGCCCGGCTGCTCGCGGTGCTGGCCCGGCAGGAATGGCGGCCGAGCATCGGGGTCGGTCGGACCACGGCCGATCTCGCCGCGGCGGCGCGCGAGGCGATCGCGGCGGCGAGGCTGGCTGCCGCCGCGGACGGCGGCCTCCTGCACGCAGCGGAGCTCGGGCCGCTGGCGTTCCTCCTGGACGCTCCGGACCTGGCGAGCGCGTCCGAATCGGTGCTGCGGATCCTCGGGCCGCTGGAAGCCCACGACGCCCGGGCTCGCGTGCCGCTGACGCCGACGTTGCGCGCGATGATCGAGGGTGACGGCCACCACCCGACCGTCGCCAAGCGGTGCGGCATCCATGCCAGCACGCTGAAGTACCGGCTGGGGCGGATCGAGCATCTGCTCGGGGTGCGGCTCGCCGACCGGCGCGTCAGGATCGAGCTCGCGCTGGCGATCCGGCTACGAACGCTGCTCGAGGATCTCGGTCGCCGGCCGCTGGTCGGCTGAGAAGGGTGATGCTCCCCGGGCTTCCAGGATGCGCAGCGTGGTGACGGCCGTCTGGAACCGCAGCGCCGCGTCGGGGTCGGCGATCGACGGTCCGACGACCGACTCGACGATCCCGAGCCGGTACTTCAGCGTGCTCGGGTGGATATACAGGCGGTCCGCGAGGGACGAGCGGGTTCCGTCGGACTCGATGTAGGCCACGAACGTCTCGAGCAGCGGGATTCGCATCGTGCGGTCGGTCGCGACGAGCTCGCCGAGCACCTCGCTGACGAAGCTCCGCGATTGGCCCAGGTCCGGGACGGAGAGCAGCGCCGCGAGCGGTCCGAGGTCCTCCGCCCGCAGGACGCCTCCGTCGTCGCCGCGATCGCGCAGGATCTGGAGGCAGGTGATGGCCTGGAGGTGCGCGTCCGCGACGTTCGTCGTGGATCCGCTGACACCCACCAGGACCGGCAGCCCCACATCGGCCAGATGGCTGGCCAACTGGCTCGCCAGGTTGCGCACCATCGAGTCGCCGTCGGAGCTGTGCGTGGCCAGGACGATCCGTCCTGCCCGCTCGAAGGCGAGCACCTTGCTGACCATCTGCCCGGAGAGTCGCGCCGCGCCGTCGCGGACGCGACGCAGCACGTAGGTCGGGTCGATGGCGGTGTCGACGGCCTGCAACGCGATCAGCGGCGTGACGCGGAGAAGATCGAGGCCGGCCTGCTGCAGCCTCAGCGCGATGCGGGCCCGGGCACCGGACGCACCGTCCGGAAGGTCCACCAGCTCTTCGAGCAACGTTCCCCGGAAGGTCGATTCCGCTTCGTCGACCGCCTGCTGCCGGCGAAGCTCGATCGCGACCAGCCGGGCGGCATCCGCGACGAGGTACCGGTCGACGGTCGTCATCCTCGACGACCCGCCCTCCACGACGATGCAGCCGAGCTGGGAGCCGGCCGACATGATCGGCTCGCCGTGATCCTCGGGTGCGTCCGGCGCCGCGTCCGGCGCTACGAGCACGCGCGTCGGCGGGGAGACGAGGTCGTCCAACGCACGCTGGAGCTGCTGGAGCCCCTCGTTGCGGAAGAGCACGCCCGTGAGGCGATAGGCCCCGGCGAACGCCTCGCGAAGCGTCAGGGCCTCGGCGGCCGCGCTGGCGTGGCGCCGACCGCTGTCCAAGCCGACGGCGGCGTGACTGGCGATCAGCTCGAGCGCCGGCAGGTCGTCAGGGCCGTGCGCCCCCGCGATGCACAGGACGCCGAGGATGCGGTCGGCAAGCGCGACCGGAGCCGCGGCCACCCGAGTCGGCTGGCCGCCCGGGCCGGGGACCACGGTCGTGATCGCCGATCCCCCGCGGCGTGCCGCGTCTTCGACGCCCTCGCGGGGAACCGCCTCGACCCAGTCCAGCGGATCGTTCCCGGCGAGATGGGTGCGGCCGTCGGCGCCGTCGTCCGAGAACCACCCGGCGGTCGCCCCGAACAGCTCGACGCTGAGCGCGACCACGGCGTCGAGCATGTTGGGCGGATCGAGCTCGTAGCGCTGGATGGCTTCCAGCGCGTCCCAGATCGTGGTCGCGGGCTCGTCGCCGGGGTGCCGGTGTCGTGGCGGGGCGAGCACGTCCCGATCCTACGTCTCGCGACCTCAGCTCGGGCGACCGGAAGTCGGCCCGAAGTTCGTCGTCCGAGGTGAAGTCGCCCGCGAGCTCGGCGGATTGAATGGCCCCAGTCGTTGTCGGACGCACCGATCTCGAGCAACCACCCATGCCTTACGCACGTACCGCCTCTCCCGTCCCGACCCCCACCGCCGAGACCGCCCGCGCCCGCCGGCAGACGATGGGGGACTTGCTCAGGTGGTCGGCGGCGCGCCATCCGGAGCGCCTGGCGCTGGTGTCCGCCGGTCGGCGCGTGAGCTACGGGGACCTCGACCGCGAGGTCAACCGAACGGCGAACGCGATCGTCGGCGCCGGTCTCCGCCGAGGGGATCGCCTGGCGCTCCTGGCGCGCAACTCCCACGAGTTCGTGGTGCTCTACTACGCCTGCGCCAAGGCCGGGGTGATCGTCGTCCCGATCAACTTCATGCTCCAGGCGCACGAGGTCTCCTACATCCTCGAGGCCTCGGGAGCGGTCGCCTTCGTGGTCGACGATGCGCTCCACGTCGTGGGGGCGACTGCTCTCGGTGGCGAGCTCGGCGAGCAGGTGCGCGTCCGCGCGATGATCGGGGCGGCCAAGCCCGGGTGGCTCGACGTCGACGACTGGGCCCGGTGGGGGGACCCGACCGAGCCGATGGTCGAGCTCGACGACGACGATCCGCTCGAGCTGCTCTTCACCAGCGGGACCGAATCGCGTCCCAAGGCCGCCGCGCTCTCGCATCGCAGCGTGATCGCGCAGCACACCAGCTGCATCGTCGGCGGTGAGATGACCGCCGCCGACGTCGAGGTGCACGCGCTGCCGCTCTACCACTGCGCGCAGCTGCACTGCTTCCTGACCGTGGACATCCAGCTCGGGGCGACGAGCATCGTGCTCCCCGGAGCCGACGCCGGACAGATCCTGGCCACCATCGAGCGGGAGAAGGCCACCAAGCTCTTCTGTCCGCCGACGGTCTGGATCAGCCTCCTCCGTCACGAGGACTTCGAGCGGCGCGACCTGTCCAGCCTGCGCAAGGCCTACTACGGAGCCTCGCCGATGCCGGTCGAGATCCTGCACGAGCTCCACCGCCGGCTCCCCGGTGTGCGGCTCTTCAACTTCTACGGGCAGACCGAGCTCGCGCCGATCGCGACGATCCTGGCTCCGGAGGATCAGGTTCGGAAGGCGGGCAGCGCCGGCCGTCCGGCGGTCAACGTCGAGACCCGGGTGGTCGACGACGCCGGAGCGACGCTGCCTCCGGGCGAGGTCGGCGAGATCGTCCACCGCTCGCCCCAGGCGACGCTGGGCTACTGGGATCAGGCCGGCAAGACCGCCGAGAGCTTCGCGGGCGGGTGGTTCCACAGCGGCGATCTCGGGGTGTTCGACGAGGAGGGGTACCTCACGGTCGTCGATCGCAAGAAGGACATGATCAAGACGGGTGGGGAGAACGTGGCCAGCCGTGAGGTCGAGGAAGTGCTCTACGCACATCCGGACGTCACCGAGGCCGCCGTGTTCGCCACCGATCATCCCGTCTGGATCGAGGCGGTCACCGCAGCGGTCGTACCGCGTTCCGGCGCGGCGCTGACGACGCAGTCGGTCATCGACTTCTGCCGGGAGCGACTCGCGCCCTACAAGGCGCCGAAGTACGTGGCGATCGTCGAGGACCTGCCGAAGAACGCCAGCGGAAAGATCCTCAAGCGCGAGCTGCGCACCCGGTTCGCGGAGATCGCCGCCGCCTAGCTGCCGCGGTCGTCGACCGCCGACGTGGCCTCGGCGCCACCGTTTTCATCAACTCAGGAGGAGCAGCACATGCACGACGGGATGTTCATCTTCGACAACGCGATCCACGCGTACGACAACAGCAGCATCAACGTGCTCGAGAGCGACCGCGCAGCGGCCGATCACTTCACGGTGGGCCCGGGAAGCGTGGGCCAGACGCTCGCCGTCTTCCCCCAGCTCGATCGCAGCGGTCGGCTGGAGAGCGATCCCGACTTCGGCCACAAGCGGCTCGGGGTCGACGAGGCGCTGAAGCTGCTGTTCGAGGACTCCGACACCGACATGGCGATGGCCCAGACGGTGCCGATCAAGGACTTCTGGAAGGACTTCCTCTACCCGCTCCAGCTCAACTACGAGCTCAAGCAGGCGGCGCCGGATCGGATCCTCTTCTGCGGAGCTGTGGACCCGACGACGATGACGACCAAGGAGTGCCTGGCGTCGATGGAGCACCAGGTCCGCGAGCTGGGCGCGACGAGCTTCAAGTTCTACCAGTCAGGTGCAGACGAGCAGCACTGGATGGCCGACGACCGCGAGGTGGCCTACCCGATCTTCGAGAAGGCGCTGGAGCTGGGGGTCACGTGCTTGCAGTTCCACAAGGGCTTCGCGTTCTCGCAGCAGATCATGGGTCCGTGGCTCCGCTGCGAGGACCTCCAGCGCCCGGCCCGCGACTTCCCGGAGGCGACCTTCGTCATCCACCACCTCGGCTGGCCCTACGAGGACGCGAGCATCCAGATCGCCAGCCGCTTCCCGAACATGGTCATGTCGTACGCCGGCCTGATCCAGTTCTACCCGCTGATGCCAGACCTCACGCTGCACGCCCTCGGCAAGGCGCTGCTGTTCCTCGGCCCCGACCGCGTGCTGTACGGCAGCGAGGGCTTCGTCTGGCCGAACGTCCAGTCGACCATCGAGATGTTCAACGAGATGCAGTTCTCCGACGAGATGCAGGATCGCTGGGGCTACCCGGAGATCACCCGCGACATCCGCGAAAAGCTGTTCGGCCGGAACTTCGCGCGGATCATGGGCGTCGACATCGACGCCAAGAGCAAGCTCCTCGGGGTGTCCTGACCCGTGCGGTCGGACCTCCGTGCTTCCGTCATGGCGACGCACCGCCGTCCCGAGCGCCATGCCGTGCAGGCGGCCCTCGACGAGATCCGCCCGCGCATCCACGCGCACCACGGGGACGTCGAGATCCGGGATCTCGACGAGGACGGCACGCTGCGGCTGCGCTTCACCGGCAACTGCGTCGGCTGTCCCTACCAGGCCGTGACGTTCGGCGCCGCCCTGCACGACCAGCTCGCTGCCGTGGACGGCGTCTCCGACGTGCAGATCGAGGGACGTGTCGTCCCGCCGGCCGCTCTCGCGCGGATCAGGCGGTTCCACGGCCCCGCCCTTCCCATGTCCTCACCCTCGAATCAGGAGCCCAGGCAATGACCCAGGACACCACCACGACCACGTTCTCGCAGACCCAGATCAGCGAGGCCACCGCCCGCGCGCTCGTCTCCCGTGCCGTCGCGGTCGCCGAGCGCCAGGGCAGTCCGATGGCGATCGCCGTGTGCGACACCTCGGGCACGCCGAAGGCCATCGCCCGCATGGACGGGGCGTCGTCGCTCACCTACGACATCGCGATCGACAAGGCGCTGACCGCGGCGGCGTTCGGGCTCTCGACCCACGAGATCAAGGGCTTCCTGGACCAGGACGCGGGCGCCGCCAACCTCTCGCAGGTTCCGCGGCTGACCGCGGTTCCCGGCGGGTACCCGCTCTTCGCGGACGGGGCGTTGATCGGGGCCGTCGGCGTGTCCGGCGGTCACTACAGCGAAGATCAGGCCGTCGCCGAGGGTGCGATCGCGGAGCTGGGCCTCGGGTCGGCCGGCTAGTCGTGGGACAGACGCTCGTCGAGAAGATCTGGGCCGCGCACGAGGTCGAGCCCGGGCTGCTGTACGTCGACCTGCACCTCCTTCACGATCTCGGAGGTCCGCTGGCCTTCGAGGGCCTGAAGGCGGCAGGCCGACCCGTGCGGCGCCCGGACCTGACGCTCGCGACGGCGGACCACAACGTGCCGACGGACGGCGTGACGCGCAGCGCGCAGATCGACGACGAGCTGAGCCGGGTGCAGGTCGGTCTGCTCGAGGCCGGCTGCGCCGAGTTCGGGATCCCGCTCCACTCGATGGGTGCCCCTCAGCAGGGCATCGTGCACGTCATCGGACCGGAGCTCGGGCTGACCCAGCCCGGCATGACGATCGTCTGCGGTGACTCGCACACCTCGACGCACGGTGCGTTCGGCGCCCTGGCGTTCGGCATCGGGGTGAGCGAGGTGGAGCACGTCCTGGCAACGCAGTGCGTCGTGCAGGAACGACCCCGGACGATGCGCATCCGGTACGTGGGCGACCTGCCCTTCGGCACCACGGCGAAGGACCTGGCGCTGCACACGATCGGACGGATCGGCACGAGCGGCGCTGCCGGCCACGTCGTCGAGTACGCGGGGCCGGCGATCGAGGCGCTGACGATGGAAGGGCGCATGACGCTGTGCAACATGACGATCGAGGCCGGTGGGCGCGCGGGCCTGATCGCGCCGGACGCCATGACGCTCGACTGGATCGACCGCCACGGCGGCACGGTGGACGATGCGCGCGGGCGTCTCGCGACGGACGGCGACGCGGAGTTCGACCGCGAGGTCGAGATCGATGCGCGCGAGGTCACGCCGCAGGTGACGTGGGGCACGACGCCGGAGATGGTCGCCGGCGTGCTCGATCGCGTGCCCGAGCCGAGGACGGAGGCCGAGCGCCGGGCCCTCGACTACATGGGCCTGGAGCCCGGGACGCGGCTCGTGGACGTCGCCATCGACCGCGTGTTCATCGGCTCGTGCACCAACGGCCGCCTGTCGGACCTGCGTCACGCTGCGGAGCTGATCGCGGGCCGTGCCGTCGCCCCGAACGTGCGCGCGATGGTCGTTCCCGGATCGATGCGCGTCCGGCGAGCTGCCGAGGCCGAAGGGCTCGACGCGATCTTCACGGAGGCCGGCTTCGAGTGGCGCGGCGCGGGGTGCTCGATGTGCCTGGGCATGAACGCCGACACGCTCGATCCGGGCGAGCGCTGCGCCTCGACGTCGAACCGCAACTTCGAGGGCCGACAGGGTCGCGGAGGACGCACGCACCTCGTGTCGCCGGAGATGGCGGCCGCGGCCGCCGTGACCGGGCATTTCGTCGACGTGCGCGACTGGAGGCGCTCGTGAAGGCCGTGTCGCGGGTCGAAGGTCCGGTCTCGACGCTCCTGCGCGACGACATCGACACCGACGTGATCATCCCGAAGCAGTTCCTCAAGCTCGTGCAGCGCACCGGATTCGGTCCGTATGCGTTCTACGACTGGCGCGAGGACCCCGCATGGGATCTCCCCAGCCGGCCGATCCTGGTCACGGGGGCGAACTTCGGCTGCGGCTCGAGCCGGGAGCACGCCGTGTGGGCGCTGGCCGACTACGGCTTCGCCGCGATCGTCGCACCGAGCTTCGGCGACATCTTCCGCACCAATTGCATGAAGAACGGGCTGCTTCCGGTCCGCGTTCCGCAGGAGATCCGGGACCAGATCGCGGAGGCCGGCGAAGCAGCGGTCGACCTACGAGCCGGCACCGTGGCGTGGGCGGGCTCCAGCTATCCGCTCGACTACCCGGACGAGGCACGGCGTCGTCTCGTCCACGGCCTCGACGACGTGGCGGTGACGCTCGAGTCCGAGGACGCGATCGCGGCGTACGAAGGCCGGCGTGACACGACGATGCCCCGAACGAAGGCAGGACGAGCATGAGTGGACAGACGGTCGTCGTCCTGGGGGGCGACGGGATCGGGCCCGAGGTCACCGACGCGGCTCTCGCCGTGCTCCGGCGCGTGGCCGGAGACGTCGACTTCGACGAGCGACTGGTCGGCGTCTCCGCGATCCGCGCCGACGGGACGGCGCTGAGCGCCGCGACGCTCGCAGCGTGCAAGCGCGCCGATGCAGTGCTCGTCGGTGCGCTCGGCGATCCGGGCTTTCCACCCGGAAGCGATCCCGACCCGGGCGAGGCGCTGCTGACGCTCCGCTCGGAGCTCGGCGTGACCGTGAACCTGCGGCCGATCGCCGCGCGATCGACGCTGGCGGAGCTCGGCCCGATCCGCGCGAGTCACGTTCAGGACGTGGACTTCCTGATCGTCCGCGAGCTGAGCGGGGGCCTGTACCGCGGCGGGCGGCACGCGCGCGACGCCCGAGCGGCGCTGGACGAGTGCGTCTACACGCGCGAGCAGGTCGAGCGGGCGGCTCGGGTCGCCTTCGGCGCCGCCCGAACCCGCGTGACGAGCGTCGACAAGGCCAACGTGCTGGAGACCAGCCGCCTCTGGCGCGAGGTGGTGACCGAGGTGGCCCGGGAGTTCCCGGAGATCGAGCTCGAGCACATGCTGGTCGACAACGCGGCGATGCAGCTGCTGCTGGACGCGCGTCGGTTCGACGTCCTGCTGACCGAGAACCTCTTCGGCGACGTGCTCAGCGACGAGGCGTCGATCTACTGTGGATCGATCGGCATGCTGCCGAGCGCATCGCTCGGCACGGACGGGTCGCCGGGGCTGTTCGAGCCCGCGCACGGCAGCGCGCCCGACATCGCCGGCCTCGGTGTGGCCAACCCGGTCGGCGCGATCCTCTCCGGGGCGATGCTGCTTCGGCACGGGTTGGACCGCACCGCCGCCGCCGATGCGGTCGAGCGCGCCGTCGCGGCGGCGATCGATGCCGGAACGCGCACCCGTGACCTGCAGGGGACCGCGACCACGGGCGAGTTCACCGCCGCCGTCCTGGAGGCACTGTGACGAGCTTGACGGTCGATCGCACGGTCGCGCTGGCGGACCGGTACGAGCTGCGCGACGGGACGGTCCTGCTGAACGGGGTGCAGGCGCTGGTGCGGTTGCCGCTCGAGCAGCGGCGGGCCGACCGCCGGCGGGGCAACCGGACCGCCGGATTGATCTCGGGGTACGAAGGGTCTCCGCTCGGCGGGTACGACCTGGAGCTCGGGCGGAGCCGAAAGCTGCTGGACGAGCACGACATCGTCCACCAACCGGCGGTCAACGAGGAGCTCGCGGCGACGGCCCTGATGGGCAGTCAGCAGGCGCACCTGCAACCGAGTGCCCTGTTCGAGGGCGTCTTCGGGCTCTGGTACGGCAAGGCGCCAGGTCTCGACCGGGCGAGCGACGCGCTGCGTCACGCCAACCTGATGGGCGTCGACCGCCGGAGCGGCGCGCTCGTCTGCGTCGGCGACGACGCCCGGGCGAAGTCCTCCACCGTGCCGTCGTCGTCGGAGCTGGCGCTGATGGACCTGATGATTCCCGTGCTCCTGCCCGCCGATCCGCAGGAGGTGCTGGCCTTCGGCCTCCACGGGATCGCGATGTCGCGCTGCTCGGGGCTCTACAGCGGCCTGAAGATCGCGACGAACGTCGCCGACGGCACCTCTTCGGTCTCGATCTCCGAGCAGTTGGTGGTCCCGGTCGAGCCCGACACGGAGATCGACGGGCGGCCGTTCCGGCACCGGGTGTCGGCGCGCATGCTCGGCGCGCCGCTGCTCGAGCTCGAGGAATCGATGGTCGGGCCGCGGCTGGAGATCGCGCGCCGCTACATCGTCGCGAATCGGCTCAACCGGATCGCGTCGCGGGGACCTCAGGACACGGTCGGGATCGTGGCGGGAGGCAAGGCCTGGCGCGACCTGATCGAGGCGCTCTCGATCCTCGGCGTCCGCGACCGGCTCGAGTCGCTCGGGATCCGCCTGCTCAAGATCGGCGCTCCGTTCCCGCTCGACGTCGAGCAGGTCCGCGAGTTCGCCGGCGGCCTGCGAGAGGTCGTCGTCGTCGAGGAGAAGCGTGCGTTCCTCGAGCTGCTCGTCAAGGAGGCGCTCTACGGTGCGCTCGACCGTCCGATCGTCGTCGGCAAGTCCGACGATCGGGGTGCACCGCTGTTGCGGGCATCGGCCGATCTCGATCCGGGACTGATCGCGGCGGCGCTCCGTCGCCGGCTGTCCGAGCACATGGACCTCGACCTGGAGCCGACCCCGCCGGCTTCGACGGTGAACGTCACCCCGGCCTCCCGCGCGCTTCCGCTCGCCCCGTCGCCGGTGACCCGTACCCCCTACTTCTGCTCGGGCTGTCCGCACAACTCGTCGACCAAGGTCCCGTCGGGCACGTTGGTCGGCGGCGGCATCGGCTGTCACGGCCTGGCGCTGCTGATGCCCGAGGAACGCGTCGGCATGCTGACCGGCCTCTGCCAGATGGGCGGCGAGGGGGCCACCTGGATCGGGATGTCGCCGTTCGTCTCCGCGAACCACCTCGTCCAGAACGTCGGGGACGGGACGTTCCACCACTCGGGCTCGCTTGCCGTGCGTGCGGCGGTGGCCTCGGGCGTGAACCTGACGTTCAAGCTGCTGGTGAACTCGGCCGTCGCGATGACCGGGGGCCAGGCGATCGTCGGCGGGCGGACGGTTCCGGAGCTCTGCCGGTTGCTCGAGAGCGAGGGCGTCGCGCGGGTGATCGTGACGACCGAGGACGTCGGTCGGTACCGGGGCGTGAAGCTGACAGGGAACGTCGAGGTCTGGGACCGGTCGCGGCTGATCGAGGCGCAGGAGGAGCTCGCGAAGGTCGCCGGCGTCACCGTGCTGCTGCACGACCAGGAGTGCGCGACGGAGCTGCGGCGCAAACGCAAGCGGGGACGGGCCGAGACGCCGTCGCAGCGGGTCTTCATCAACGAGCGCGCGTGCGAGGGCTGCGGCGACTGCGGCGCGAAATCCAACTGCCTGTCGGTGCAGCCGGTCGAGACCTCCTTCGGTCGGAAGACCCGGATCCACCAGGCGTCATGCAACGTCGACGTCTCGTGCCTCGAGGGCGACTGCCCCTCGTTCCTCACCGTCACCCCGTCGAAGCGCGCGGCGACGCCGACCGAGGCGACGCGGACCGAAGCGGCGCGGATCGGTGACGGGATCGTGCTGCCCGATCCGGCCGTGCGCCGCCCCGGTCAGGCGGTCACGGTCAGGCTGGCGGGCGTCGGTGGCACGGGAATCGTCACGACGGCGCAGGTCCTCGCCATGGCGGCTCACGTCGACGGGCTGCACGTCGCGGGCCTCGACCAGGTCGGCCTGGCGCAGAAGGGCGGGGCAGTGATCTCCGACCTCAAGTTCGGACCGGAGCCGATCGAGGGGGCCAACAAGCTCGACGAGGGTTGCGACGCGTATCTCGTCTGCGATCTCGTGGCCGGGACCGCGGCCGAGAACCTCGCTCCGATGCGGCGGGAGTCGACGGTCGCGGTGATCTCGACGAGCGTCGCGCCGACGGCCGAGCAGGTGATCGCCGTCGACGCGGCGAGCTCGCCGGTCGACGAGCTCGCCACGCGGATCGAGCAGCGGTGCACCAGCTCCATGCGCCTGCGCGCGCAGGACATCGCGACGGCGCTGCTCGGGACCGATCAGGTGGCGAACACGCTGGTCGTCGGGGCGGCCTTCCAGCGCGGCGTCCTCCCGCTCAGCCTGGCCGCGCTGGAGGAGGCGATCGCCCTCAACGGCACCGCAGTCGATCTCAACCTGGAGGCGCTGCGCCTGGGACGGCTGGCCGTCGTCTCCCCCGAGACCGTCGATCGGGCTCTGGAGGGCTCGCGGCCCGTCCGGGAGGCGCCGCCGGTCGGCGCGTCGGTCCAGGCGATCATCGACGCGGTAGGCGCCGAGGCCGGGAGCGAGCTCGGGGAGATCGTCGTCGAGCGCGTCCCCGATCTCGTCGCCTACCAGAGCCGGCGCTACGCGCAGGCGTACGCCGACCTGGTCCGGGACGCCCAGCGCGTGGAGCTCGAGCGCACGGGCGTCCAGGACGGACCGCTGAGCCGTGCGGTCGCCAGGTACGCGTACAAGCTCATGGCGTACAAGGACGAGTACGAGATCGCCCGACTCAGCATCGACCCGGCGCTGACGGCAGCCGTCGAGCAGGAGTTCGGGCCGGGTGCGCGGTACGCCTACAAGCTGCACCCGCCGCTGCTCCGTGCGCTCGGGCTGAAGCGCAAGCTGACGCTCGGCCGGTGGTTCCGCCCGGCGTTCCACGTGCTCTACCGCCTGCGCAGGCTGCGGGGGACGGCGTTCGACCCGTTCGGCCGGGCCGAGGTCCGACGCGTCGAGCGCGCGCTCGTGAGCGAGTACCGATCGCAGATCGAACAGGTGCTGGAGGTCCTGAGCCCGGCCAACCACGAGGCGGCAACGTCGCTGGCCGAGCTGCCGGACCTGGTGCGGGGGTACGAGGAGCTGAAGCTCGCCAACGTCGCCCGCTATCGCGAGCGGATGGCGGCCGCCTGGAACCAGCTGCGCTCGGGCCCGTCACCGACCGCTCGACCCGGGTGACCGTCGGATCCTGGTCGTGGACCGGATTGCTCGCGTTCGTCTTGCGCTTCGATGCGCCCTTCGCCGTGGTGGGCCCCGAGCCGCTCCGCGTCGCAGCAGGGGTCCTTGCCGACCGATTGCGAGCCGCGCAAGGCCAAGCGGGCGATGCGCGCCCGAGCGGGTCGGCGCGAGTCGGCCGCTCAAGGTCCTCCTTCCGGCGGCCGATGCGGTGTGCACCGTCGCCGTTCGACCGGACGCTCCGTGCCGCCCGCCTTCGCTCTCCGCCCGCTTCTACTCTCGCTGCTGCTGCTCGTCGTGGCCGTCGCGGCGCCCGCCGCCGCCCGCGCGCAGGCGCTGCCACCTGAGCAGCCGGTGACCGGGACGGTGGTGAGCGCCGTCGACGGCACACCGGTCGCGGGGGTCCACGTCCGCTTCGCCAGCACCAGCGCCGACGTCCGCACCCGCGACCCCTCCGACGCCGAGGGCCGCTTCGGCCTGAAGATCCGGGCGGGGACCTACATGGTCGAGGCCACCAACGACGACGCCGAGCCGTTCACGGGGACCGACGACCGCTGGCTGGTCGGTCCGAGCGACGGGTCGTCGAACTACGAGACCGCGCCCCGGGTCACGGTCGCGGAGGGCCAGCCGCTGATCGGCGTCGTCGTGCGAGTGGCGCCCCGCCCGCGCTACGACGTCTGCCGCGACGGGTTGCTGCTCGAGGGCTACGAGGGACCCGATCCCGCTGGGCCGCCCGCCGGCTGCCCCCGGGGCCGGATCCCGAGGATCACCAGCCTGCCGTGGGACTACGCCGCCGTGGTCTACGTGCTCGGCACCTTCCGTCCGACCGACGCCCAGCTCGCCGCGGCGGGCTTCACGCGCGACAGCCTGCGTGCGGCCGGCGAGTGGATCCTGGCGCACCCCGACGCCGGCTGGCCGACCGTCAACTCCGGCGTGATCGCGCTCCTCCGCCACGGGATCGCCCAGATGGAGGCCGAGGCGCAGCGGCACGGGACGCCGTCGCCGGTGATCCCGTTGCCCTCGGTGGCGCCGGTGGTGCTCGGCCAGCCGACGCGGGTGCCCTCCAACGGCTCGTTCGGGATGCCGGTCGCCTGCGTCGGCAGCGACACGTGCCGCGGCACGGTGACCCTGACCACCCGCGCGCCGGCCGCCGGCCGCCGCGGCAGCGCCCGCATGGTCACGATCGCCCGCCGGAGCGTCCGCTCGCGCCGGACCGGCACCGTCGCCCGCCTGCGGCTGAACGCCACCGGCCGCCGCCTGCTCCGCACCCGCAAGCGGATCGTGGTGACCGTGGCGTGGAAGGCCCCGGGCCAGCGCACGGTCAGCGAGCGGCGCACCGTCCGGCGTCGCTGACGCGTGGGCCGGTCGGCGGGGTTCACCGTGGCGTAGCTGGCGGGAGCGGGCTCGGCGGGCTCCGGCCTCCGTCCGGGTGGCGCAAGCGGGACCCCGATGTCGAACCACGATCAGGTCAGCAACTGGCCTATATGTGCGGCAGGCTGCCGAGGACGGCATCCGGCCCCGCGCCTCCCGTCGCGCCCGAGCGCGACGGGAGCGAACCGGCTGCCGCGCAACCGCGAGCAACGAAGGAGACCCATGGGTTCCCCGGCCGACAGCGTGTCGTGGGACGAAGCGTCCGCTCGGCGCCTGGAGCGCAGCGCTCTTGCGACGCCCGCCGCCACGGCAGGCCCTGCCGAGCTGGTCCGCGCCCTCTGCGGTGCGCACGCCCAGGTCCTGTCCGCCGCCGAGCTGTCGGTCGGCATCAGGTCCGCGGTCGCGACCCGCAGCGACATCCGCGCCGCCCTGTGGGAGGAGCGCAGCCTGGTCAAGACGCACGGCCCCCGCGGCACCGTCCACCTGCTGCCGACGGCCGACCTGCCGATGTGGATCGGCGCCCTGTCGACCATGCCGCATCCGGCCAATCCGTTCCCGGAGCACATCCGGTTGACCGACGAGCAGACGGAGCAGGTGGTCGCCGCGATCGGACAGGTGCTGGCCGGCGCCGAGCTCACCGTCGACGAGTTGACCGAGGCGCTCGTCGAAGCCACCGGGCCGTGGGCCGGCGATCTGGTCATGCCCGCGTTCCAGGAGATGTGGCCGCGCTGGCGGCAGGCGGTGACCCTGGCCGCGTACCGCGGGGTGCTGTGCTTCGGCCCGAGCAAGGGCCGCAAGGTCACGTACACCAACCCACGGCGCCACCTGCCGAGCTTCGAGCCCGTCGACGGGCCCCTTGCGCAGGCGCGGCTCCTGGAGCGCTACCTGCACGCCTACGGCCCCGCCACCCCGCAGAGCTACGCGAAGTGGCTGAGTGCACCGCGCAGCTGGGCCACCGAGCTGTTCGGCTCCCTCGAAGGCAGCGGACGCATCCAGCGCATCGGCCTCGACTCGACCCCCGCCTGGGTGAACGCCGGCGACACCGGGTTCTCCCAGGCGCCGCCGCGCGGGGTGCGCCTGCTGCCGTACTTCGACGCCTACGTCGTGGCCGGCCAGCCACGCGAGCGGCTCTACCCCGGCCGGGCGGCCGAGCGTGCCCTCACCCCGAGCGGGCAGGCAGGCAACTACCCGGTGCTCCTGATCGACGGCGTCGTCTCAGGCGTGTGGCACCAGCGGCGCTCCGGCAAGAGGCTCTCGATCACCGTGGAACCGCTCGGCGAGCTGTCCACGGCGCACCGCGCCGCGCTCGACGAGCAGGTCGAGCGGGTCGCGGCCGTCCTGGAGGGCAGGCCGGAGCTCGCGATCGGCACGGTGACCGCGGGGGCGCACGCCTGACGGGCGAGCGCGACGGGACCACGCAGGGCCTTGCTACCCCGCGTGGGGCAGGACCATCAGCGCGGCGATCTGGTCGTCACGGAGCGCGAACAGGAAGTCGAGGTCGACGACGCCGCCCGGGAAGTCTCCTTCGAGGTGCTGCACGAGCTTGAAGCCGTCGCGCCCCGACGCGCCCCGGGCGACGACGGTCGCCGTGAACGTGACGGCATCCGCGGTCGCCTGGCGCCAGGCGCGGATCTCGTCGCGGCCGACGAAGGTCCGTCCCTCGTCCAGCACGACGCCGTGAGGCAGGAAGCAGGCGGCGAAGGCCGCCCAGTCCGCGGCCTCGGTGGCCTGCAGGAAGCGGTCGATCACGGCCGGGGTCTTGGTGGTGCTCATCTGCGTACCGCCGTTTCCTAGATGGTGGAGAGGGTGCCGCCGTCGATCACGTGCTCGCTCCCGGTGATCGCCGAGGCGCGGTCGGAGACCAGGAAGGCGATCAGCTCGGCGACCTCCTCGGGGCGAGCGAAGCGCCCGAGCGGGACGCCTCCCAGCGAATCCAGCAGGCCCTGGAGCGCCTCGGCGGTGCCGATGCCCTGGCCGTGGGCGATCCGCGCCACGAGCGCGTCCGCCGCGGCGGTCTGGATCCCGCCGGGCGCGACCGTGTTGACGCGGATGCCCTTCGGCGCGAGCTCGGTGGCCAGGCCCTTGCTGTAGACGCTCAGCGCCGCCTTGGCCGCCGCATAGGCGAGGGTGGCGTCGTGGAGCGGCATGCGTCGCTGGATCGACGAGACGTGGACGATCGCGCCGCCGCCCCGCTCGATCATCGCGGGGATCAGGCGCCGGTCCAGGCGCACGGCACCGAGCAGGTTGAGCTGCAGCTCCGCCAGCCACGTCTCGTCGGTGAGCGCGGCGAAGCCCCCCGCCGGGGCGCTCGATCCTCCGACGACGTGGACGACGACGTCGACCGCCTGGTTCCCCTGGAGCCGATCGGCGATCTCGTCCGCCCCCGCGGGCGTCGTGGCGTCCGCCGCGATGAACAGCTCCGGATGCGGGTAGCCGTGGGGCATCGAGCGGGCGGTCGCGAGCACCGTCGCTCCCGCCGCCCGCAGCCGCTCCACGGTGGCGGCGCCCGTGCCCTTCGTGCCGCCGGTCACCAGGGCGCGACGTCCCCGCAGGAACCGCTCGGAGTCGGTGGTCATCGTTCGTGTCCCTTCATCGATTCGATACAGAAGATCCTATAGCGATCGGATAGAGAATGTAGCATCGCTATACGCGCTATCGTCGAAGCCGTGGCCAAGAGCGACTCCGACGGCAGCAGCACCCGGGACCGGCT
This sequence comes from Patulibacter medicamentivorans, assembly GCF_000240225.1. Classification (GTDB taxonomy): domain Bacteria; phylum Actinomycetota; class Thermoleophilia; order Solirubrobacterales; family Solirubrobacteraceae; genus Patulibacter; species Patulibacter medicamentivorans. Next base: position 36,974 of record NZ_AGUD01000006.1, read on the forward strand.
GCTGCTCGCGGCCGCCGATCTGCTGGAGGCCGCGCAGGGCGGCGAGGTCTCGACCCGCGCGATCTGCGAGGCCGCCGGCGTCCAGGCGCCGACGCTGTACCACCACTTCGGCAGCAAGCAGGAGCTGCTCGACGCGGTCGTCACCCACGGGTTCAAGGCGTTCCTCGCCGAGCGGCCGTCGCCGATCCGGGACGACGGCGACCCGATCGAGGACATCCGCCGCGGTTGGGACCTGCACGTCCGCTACGGGACCGAGAACCCGGGCTTCTACTCGCGCGTCTACGGTCGAGCCATCCCCGGACGCCCGTGCGGCGTCGTCGCCGAGGTCGAGGCGATGATCCTGCACGCGCTGCAACCCGCCGCGCGGCAGGGACGGCTGCGGATCGCGCCCGAGCGGGCCGCGCGACAGATCCTGGCCGCCAGCACCGGCGTGGTCCTCACGCTGATCAGCCAGCCGGACGCCGACGCCGACCCGACCCTCTCCGAGGCCGTCCGCGACGCGGTCCTCGCGCGGATCAGCACCGACTCCGACGGCGGCGACCACCCCGCGGAGCCCGGCGCCGCGACCGCCGCGACGGCGATCGCGCTGCGCGCCGCCCTGCATGAGGACGCCGGACCGCTCGGCCCCGCCGAAGCCGCCCTGCTCGACGAGTGGCTGGACCGACTCAGCCGCGGATGACGGGACGTGGCGCCCGCGCTGGCGGCAGGTTCGAGCGCCACGGCTCGGGCCGTTCGCGGCCGGGCACCGAGGCGCTCACCCGCCCGCGCGGGCGTGGAGCCCGATCGCCAGCGTGGTGAGGTAGTCCGCGAGCGTGGCGGGGAACTCGATCTGGTGGAGCGCGAGGCGCGGGTCGGCCGCGCAGGCCTCGAGCAGGGCCGCGGGCGGCCGGGCGTGCGGCCACAGCGACGAGGTCATCACCCAGATCGCGACCAGGTACTTCCAGGCGCCGTCCTCGTCGAGCTCGGGGAGGGCGTCGCGGACCAGCCCGGTGAGGGCCTCTCCGTCGGCGAGGCCGGCGAGCTTGTGGCGGGTGATCGCCTCGACGGAGACGTTGCGCTCGAGAACCGTCGACTGCGCGCTGATGAGGTCGCAGAGCGCCGGCCGCTCCGCGAGCGAGGCGGCGATCGCGCCGGCGAGCTGCTCGGCGCGGCGCGCGAACCCGGCGCGGGGCCGGACCGCGGACGGCAGCTCGGTCGCGAGCTGGGCGAGCCACTCGCGGATCGAGGCCTGGAGGAGCTCCAGCAGCACGGCCTCGCGCGAGTCGAAGTAGCGCAGGACGTTGGACTTCGCGAGGCCGACGCGGCGGCTGAGCTCGTTGAGCGAGAGCTCCGCGACGGGCATCTCCTCGAGCATCGCGGCGGCGGCGGCGAGGATCGCCTGGCTGCGGACGGCGCGCTGCTCGTCGTTGCGGGCGCGTTGGAAGGTGGCGGCCATCTGCTCAGATCCTAGGGACCGGTGGTCTGTTTCGGGGCGGGCGAGATCGCCCGCCCCGTCCGTCCCGGTCAATGGGCGAACACCGGCTCCCGGTCGGGAGCGGCGTCGGGCGCCGCGGCCGGCAGCAGCAGCCAGGCCGCGATCGAACCGGCGGCGAAGATCGCCGCGGCCCAGGTGAAGGCGGCCGCGTACCCGTGCACGGCGCTCTGCGCGGCGACGTCGGCGACCGTCCGGTGCGACGACGCGTAGCTGCTCGCCGCGCTCGCCGCCAGCGTGCTCAGGAGCGCGGTGCCGATCGAGCCGCCGATCTGCTGGCCGGTGTTGACCAGTGCCGAGGCGACGCCCGCGTCGGTGCCCTCGACGCCGCGGGTCGCCGTCTCCATCGCGGTCCCGAAGATCAGGCCGAGCCCGACGCCGAGCACGAGCAGCCCGGGCAGCACCGCCGTGGCGTAGGACGAGTCGACCTCGACGCCGGTGAACAGCAGCATCGCGGCGGCGCTGAGGACCATGCCGCCGGCGACCAGCGGCCGGGGGCCGACGCGCGGCAGCAGGCGGGTCTGGCCGATCGCGCCGACCGGCATGATCACCGCCATCATCGGCAGGAACGCCAGGCCGGAGACCAGGGGCGAGAAGCCGAGGGTCTGCTGCAGGTAGTAGGTCAGGAACAGGAAGACGCCGAACATCCCCGCGCCGACGATCGCGATCGAGAGGAACCCGCCCGCCCGCGGCCCGTCGGCGATCACGCGCAGCGGCAGCAGCGGATGCTCGACGCGCCGCTCGACGGCGACGAACGCGCCGATCAGGGCGACGCCGGCGGCGAGGCCCGCGATCGTCAGGGCCGAGCCCCAGCCGTGGGACTCGGCGTTGGAGAACCCGTAGACCAGGGCGAACAGGCCGGACGAGGCGGTGAGCGTGCCGGGCAGGTCGATCGGTGCGCGGTCGCCGGCGGTCGCGTCGCGGCTGAGCAGCCGCAGCGCCGCGACGGCCGTCGGCACGGCGAGGGCCAGGTTGACGAACATCGTCCAGCGCCAGTCCAGCAGCTCGGTCAGCGCGCCGCCGAGGATTAGGCCCAGTGCGGCGCCGGAGGCGCCGATCACGCCGAAGACCGAGAACGCGCGGTTGCGCTCCTCGGCGACGGTGAAGGTCGTGGTGAGCAGGCTCAGCGCCGCGGGCGCGAGCAGCGCGGCGAACGCGCCCTGGAGCGCGCGGGCGCCGACGAGGACGCCGAGGCTGTCGGCGAAGCCGCCGAGCGCGGACGCAGCGGCGAACCCGGCCAGCCCGGTGACGAACACGCGCTTGCGGCCGAAGACGTCGCCGAGCCGGCCGCCGAGCAGCAGCAGGCTGCCGAACGACAGCGCGTAGGCGGTGATGATCCACTGGCGCGACTCGTCGGAGAAGCCGAGGTCGGCCTGGGCGGACGGCAGGGCGATGTTCACGATCGTCGCGTCGAGCACGACCATCAGTTGCGCGATCCCGATGATCGCCAGGATCCACCAGCGACGTCCGCTGGCCTCCGTGGGTGTCGTGGGCATGGGCCCGTCCTCTCGTGATTTGCAGACCGGCGGTCTGTTGTGTCACCAGTACAGCGAACCACCGGTCTCTTGTCAAGAGACCGGTGGTCGATTATTTGGCGGCGCGAGCGGGCCGAGCCTCGTGGAACGTCGTCTTGCCGAAACCTGCGAACCGCGGCGATCGGGTTCGTCGATCGCGACGACATCCGGCGGCGGGGCCGTCGTTACGTTCGCGGCGGGTGGGTCGCCGAGGGCTGCTCCACCCGCGGATCCCCTGCAACGGAAGGAACCCATGACGGAACTGCACGGCCGTCGCGCGCTGGTCACCGGCGGCGCGAGCGGCATCGGCCGGGCCATCGCCGAGTCGCTCGTCGCGGCCGGGGCCCAGGTGGTCATCAGCGACATCGACCGGGAGGCGGGCTCGGCGACGGCGAGCGAGATCGGCGACGCCGTCCGCTTCGTGGCCTGCGACGTCACCGACGGCGAGCAGGTCGCGGCGGCGGTCTCGTTCACGACCGGCGAGCTCGGCGGCCTCGACATCCTCGTCAACAACGCGGGCGTGGAGATCCTCAAGCCGCTGCTGGAGCAGACCGACGAGGAGTTCCGGCGGCTGATGGACATCAACGTGACCGGGGTCTTCCTGGGCATGAAGCACGCGCTGCCGGCGCTGACCGAGAGCCGCGGGGTGATCGTGAACATGGCGTCGGTGGCCGGGATCAACGGCTGTCCGCTGCTCGGCTCGTACTGCGCGTCGAAGGCCGGCGTGATCCAGCTGACGCGGGTCGCCGCGCTCGAGCTGCGCGACGCCGGGATCCGGGTCAACGCGGTCTGCCCCGCCTTCGTCGACACGCCGATGGTCGACCGCGCCGGCCCGATCGTCGAGAGCGCGCTCGGGACGCCGTTCTCCGGGATCGTCGAGCAGGTCCAGGGCCGGCTCGGCACCACCGCCGAGGTCGCCGAGGTGGTCCGGTTCCTCGCCTCCGACCGGGCGTCCTGGACCACCGGCTCGCACTACGTCGTCGACGGCGGCATGACCGCCAACCTGCTCTAGGACCGCCGTGGGGCCGGCGGCCCGGCGCGGTCACGCCGGGTCGCCGGCCCCGATCGCGTCCATCAGGTCGAGGATCTTGAACGCGAGCGCCAGGCGGAACGCCAGCTCGGGGTCGCTCGGATGCGCGCCCAGCACGCGCTCGACCTGCTTGAGCCGGTAGCGCATCGTGTTGACGGCGATGAAGCAGCGCTCGCTCGCCCGGGCGTAGTTGCCGCCGCACTCGACGAACGCGCGCGTCGTCTCGACCAGCGGCGTGCGACTGCGCCGGTCGTGCTCGATCAGCGGGTCCAGCGGCTCGCGCGCGACCGCCGCCGCGTGGCGGACGCTCTTGGCGTCGAGCAGGAAGCGCAGCGATCCCAGGCGGTCGTAGTGGATGACGGCCTCGGCGTCGGCCACGTTGGTCGCCAGCCGCAGGCACCCGACCGCCCCGCGGCAGCTCGCGGCGAGGTCGGCGTCGGCCGGGCCGATCCCGACGCGCAGCGGCCCGACCGGCTTGCGCGCCGACTCCTGGATCGCCTCGGCGATCTGCGACGCGTGCCGCTCGAGCGCCGGCGGCAGCGCCAGCAGCACCTCCTGCCCGCGCTTGACGGCCAGCGCCTGGCCCCCGCTCCCCGGGGAGCGCTTGGCGATCGCGCCGCGCGCGATGTCGAGCAGCGCCCCCGACGACGTGCCGCTTGCCTGGGCCGGCGCGATCGCGAGCATCCGGTGCGGCGCGTCGACGTCGACGTTCAGGCGGGCCGCCCGTCGCGCCAGGCTCTCGGGGATCGCCCCCGGCGTCTCGAGCAGCTCCTCGAGCAGCTCGCCGCTCATCCGCCAGCCGACCTCGATCGCGGCCTGCTGCTTGAGCAGCTCGAGGGCCAGCAGCGTCGTGCCCAGCTCCACCGCCTTCGCCTGCAGCGGGGTCAGCGCGGTCACCCCGTGGATCAGGATCGTCCCGAGCCGCCCGCCGCCGCCGGCGATCGGGAACGTCACGCGCGGCCCGTCCGCCGACTCGCGGGGATCGGCTCCGGTGCGGTGGAGGTAGGGCTCGCAGATCTCCTGCTCGACCGTCAGCGGGCAGCCGACGAGCTCCGTCAGCAGCTCCGCCAGGCCGAGCAGGCCGGCCTCGTCCAGGCTCGCCTCCATCAGCCGGCGGTGGACGCTGAACGACTGCTCCAGCAGTTCGTTCTGGGTCGTGATGCGGCGGTAGAGCCGGCGACTCTCGATCGCCACCGACGCCTGCGTCGCGAGCGCGCCGAGCAGCCACGCGTCCTCGGTCGTGAAGCGCGCCGGCCGGCGGTCGGCGACGTAGAGGGTGCCGACGAGCTGGCCGTCGCGGAGCATCGGGGCGCAGACCATCGCCGCGGCGCCCTCCGCCAGCATCGTGTCGCGGACCTGGGCCGTGGTCTCGTGGGCGAACGACGCGTAGTCGTCGACGATCAGCGGCTGCTGGCGCGCGATCGCCGTGCCGCCGACGCCGAGCCCGATCGGCAGCTCGGCCTGCAGGAACGCCTGGCTGCGAAAGCCGCGGATCACGACCGGCCGCAGCACGCCGCGCTCGGCGAGCACGAGCCACGCCAGGTCCGCCTCGAGCAGCGACTGGGCCTGCTCGACGATCAGGTCGAGGGCGGCGTCGACGTCGCCGGACGCGCCGTGCAGGCGGTTGCCGATCCGCACCAGCGCCGCGTAGGCGTCCGTCCGGTCGACCGGACGGACCGTGTCGTCGCGGACGGTCCCCATCGCCCAGTCGTACCAGCCGCGCTGCGCCGTGGCCAGCTTTCGCGCTGATCGGCGACTGCGGCGGCCGATCTTCGTCGGATTGGGCAACACCGGCCGAGAAGGCCCCGGATAGCGTCGTCCCAGGTCAACCCTCCATGCGAGTCATCGACTATTTCGACAAGGGCGTCGCCCTCGACCCGGACCGCGAGCTGGTGGTCAGCGATGGCGCGTCGGTGCGCTTCGGCGAGGCGCGCGACCGCTCGCTCGCCCTGGCCGCGGCGCTTCACGCGTCGGGCTTCGCGCTCGGCGATCCGGTCGCCGTCCTGGCCCCCAACGAGGCGTCCGGGTTCGTCGCGATGCTCGGCCTGTGGCGGGCGGGCGGTTCCTGGGTGCCGCTCAACCACCTCAACGCGCCGCAGGCGAACGTCGACTTCCTCAACGACGTCGGCTGCCGCTGGCTGCTGGTCCACGAGCGGTTCGCCGGGCTCGCCGCGCAGGTCCGCGCCGCGGTGCCGTCGCTCGAGCACGTCGTCAGCCTCGGCGACGCGTTCCCGGGAGCCGTCGCGTGGAGCGACTTCCTCGCCCGCGGCGCGGGCCACGAGGTCCCCGACTGGTCCGATCCGTTCGGCGCGCCGGAGGCTCGCTGCGCGCTCTGGCCGACCGGCGGCACCACCGGCCGCTCGAAGGCGGTCGTCTGGACCAACCGCGTCTGGTCGGCGCTGAACGACCTGGCGACCCGCCACTGGCCCGCGGTCGAGCGGCCGGTCAACCTGATGGTCGCGCCGATCACGCACGCGGCCGGGGTGATGGGCGTCCTGCTGGCGTCGGTCGGCGCGACGGTCGTGATCCGGCCGGGCTTCGACGCCGACGACGTGCTCGACCAGATCGAGCGCCGCCGGGTCACCCACATGTTCCTGCCGCCGACCGCGTACTACGCGCTGCTGACGGCGCAGCAGGAGCGTCCGCGCGACGTGTCGAGCCTGGCGATGCTGCTGATCGCGGCGGCGCCGGTCTCGCCCGACAAGCTCCGGCAGGGCGTCGAGGTCTTCGGCCCCTGCGTGGCGCAGTGCTGGGGCCAGGGCGAGGCGCCGTTCCTGATGACCTACCTCTCGCCGGAGGAGCTGGCCGCGGCCGCCGCCAGCGGCGATCGCGCGCGCCTGGCCAGCTGTGGCCGGCCGACGTTCTCCTGCCAGGTCGCGACGATGGACGACGCGGGCGCGCTGCTTGCGCCCGGCGAGGTCGGCGAGCTGGTCGTCCGCGGCCAGCTGGTCACGCCCGGCTACCTCGGGCGACCCGACGCGACCGCCGAGGTCCGCGAGCGCGGCTGGCACCACACCGGCGACGTCGGGCGGATCGACGAGCACGGCTACGTCTCGATCCTCGACCGCAAGAAGGACATGGTCATCAGCGGCGGGTTCAACGTCTACCCGGCCGAGGTCGAGGCGGCGATCCTGACCCTGCCCGGCGTCCGCGAGTGCGCGGTGATCGGCGTCCCGCACGACCACTGGGGCGAGGTCGTCACCGCGATCGTCGTCGCCGCCGACGAGGACGCGGACCGGATCGTCGCGCACGCCAAGGCGGCGCTCGGTCCCGTCAAGGCCCCGAAGCTCGTGCGGTTCGTCGACGAGCTGCCGCGGACGCCGGTGGGCAAGACCGACAAGAAGGCGCTCCGCGCCGAGTACTGGCAGGGCCTCGAGCGGGCCGTCAACTAGAGGAGCCACACCGTGGTCGCGACCGACAACCGCATCACCATCGACATCGACACGGGTGGCACGTTCACCGACGGTGTCGTCAGCACCGGAGCCGAGACCTGGCCGATCAAGGTCCTGACGACGCCCCACGACCTGACGATCGCGCTGCGCGAGCTGATCGGCGAGGCCGCCGGCCAGGTCGGGGTCGACGAGGAGACCCTGCTCCAGCGCGTCGACTCGATCCGCTACTCGACGACGCTCGGCACCAACACGCTGATCGAGCGGAGCGGGCCGCGGATCGGCCTGCTCGTCAACGCCGGCGGGGCCGCGGCGGTGGCCGCGGCACCGCCGGGCTCCCTGGTCGCGGACATCCTCGACCCGGTCGAGCACCACCTGCGCCGCATCGACCTGAGCGGCGACGAGACCACCGACGCCGAGCCGGTCCTGCAGGCGGTCGAGGAGCTGCTCGACGGCGGCGCCGAGCGGCTGGTGATCGTCCTCGACGACCAGGCGGCCGAGGAGCAGGTGCGCCGGATCGTCTTCGACGAGTACCCGCGCCACATCCTCGGCGCGCTGCCGGTGCTCTTCGGCGGCGAGCTGACGTCGGATCCCGACCTGGCGCGGCGGGTCGCCACCTCGCTGCTGAACGCGTACCTGCACCCGCAGCTGGAGACGTTCCTCTACGAGGCGGAGTCGGTGCTGCGAGCGCGCGGCCTGCACCGCCCGCTGTTCGTCTTCTGCAACGACGGGACGACCAACCGCGTCGCGAAGGTGACGGCGCTGAAGACCCACAACTCCGGCCCGGCCGGCGGCGTCGAGGCGGCGGCCGCCCTGGCTCGCCACTACGGCCTCGGCCAGGTGGCGACGATCGACATCGGCGGGACCAGCACCGACGTCGCGTTCCTGACCGACGCCCGGATCGAGGAGCGCCGGCGAGGCGGGATCGAGGGCACCGAGTGCTCGATGCCGATGCGCAAGATCGACGCCCTCGGCGGCGGTGGCGGGACGATCGCCGAGGTCGGCGCGGACGGCCGCCTGCAGCTCGGCCCGCGCAGCGCCGGGGCCGCGCCCGGCCCGGCCTGCTTCGGCTTCGGCGGCACCGACGCCACGGTCACCGACGCCAACCTGACGCTCGGGGTGTTCGATCCCGAGCAGCGCTTCGCCGGCCGCGTCGCGCTCGATCCGGAGCGGGCGCGGAACGCGATCCAGGAGCACGTCGCGGGACCGCTCGGCCTGTCGGCCGAGGCGGCCGCCGACCGGGTCCGGGTCGCGCTCGAGGAGCGGATCGGCGGCTACCTCCGCGACGGCCTCGGGTCGCGCGGCGCCGGCGAGCGCGTGTTGATCGCGTTCGGCGGCGGCGGAGCCGTGCACGCCGCGCGGATCGCCGAGCACGCCGGGATCGACCGCGTGCTCGTGCCCGGCCTGTCGTCGGTCTGCAGCGCGTTCGGGATCGGCTTCGCGGACGTCGAGCACCGCTACGAGCGCGTCGTGCCGGGCGGCGGCGAGCAGCTGGCCGCCGAGGTCGAGCGGGAGCTGACCGAGCGGGCCCGGATCGACATGCGCGGCGAGGGCTTCTCGCTCGACGACGTCGTCCTCGACGTCGCCCGGGGCGAGGACGACGAGGGCCGCCTGACCGTCGGCCTGACCGCCCGCGCCCCGCTCCCGCACCTGGCCTTCGCCGCCACCGAGCGGCCGACCGACCCGCCGACCCCGAGCGGCGAGCGCGACGTCTGGTGGGACGGGACGGCCCCGCGCCGGACGCCGATCTACGCCGACGCCGACGTCCGCGCCCGCAACGCGCGGATCGCCGGCCCGGCGATCGTCGCGGGCGACATCGTGACGGTCTGCGTCCCGCCCGGCTGGGCGTTGGAGCGTGACGCGTTCGACCAGTCGTTCCTGACCCGAGAGGCATGAGCATGACCACGATCGAGCGAATCACCGAGTACCTCGAGGTCGACCTCGACAGCGAGCGCTGGCGCTGCGTGCGCTGCGGCCACGTCCACGGGCCGGCTCGCGAGAGCTACAAGCGGGGCCTGCTGGTCCACCGGCGCGATCCGGCCGAGATCCACCGCCCGCTGGTCGACGCCGAGAGGTACGAGTACACGTTCGCGCCCGACGCGCAGTGGTGCCAGATCCTCGAGTACTACTGCCCCGGCTGCGCCGTCATGGTCGAGGTGGAGTACCTCCCGCCCGGCCACCCGATCACCCACGACATCGAGCTCGACCTCGAGTGGCTGAAGCGCCGCGTCGCGGAGCGAGCCGCCGGCACCGGGACGGAGGCGACGGCATGAGGCGCATCAGCGTCGACATCGGAGGCACCTTCACCGACTGCTTCCTCGTCTGGGACGACGAGCGGATCGAGGCGAAGGCGCTCACCACCCACCACAACCTCTCCGAGGGCTTCCTCGAGGCGCTCGGCGCCGCGGCGCAGGACCTCGGCCAGGGGGTCGACGACGTCCTCAGCGGCGTCGAGTCGGTCCGCTACGCCACGACCCTCGGCACCAACGCGCTGATCCAGCGCTCCGGCCCGAAGCTCGGCCTGATCACGACGCTCGGCTACGAGGACACGATCATCCTCGGCCGCGGCCTGCAGTACGGCGACGGCCTGACCGATCTGGAGAAGTCCGACCTGCCCGGCGCCGACCGGCCGCTGCCGCTGATCGAGCCGGAGAACATCGTCGGGATCCGCGAGCGGGTCGACCACGCCGGCAACGTCGTCGTCCCGGCCGACCGCGACGACATCCGGGCCGCGGTGCAGCGGCTCGTCGAGCAGGGCGTGCGCGGGTTCGTCGTGGTGCTGCTGCACTCGGTGATGAACCCGTCCCACGAGGACCTGGTCGAGGAGGTCGTCCTCGACGAGTACCCGGGCTCGTACCTCGGCGCGTTCCCGATCGTCTGCTCGCACGACGTCTCGCTGAAGAAGGGCGAGTACGCGCGCTCGATGTCGACGATCCTCGACGCGTACCTGCACCGCGAGATGCAGCACGGGCTCCGCTCGCTCGAGCGAGCGCTGCGCGACCGCGGCTACCGCCGGCCGATGCAGATCGTCCACAACTCCGGCGGCATGTCGCAGCTCAACCGCACCCACGCGCTGCAGACGGTCCACGCCGGTCCGGTCGCCGGGCTGAGCGCGGCCGAGCAGGTCGCCGACGAGCTCGACGTCCCGGAGCTGATCACCGTCGACATGGGCGGGACCTCGTTCGACATCGGGATGGTGACGGGCGGCGGGATCCGCTTCTACGAGTTCGACCCGATCGTCGACCGCTGGCGCGTGCAGATCCCGATGGTGTCGATGGTCGCGCTCGGCGCCGGCGGCGGCTCGATCGCCAGCTACGACTCGACCCACCACGACATCCAGGTCGGGCCCGACAGCGCCGGCTCGGACCCCGGCCCAGCCTGCTTCGACATGGGCGGGCGCCACCCGACGGTGACCGACGCCGACCTGCTGCTCGGCTACCTCGACCCCGACTACTACCACGGCGGCGAGCTGAAGCTCAGCCGTCGCCGGGCCGAGCAGGCCTACAAGCGCCTCGGCAAGCCGCTCGGCCTCGAGCCGCTCGAGGCGGCCGCCGCGGTCCGCCGGATCGTCGACAACAACATGGCCCAGGGGATCTTCAAGGAGGTCGCGCTGAAGGGCTACGACCCGCGGCGCTTCACGATCCTCGCCTACGGCGGCAACGGCCCGACCCACGCCTGCGGGTTCGCGGAGGACCTCGGCGTGCAGCGCGTGCTCGTGCCGCGCAACTCGGCGATCTTCTCCGCGGTCGGCGCCGGCAACATGGACCAGCTGCACATCCACGAGCGGTCGGTCTACCTGTCGCTCTACGAGGCGCTGACGCAGTCGCTCTTCACCGACTACGAGGTCCTCAACGGCCACATCGACGAGCTGCGCGAGCGGGGCCGCAAGGACATCGTCCGGCAGGGCTGGGCGTCGGAGGACGTCGAGTTCCGCGTCGAGTTCGACATGCGCTACGGCGACCAGCTGCAGCTCACGTCGATGATCGTGCCCTTCGACCGCTTCACCTCGGCGCGCCAGGTGCTCGACATGATCAAGCGCTACCACGCCTCCTACGGCGAGCGGTTCGGCGAGGGCACCCAGACGCCGGAGACCGGCATCAAGGTCAACCAGATCCGGGTCGTGTCGTACGTCCCGCTGGAGAAGGTCGTCTTCCGCGACAGCGCTCCCCCGGGCGGCGTCGCGGGGACCGGCGCGATGGCCGCGGACGCCGGCGACGGCGGATCCGGCGGGGTCGCGACGGCGCTCGCCCCGGCGAAGCTCGTGAAGGGCACGCGCGAGGCCTGGTTCGCCGGCCGGCCGACCGAGACGACCGTCTACGACTACGCGGCGATCGGCCCGGACGACGTGATCGAGGGCCCGGCGCTCGTCGAGGCGCCGCACACGACCTTCGTCGTCGGGCCCGGCTGGCGGCTGAGCCAGCGCGACAGCTACTTCATCGAGATGCGCCACGCGGCGTAGGAGGACGGCTCATGGCTACCAACCCGACGACTCCCGATTCGACCGAGGACGAGGCCGCCGCCCTCGAGGCGGAGGTCCAGGAGTTCCTCCACAAGACGGTCCTGTACCGCGGTCCCGATCGCGAGATCATGCGCAACCACAAGCCGGCCCCGCGGACCGCGCTGGAGGAGCGGGCGATCGCCGCGGGCACCGACGACCTGACGAAGACGATCATCCGCAACCGGCTGCAGACCTCGGCCAACGAGGCGAAGGACATGCTGATGCACATCGCGTCGGCGCCGTCGGCGAAGTGGGGCGACCTGATCTCGGGCATCTTCACCGCCAGCGGCGACCTCGCGGTCGCGTCCTCCAGCGGCGTGCTGATCTTCTCGGTCCTGGCCGGACCGCCGATCAAGTACATCCTCAAGCACTGGAAGGACGAGGAGACGGTCGGCGTCCGCGACGGCGACATCTTCATGCACAACGACGCGCGCTTCGGCAACGTGCACAACACCGACCAGAGCTGCCTGATGCCGGTCTTCCACGAGGGCGAGCTGATCGCCTGGGTGGGGACGATCATCCACGAGGGCGAGAACGGCGCCACCGAGCCGGGCGGCATGCCATCGGCGGCCGAGAGCCCCTACGACGAGGGCCTGAAGATCAGCCCGATGAAGATCGGGGAGAACTTCCGCCTGCGCGAGGACCTGGTCACGTACTTCCAGAACTCGGTCCGCGACCCGAAGCTCCAGCTCGAGGACATGCGCTCGCGCCTGGCCGGCACGATGCGGCTGCGCCAGCGCCTGCTCGAGGCGGTCGAGGAGTACGGCCGCGACGCCGTCATCGCCGTCACGCGCGGGACGCTGGAGTTCACCGGCGCCGAGGTCCGCCGCCGGCTCGCCGCGATCCCCGACGGCAAGCGGCGCGTCGTGCGCTTCTGCGACAACACCCTCCGCGAGCCGATCCTGCTGAAGATCAACTGCACGATCGAGATCAAGGGCGACGAGATGATCATCGACCTGCGGGGCTCGGGCCCCGAGTTGATGAACCGCGCCATCAACACGGTGCTGGCGTCGCTGAAGGGCATGATCGCGCAGGTCTTCCTGACCTTCGTCTGGCCCGACCTGCCGCGCAACCAGGCGGCGTTCGAGCCGGTGACGGTCCTGACCGACGAGGGCTCGGCCTTCGACTGCTCGGCCGAGGTGCCCAACGCCGTCTCGATGATGACGTTCTTCCCGAGCTTCTCGGCGGTCGAGCACTGCCTCCAGAAGTTCCTCTACAACGACAAGCACACCGGCGACGAGGCGAAGTCGACCGAGATCCACGCGTCGTGGTGGCCGATGATCAACGGCTTCCTCTTCGGCGGCTACACGCAGCACGGGTACTTCGTCGGCAACGTCATGACCGACATCAACGGGATGGGCGGCGGCGCGCGCTCCGACCGCGACGGCGAGCACGCGCTGGCGCCGATCTTCTGCTCGATGTCCGACCTCGGCGAGAACGAGATGGTCGAGGACGAGCTGCCGGTGCTCTGCCTGGCCAACCGCCGGATCATGCGTGACAACCAGGGCTTCGGCCGGTTCCGGGGCGGCCACGGCCACCAGCAGGTGATGACCTTCAAGGACTCGCCGCTGTGGGGCTGGATGGCGATCGCGATCGGCTCGAAGTTCCCGCTCGCCCTCGGCCTCTTCGGCGGCTACGGGTCGCCCTGCCAGCCGCTGATGAAGGTCAAGGGCGTCAACCTGCTGGAGGCGATGCGCGAGGACCGCTCGCTGACGGTCGACGACCCGGTCGCGCTGATGAACGAGCGGCCGTTCGCGGACGCCGAGTACTCGACGGCGCACACCGGCATGCAGTTCGAGATGGCGGCGCCGGGCGAGGTCTACGCGATGAGCCAGGGCGGGGGCGGCGGCTACGGGGACGTGCTCGAGCGCGATCCCGAGGCGGTCGTCCGCGACCTGCGGCGCGATCTGATCTCGGCCTGGACGGCCCGCAGCATCTACTTCGTGGCCGTCGATGCCGCGACCGGGGCGCTCGACGCGGCCGAGACCGAGCGGCTGCGCGACGAGGAGCGACGGGCTCGGCTCTCCCGCGGGGTGCCGTTCGACGAGTTCGAGCAGGCGTGGACGACCGACCAGCCGCCGGCCGGCCTCCCGTACTACGGCAGCTGGGCCGACCGCACGGTGATCCACGCCGGCGGCCCGGACGTCACGATGCCGGCCGACGCCCTGCAGCCGGTCGCGATGCTCTAGGACGACGCCATGACCCTGCCCTACACCCCGGCCGGCGGCGGGCCGGCGTTCGTCCCCCGGACCTGCGACTTCGGCGCGCGCCTGCTCGGGATCGAGCCGGCCGCCGCCCGCACCCGGGCCGCCGACGCGATCGTCGCGGCCCGCCAGGAGCGCGACCTGCTGCGGCCCGACCTGCTCCTGCTCGGGGCGGACGGCACGCTGCTGCCGGACGCGCTCGGGTGCCCGCTGGCCCTGACGGCCAGCGGCGGCTGGACGGTCGACGGCGACGCCGGGCTGTCGCCGGAGGAGTGGGAGGAGGTCGAGCTGGGGGGCGCCGACGCGCTGCCGGCGCTCGGGACCGCGCTCGAGACGGTGCGGGCGCTGGCGGCCGAGCAGCCGACCGGCGTCCTGCTGTCGGGGCCGGTGACCCTCGCCGCGCACGTCGCCGGCCGCCGGCTGACGCTCGGCGACGACGGCGCCGAGGAGCTGGTCGACGCCTGCGGGCTCGTCGCCTGCGACGCGGCCAAGGCGGTGCTCGACGCGGGCGGCCATGTGGTGATCGAGGAGCGCTGGGCGCCGACGGACGACGAGCTGGAGCTGTGCTCGCCGCTGCTGAACCTGCTCGCGCACCGCGGCCGCCCGGCGTTGGCGCTGGTCCACGGCGACGAGCCGGGCGCCCTGGCGGCGGGCGAGGCGCTCGGCGGGGTCGCGTTCGGCCCGGCGCTGCCGGCGTGGGGCGACGGCTGGCACCCGGACGCGACGCAGGTCGCCTTCGCGCCGTCGGTCGCGCCCGCGGCCTCGCCCGAGCGGGTCCAGGAGCTGGTCCGCGGGATCCGTCCGGGAGCGCCGGCGCGGTGAGGCGGTCGAGCGCTCATCCGCACGCCACCTGGGTGCGCTGCCGCGCCTGCGGCGCCGGCTTCTATCCCGCCCAGCGACGCTGCACCGCCTGCGGCGCGTGGGACCAGCTGGACGACGAGCCGCTGCCGCGGGCCGGGTCGCTGTTCGCGTGGACGGTCGTCCACGTCGCGGCGGCCGATCCGCCGCTGCCGGTGCCCTATGCGGTCGGCTACGTCGACCTCGACGACGGCCCGCGGGTCCTCGGCCCGATCGCGGTCGACGGCGACCCGGAGACCGCGCTGCGCTCGGGCCAGCGGCTGACGCTGGTGCCGCACGATCCGGCCGACGACGTCCCCTTCCACCTGGAGGTCGCGGCATGAGCGCGACGAGCGAGCGGACCGTCGCCATCCGCGGCGTCGGAACGACGACCTTCGGGCGTCAGCCGGGCGAGACCGACCGATCGCTGGCGGAGCGCGCCGTCCAGCTGGCGCTCGCCGACGCCGACCTCGACCCGGCGGCGATCGACGCGGCGTGGATCGGCAACGTCACCGGTGGCCAGCTCGGCGGGCAGATGTCCGCGCTCGGGCAGCTGGCGCTGCGGCCGTTCGGCGTCGGCGGGCTGCCGGTCACGCGGCTGGAGAACGGCTGCGCCAGCGGATCGGTCGCGGTCCGCTCGGCCTACCTGGCGGTCGCAACGGGCCAGGCCGACGTCGCGCTCGCCTTCGGCGCCGAGCACATGACGGCCGCCCCGACGCCGCTCGCGATCGAGGTGCTCGCCGGGGCCAGCGACCTCGAGGCCGAGGCGCGCTTCGGGATCACGTTTCCCGGGGTCTTCGGCATGATCGCCCGGCGCCACATGGAGGTCCACGGCACGACCCCCGAGCAGCTCGCGGCCGTGACGGTGAAGAACCGCGCCAACGGCGCCCGCAACCCGATCGCGCAGTTCGATCAGGCGGTGACCGTCGACGACGTGCTCGGCGCGCGGCGGATCGCGTCGCCGCTCGGCCTCCTGGACTGCTGCGCGATCTCCGACGGCGCCGCGGCGGTGATCGTCGTCGCCGAGCACCTGGCCCGGCCGGGCGACCCGCGGATCGCCGCCTCGGCGCAGACGTCGAGCGACTTCGAGCCGTTCGGCGAGATGACCGGCTTCGCGCTCACGCGCCGGGCCGCCGAGGAGGCGTACGCCCAGGCCGGGATCAGCGCCGACGACGTCGACCTGGCCGAGGTCCACGACTGCTTCACGATCGCCGAGATCCTCCACACCGAGGACCTCGGGTTCTGCGAGAAGGGCGCCGGAGGCCCGTTCGTCGAGGAGGGCCAGACCGCGCGCGACGGGCTGGTCGCCGTCAACCCGTCCGGGGGCCTGGGAGCCCGGGGCCATCCGGTCGGCGCGACCGGGTGCGCCCAGGTCGCCGAGGCCGTGCTCCAGCTCCGCGGGGATGCCGGGGAGCGCCAGGTCGACGGCGCGCGCGTGGCGCTGACCCACACGCTCGGCGCGTTCGTCCACGGGGCCGCGGCGAACTGCGCGCTCCACGTCCTGGTCGCCGCGTAGCGCGGCCGCCCGCTCCGGGAGGAGGGAATCCGTGCCGACCCACGAGGTACTGCCCACCGCTCCGGCGACCGTCCCGAGCCCCGGGCGCGATCTGGTCGCCGCCCTGCTCGACGCCCGCGCCGACCTCGCGTCGCAGATGGCGGAGGACGCGCACGCGCGGGTCCCGGAGCTGGGCGAGGTCGTCGACCAGCGAGCGGCGCTGGCCGAGACCGAGGGCGCCTGCCGGGCGAGCGTCGAGCAGATCGCGGAGCTGCTGCGCGACGGCCGGCCGGCGACGGCGCTGATCGTCCCCGAGGCGGCCCGCGAGCACGCCGTCGGGCTGGTGCACCGCCGGATCACGCTGGCCGCGCTGCTGCGGACCTACCGGGTCGCGCAGAACGTCCTCTGGTCGGCGGCGTCGCGCCACCTGCGCGAGACGGCCGACGACGACGTGGTGGCCCCGACGCTCGAGGCGCTGGCCGGGTTCCTGTTCGAGTACGTCGACCTGCTCTGCGACGACCTGGTCGACGCCTACCGCGACGAGCAGGATCGGTGGGTTCGCAGCGCCGCCGCGGTGCGCGCCGACACGACCCGCGAGCTGCTCGGCGGGCAGGCGCTGGACGACCAGGTCGCCTCGAGTCGGCTGCGGTACGAGCTGTGCGGTCACCACGTCGGGCTCGTCCTCGCGACCGATCGAGGGCTCGGAGGCGGCCGCGTCCTCGAGCGCGAGGCCGCCGCGGCCGCGCGCACGCTCGGGTGCGGCGAGCCGCTGCTGGTGCCCGACGGCGCGTCGGTGCTGTGGGCGTGGTGCGGCGCCGCTCGAGCGCCGAGTGCCGAGGCGTTCGCGCGGCTCGAGCGCTACGAGCCGCGGGACGGCGTGCGGCTGGCGATCGGCCGCCCGGCGCGCGGGATCGCGGGGTTCCGCGTGACCCACGACGAGGCCCGGCACGCCGCCGGCCTGAGCCGCCGCTCGCCCGCCGCGGTCGGCCCTACGGTGTCCTACCGCAGCGTCGAGCTGGTCTCGCTCCTGGCCACCGACGTCGACCGGGCGCGGCGCTTCGTGACGAGCGAGCTGGGAGGGCTCGCCGCGCGCGAGGCCCACGTCGGCCGCCTGCGCGAGACCCTGCTGTCGTTCCTCGCCCACGGGGGCAGTCACCTGCTGGCCGCCGAGGCGCTCCACCTCCACAAGAACACGGTCTACACCCGGGTCCGGCGCGCGGGCCAGCTGCTCGGGGCGCCGATCACGCACCGCCGCGTCGAGTTGCAGACCGCCCTGATGCTCGCCGTGACGTTGGGCGACGAGGTCCTCGGCCCTCGCGGCGACCGGTGACGGGGCAGGAACGAGGCGCGGTCGCCGAGCCCCGGACGATCGAGGCTCAGCCGGGATCGTCGGCGACGCGGACGAGCCGTTTCCCGACGTTCTCGCCGGCCAGCATCCCGATCAGCGCCTCGGGGGCGCGATCGAGGCCGACGAGCACGTCCTCGAGCACGCGCAGGGCCCCGGACTCGACGTGCCGGACGAGGTTCGCCGTGGCGTCGGCCCACCGGTCCACGAGGTCGAGGACGATGAACCCCTCGATCCGCAGGCGGTGCGTCACGACGCGACCGGGGACCTGCCGCAGGCCGCTCCAGGCCGACGCGTCGTCGTACGCGGAGACCGCGCCGCAGCAGACCACGCGGGCGTTGCGGCTGGTGCACCGCAGGACGACGTCCAGGAGCGGCCCGCCGACGTTGTCGAAGTACAGGTCGACGCCGTCGGGACACGCCGCGCGGAGCGCCCCGAGCACGTCGGGATCGCGGTGGCAGACCGTCGCGTCGAAGCCCAGGTCGCGCTCGAGCATCGCGTTCTTCTCGGGCGACCCGGTGATCCCCACGACCCGGGCGCCCGCGATCCGCGCCAGCTGTCCCGCGACGTTGCCGGTGGCGCCGGCCGCGGCCGACACGACGACGGTGTCGCCGGCCCGGACGCGCCCGACGTCGTGCAGGCCGAGATGGGCGGTCAGGCCCGAGACGCCGAGGACGCTGACGTGATGGGTCAGCGCGGCGACGCGCCGCACCGGCGTCGCATCGGTCGCCGGGACCGTCGCCCACTCCTGCCAGCCGGTGTCGGCGAGGACCAGGTCGTCGGCGGCGAACGCGGCGTCGCCGGCATCGACGACCTCCGCCAGTGCGTACCCGGCCATGACGTCTCCCGGCACGAGTTGCGGGCGGTACGTCGGCCCGTTCATCCACGCGCGGCTGGCGGAGTCGATCGACAGCACGATCGGTCGCACGAGCAGCTCTCGTGGACCGGGGACCGGCCGCGCTCCGTCGCGGGCGACGAAGTGCTCGAGCCGCAGCGGGCCGGATCCGGGCAGCTGGGCCAGGACGATCTGGCGGTTGCGCGACTCGCTCACGGTCGACCGGCCCGGCCGCGGCGCACGGCCACGGCGACGCTCATCCGCCGTACGCCGCGTCGAGGATCGCCCGCGCCTTCTCGTCGTAGGGCGGATACAGCGCATCGATGCTGTCGCCGCTGCCACGGACGACGACGCCGCGGGCGGTGCTGAACTCGCGGAAGCCCTCGATGCCGTGGTGGCGACCCATGCCGCTGGTCCCGCTGCCCCCGAACCCGAGCGTCGGCAGGGCCCCCTGCAGCGCGCACGTGTTGATGCAGGCCCCGCCCGACCGTGCCCGGCTGACGACCTGCTCGCACTCCTCGACGTCGGCGCCGAAGACGTAGAGGGCCAGCGGTCGGTCGTCGGCGTCGATCGCGGCGACGGCGTCGTCGAGGTCCTCGTAGGGCAGCAACGGCAGGATCGGCCCGAAGATCTCCTCGCGGCAGAGGCGCAGGTGCGGCGGCGGATCGACCACGAGCGTGAGCGGCATCCGTCGCGTCGAGGGGTCCGCGCGCACCCCGGGCTCGAGCTCCACGATCCGCGCGCCGGCCGCCCGCGCCTCGTCGAGGAGCTGCTCGATCCGGGCCAGGTGGCGGTCGCTGACGATGCCGGTGCAGTCCGCCGTCCGCGAGTGCTCGGGCACCGTGTCCCGTGCGTGTGCACGCACGAGCTCGACGAAGTCGTCCACGCGGTCGACCGGCAGGCGGACGTGGTCGACCGAGATGCACATCTGGCCGTTCTTGACGAGCTTCGTCCCGACGATCGACTCCGCCGCCTGCGCGGTCACGCCGCTGGCGGTCAGGACCGCGGGGCACTTGCCGCCGAGCTCCAGGGTCACTGGGACGAGGTTCTCGGCCGCGGTGCGCATGATCTCGCGCCCAACGGCCGGGCTGCCCGTGTAGAGGAGGTGGTCCCACGCCAGGCTCGAGAACTCGCGGGCCAGCTCGAGTCCCCCGACGGCCACGGTGACGTGCTCGCGGTCGAACGTCGACGCGACGAGCTCCTGGAGCAGCGCGCCGCAGGCCGGCGTCAGGTCGGAGGGCTTGACGATGACGCGGTTGCCGGCCGCCAGCATCTCGACCAGCGGACCGCAGCCGATCTCGAACGGGAAGTTCCACGGGGCGATGTTGCCGATCACGCCCTTCGGCTCGTAGCGCATCGTGGCACGCGCCGTGCCGTAGACGTCCGGGTTGGCGGCCCGCTCCGACGGGGCCATCCAGTCGGCGAGGTGCTCGATCGCGGTGGCCGCGCGGCCGGCGGGCCCGAGGATCTCCAGCAGATCGGTGAACACGGCCGGGTGGCTGCCGAAGTCCTCCGCGATCGCGTCCGCGATCCGCTCCCGATTGGCCATGAGCATCGCGGCCAGGGCACCGAGGTGTTCGATCCGCTGGGAGATGTCGGGGTGCGGATCGCGACGGAACGCCGCCTGCTGGAGCGCGAAGCTCTCGTGCAGGGTGGCGATCGCGGACGCGTCGGTCGGTCCGTCGACCGGGCGGTCGACGAGGGGCGAGGTCTGGAGCGACATGGTGGTGCTTCCGTTCGGGATCGTGGTCAGGCCGCCACGTGCGGGTGCCGCACGGGCGTGAAGGTCAGCGGGACGTGCTTGAAGCCGTCGACGAACCCGGAGCGGATCCGCTCCGGGGTGCCGGCCAGGCGGAGGTCGTCGACGCGCGCGAGCAGCTCCTCGAAGAACACGGTCAGCTCCAGCCGCGCCAGGCCGGCGCCGAGGCAGAAGTGCCGGCCCCCACCGCCGAACGCATGGTGCGGGCACCGCTTCCGGCCGCGGGTCACGTCGAAGCGGTCGGGGTCGTCGATCGCCCGGGGGTCGCGGCTGGAGGACTGGAGCCAGACGACCACGGAGTCGCCGGCCCGGATCGCCTGGCCGCCGAGCTCGACGTCCCGCGTCGCGGTCCGGCGCTGGTGGGTGAAGGCCGGCGTCCAGCGCAGGATCTCCTCGACCGCTCCCGGGATCAGGCTGGCGTCCTCGCGCAGGAGGGCCAGCTGCTCGGGGTGCTCGAGCAGGGTCAGGACGCCGTTGCAGATCGTGCCCTTGGTCGAGTCGATCCCGGCCGCGAAGAGCTGCGAGAAGACGCCGACTTGCTCGTCGGCCGGCATCGGCCGGCCCTCGTACGTCGCGACCCCGAGGGCCGTGATGAGGTCGTCTGCCGGCTGGTCCCGGCGCTGCTGCATCAGGCCCGCGAGGTACTGCGCCGAGGCCAGCATCGCCTCGTCGCCGCTCATCCCGCCCGCGACTTCGTCGTCGGACGACAGGAAGGCGTCGGTCCAGCGGTTCAGCTGCTCACGGTCCTCCTCGGGGACTCCCAGGAGGCCGCAGACCGTGGCGTTGGCGAGGGGACCGGCGAGGTCCGCCGCCAGGTCGCAACGCCCCGCCCCGGCGACGGCCTCGATCAGCTCGGCGACCCGCGCGCGAAGCTCGTCCTCCAGGTCGCGGACCCGCCATGGGGTGAAGGCCTTGTTGACGGTGCCGCGCATGCGGGAGTGCTCGGCGCCGTCCTTGCCGATCATGACGCTGCGCTGGACCTCGATCGACCCGACCTCGCCGGCTCGCATCGTGAACCCGCCCAGCGCCGACGAGAA
Source organism: Patulibacter medicamentivorans (assembly GCF_000240225.1). Taxonomy (GTDB): domain Bacteria; phylum Actinomycetota; class Thermoleophilia; order Solirubrobacterales; family Solirubrobacteraceae; genus Patulibacter; species Patulibacter medicamentivorans. The sequence continues at coordinate 58,388 of NZ_AGUD01000006.1, forward strand.
CGTCTCCGGGTCCTTGCTCACGCGCTCGACGTCCTCGGCGCGCGTCACGTTCCAGAAGCCGGGCTGGTCCTCCTCCGGCCACCACGCGGGCGCGGTGGTCCACATCACCGGCGCGTCCTCGCGCATGCGGGCGAAGAGCGCGTGCGGCGGACCGTCGGCGAACGTCTCGGGATCACCCAGGTGCGTTTCGAAGGGCTCGTATCGCGTCTCGACCATGACGCGACGCTAGCCCCGGCCCACCGACCGCAGCTTGTGCGGCTCTGCCTGATTCGAGCGGGCGCCCTTGGGCACATGGCGCACCCGTGGCGTGCGATGCTCGTCGCATGGGCAGCGGCCGCTCGCGGAATCCCCAGGCGGAGGCCGAGGCCCTGATCCGCCGTGCCGCCGAGGCCCACGCCGCATCGATCCCGGAGCTCGCCGAGGCGATCGTCGCCCGTCTTCGCGCGACGGTGCCCGAGTTCTTCGCGGACGACGACGTCGCCTACGACATGGCGGCCGCGATCGACGCGAACGTCGCGCGCGTGCAGGCCCTCCTCGCCGCGGCCCCGGCCGGCGCCCGGGCGGAGGCGCTGCCGCTCGAGGCCAGCGACCTGCTGCAGAGCACCATCCAGCACGGGATCCCGCTGATCTCCCTGCTGGAGGCCTATCGGAGCGCGCAGGGACTGGCCGTCGAATGGTGGCAGGGACACCTGGATCGCACGGCGGGTCCGCGGCTCCTGGGCCTGGCGGCGACGACGCTGAACCGGCTCATCGTCGCCTACATCGACGCGGCCGCGACGCAGATCCGTGCCTCGTACGAGGCCGAGCGGCAGGCGCACGAGAGCAGCGCCGAGGGCCGCCGGGCGCACCTGATCCGCAAGCTCCTCGCCGGAGAGGCGATCGATCCCGTCGCGGCCGCTCGCACGCTCAACCATCCGCTCGACGTCCGGCACGTCGCCGTCGTCCTCTGGCGGACCGACGCGGACGGGCCGGACGATCTCCTGCACCGGGTCCTCGACGACCTCGCGGCCGCCGTCGGCCCGGGCGTGCGGACGCTCACCACGGCCGCTCGCCACCGCGTCTACGCATGGCTCAGCGCGAGCCGGCCGCTCGACATCCGGCGGTTGGAGCGCACCGCGGTCCCGTCCGGCGTCCGCGTCGCCGCGTCGGGCGCGCACGGCGGGGTCGACGGCTTCGTCCGCGCCCACGCCGACGCCCTCCACGTGGCCGCGATCGCCCGCGAGCACCGCACCGTCGACCGTGCGATCGCGGTCTACGACGACATCGAGCTGGTGTCCCTGCTCTCTCGCGACCCGGACGCCCGGGACCGCTTCGTGCGGCGCGTCCTGGGGGCGCTCGCCGAGGATGCGCCGGGCGCGGAGCGCACGCGCGAGACGCTCGGCGCCTACCTGGCCGCGGGATCGAGTCCCTCCCGTGCCGCCCGCCGCCTGGGGGTGCACCGGAACACCGTGACGTACCGGCTCGCCGGCCTGCCGATCGCCACCGACGCCACCGACGACGTCCGCCGGCTCGAGACCGAGCTCGCACTGCGCATCGTCGCGCAGCTCGGTGCGCCCGCGCCGCTGCACTAGCGTCGCCGGCAGCGGCCGGTCCGCCTCGCATCAACCGTCGAGGACCACGTCGCGCAGGTCCCTGCGCGCCGCGTGCATCAGCGAGCGCAGGGTCTGCCGCGCCCCCGGCGTCGCCCACCGCCCGAAGGCCACCTGGAAGATCGCGACGCCGGCGCGCGCGGTCAGCAGCGCGCGGGCCTCGGCGACTCCGCGCTCGCGCAGGGCGGCCGTGATCGCGGTCGTCAGCCGCTCCAGCTTGATCAGCTCGCGCTCCTGCAGCTCGGGGTGCGCGGTGATGACCGCCTGGCGCGCGGTCGCGAAGGCCCGGCGCTCGTCGAACATCGCCGCCGTCGCGTCCAGGCCGGCCATGACCGCGTCCAGCGGCGCGGCGTCAGGGGGCGCGGCGGCGAGCCCGGTCACGATCAGCCGCTCCAGCTCCTCGGAGCCCGAGAACAGCACCTCGCGCTTGTCGGCGAAGTGGCGGAAGAACGTGCGCTTGGTCAGGCCGGCGCGCTCGGCGATCTCGGCGACCGTCGTGCGGTCGTAGCCGTGCTCGCCGTAGAGGTCGAGCGCGGCCTTCGCCAGGCGGCTGCGCGCGTCGGGTTGCCATCGGGCCATCGCGCCCTGAAGGCTAGTCGATGACACCCGGTGTCATCGCCGTGCTAGGGTGATGACACCAGGTGCCATCACTTCTCGCGGAGGTTCTCATGCGCGTCTTCATCACCGGAGCGTCGGGCCACGTCGGCTCGGCGCTCGTCCCCGAGCTGCTCCAGAACGGCCACGCGGTCGTCGGCCTCGCCCGCTCCGAGGCCTCCGCCGCCGCGCTCGAGCGGGCTGGGGCCGAGGTCCGCCGCGGCGACCTCGACGACCTCGACGGCCTGCGCGCTGCGGCCGCCGACGCCGACGGCGTCGTCCACCTGGCCTTCAAGCACGACCTGATGTTCTCGGGCGGCGCCGAGGAGGCCGTCGCCGCCGACCTCCGCGCGATCGAGGCGCTCGGCGACGGGCTGGCGGGCTCCGGCAAGCCGTTCGTCGGGACCTCGGGCACGCTGATGCTGGCGGTCGGCGGCGTCGAGGGTCGCGCGGGCACCGAGGACGACGCCTTCGCGGGCGGTGGGCGTATCGATGCCGAGAACGCCGTCGTCGCGCTGGCCGACCGCGACATCCGCTCGTCGGTCCTCCGCCTCCCGCCGACCGTCCACAGCGACCTCGACCTCCACGGCTTCATCCCGTCGCTGATCGGGATCGCGCGCGACACGGGCGTCGCCGGCTACGTCGGCGACGGCGCCAACCGCTGGCCCGCCGGTCACACCCGCGACGCCGCGCGCCTCTACCGCCTGGCGCTGGAGTCCGCGCCCGGCGGCTCGCGCCTGCACGCGGTCGGCGACGAGGGCATCCCGTTCCGCGACATCGCGGCGGCGATCGGCGAGCAGCTCGGCCTGCCGGCGCAGGCGCGCGACCCCGAGCACTTCGGCTGGCTGGCGGGTCTCGTGGTCCTCGACAACCCGACCTCGGCCGCCAGGACGCGCGCGCTGCTGGGCTGGGAGCCGACGCATCCGGGCCTGCTCGAGGACCTGCGCGCCGGGTTCTACTTCGCCGCCCGCTAGCGCGTCGGCGGCGCCCGCCGCGACGCCGGGTCAGGCGCCGAGCGACTGCGCGAGCAGCGGCAGCCGCGAGAGCCGCAGCGCGACGTGCAGCTCGGTGCGACGCTCGTGCAGCGGGTGGTCGAGCGTGGTCTCGAGGCGGCGCAGGCGCTGGCGGATCGTCTGCTCGTGGACCCCGAGCAGCGCCGCGGCCCCGACGTAGGAGCCGGTCGTCAGCCACGCGTCGAGGGTCGCGTGCATGCGCGCGGTCAGCAGGCCCTCGTCGATCGCCGGTCCGAGCTCGCGCCGGATCAGCGCGTGGGCCCCGCGGGCGTCGCCGAGAGCGAGGATCTCGATCCGCACGTCGTCGGCCCAGATCACCCGCGGCGCGTTGTCGCCCAGCATCGCCTGGACCTTGGCGGCGTTGCGGGCGGACTCCATCGTCCGGCGGAACCCGGCCAGCTCGCGGTCGACGTCCCCGAAGGCCAGGCGGGCGCCGGCATCGGCCGCGGCGGCGTGCAGCGCCTGGCGGGTGGCCGCGGTCATCGGCCCCCGCAGCCCGAGCCAGAGCTCGCCGATGCCGTCCGCGCGGCTGAACAGCAGCGAGTCGCGCTCGTGGCAGGCCTCCTTGAGCGCGGCGACGACCCGTCGGCGGTCGGCCTCGCCGCCGTCGATCACGCCGGCCAGGTGATGGCCGTCGAGGGCGTAGTTGAGGAATCGCTCGGTGCCGACGCCCGGGTCGGTGAGCGTGCCGTCGAGCAGCTGCTCGACCAGGCGCAGACGCCGGTGCTCGAGGGACTGGCGGCGCTCGGCGACCGCGCCGTGGTACGCCGCGAGCGAGCCGAACAGGAGCCGGTCGACGAAGCCGAAGAGCAGCGGGATGCTGGCGCGGGCGACGTCGATGACGGGGGCGCCGGTGGCGTGCCCATGCCGCTGCACGACGTCCATCCACCAGTCCCAGAGCGCCTCCTGCCCGACGCGGTAGGACCGCTCGAAGACCTGCTCGGAGACGCCCTGGCGACCGACCTCGGCCGCGAACAGCAGCGACGAGGGCGCGTCGACGTCCTCGAGCGCGACGTCGCCGGCGATCAGCCCGACCAGGCATGCCGCCTTCTCGCGCGTCGCGCGCTGCAGCGGCGCGCGCAGGACGTCGGGGTCGATGACCTGGCCGTAGACCTCGTCGAGCATCACCTCGGTCAGGTGCGCGCTGAGCGCGTCGACGTCGATCGTGGCCGCGAGCGGGCGAAGGTCGACGGTGTCCCGGCGCTGCTCGGCGCTGTGCTCGACGGACAAGGTGGGCCTCCGCGGGGAATCGACCCGCGACCGGCCGGCGTGGCCGCTCGACGGATCCGTGCGTGCCGGAGTCTACGCCGGCGTCGCGACCCTCCGACCCACGAGATCCGTGTCTCGGCATGGCGAACTCCACGGAAGTCGCAGGTCCCGGCGGAGCGGGCGCGGCCTAGCGTTGAGGGCGGTTCGGATCGACGACCGCCTGCCCTGGGGGCCGGCTCCGAGAGGGAGAGACGATGACCAACGTGCTGATGGTGGTGTCCGGCGCTCACGCCTGGACGCTCGCCGACGGATCCGCCCACCCGACCGGCTTCTGGGCCGAGGAGCTGGTGGCCGCCGACCGCGCCTTCCGCGACGCCGGCTGGACGGTCGAGATCGCGACGCCGGGCGGTCGCGCGCCGCAGGTCGACCCCAACAGCCTCTCGCCGCAGTACACCGGGGCCGACGAGGCGGCGCTCGCGGACCTGCGCGCCCACCTGGACGCGCTGGGCGACGAGCTGACCCGGCCGACCGCGCTCGAGGAGGTCGACGTGCTGTCCTTCGACGCGCTGTTCCTGCCCGGCGGGCACGGGCCGATGGAGGACCTCGCGGTCCTTCCCCTGATGGGCGAGACGATCGTCGCGATGCTGGACGCCGGTCGTCCGGTCGCCGCCGTCTGCCACGCCTCGGCGGCGCTGCTCTCGGCCGACCGGCCCGACGGCTCCTGGGCGTTCGACGGCTGGCGCCTGACCGGCTTCACGAACGCGGAGGAGGAGGCCGTCGGGCTGGCGCCGCTCGCCGCCTGGCTGCTCGAGGACCGGCTGCGCGAGCGCGGCGCCCAGTTCGCGTCCGGCGAGCTGTGGGCGCCGTTCCTCGTCGCCGACCGCAACCTCTACACGGGGCAGAACCCGGCCTCCTCCGGGCCGCTGGCCGAGCACGTCGTCGGCGTCGTCGGCGCGGCCGCCGCGCCGTCGGCGACGTCGACCCGCTGACCCCTGACCCCCGACGAACCCGAGGAGCACGACCGATGCCGAAGATGAGCGGACACTGCCTGTGCGGCAACGTGTCCTACACCGTGAGCGCCGACCCGGTGATCACCGCGATCTGCCATTGCGACACCTGCCAGCGCCAGACCGGATCGGCCTACTCGCTGGTCGTCGGCGTCCCGCGTGAGAGCCTCGCGGTCTCCGGCAGCACGCTGGCGTCGTTCCAGACCACGACCGAGGCGACGGGCACGCCGACCCAGCGGCAGTTCTGCAGCAACTGCGGCTCGCCGCTGGCGACGCTCCCCGAGGCGCTCCCGGCGCTGGCCATCATCAAGGCGGGAACGCTCGACGACCGCAAGGGCCTGGCCCCGGCGGTCGAGGTGCACTGCGACAGCGCGCTCGCCTACCTGGCGGAGGAGTCCTCGGAGCGTCAGCGCTTCCCCGCCGACCTGCCCGCCGGCTGACGCGGGCCACCGCCCGGCCGCGCCCTCACCCGCGCGGGCCGGGCCGCGGGGCCCGAGCGCCGCGGGCCTAGCGCGGCGTCGCCGGCGTGGGCGCCGGCCGCGTGGGCAGCGGTCGGCGGGCGACCTCGTGGGCCTCGTCCCGGTCGAGGCCGAGCAAGCGGAGGACGCCCTCCGCGTGGTGGACGTCGGCGTCTGGCGGGGCGGCTCCGTCGAGCACCAGTCGCATGACGGCGAGCAGCGCGCCGCCCATCGCGTAGAGCGCGATCGTCTCGTCCGGCACCTGCAGCCGGCCGCTCGCGACGCCCACGCGCAGGTCGCTCTGCGCGTAGGGCCCGAGCGACGCGCGCAGCACCCCGTGCGACATGTCCAGGCGCAGCAGCAGCCAGCCCCAGTCGGGGTCGCTGCGCGCGCGACGCACGAACGAGCGGTGGGCGGCCGCGACGACCTCGGCGGGGTCGTCGATCGCGGCGGTCAGCGCGTCGATCGCGGCGGCCTGCGCGGCGATGGTCTCGGCCAGGACGGCCTCGACGATCGCGTCCTTGCTCTCGAAGTGGTTGTAGAACGACCCGAATCCGACGTCGGCCTCGTCGGTGATCTCCTGGATCCGCGTGCTGTCCGCCCCCTGGCGGGCGATCAGGGTCCTCGTGGCGGCGACCAGCTTCGCGCGGGTCGCCTCGCGGCGCCGGGCGTGGCGGTCGGGGGCATCGGCCATGCCCGAACGGTACCTCGATCGGCACTCGCCGTCATATTTGACGAGATCATCAGATTTGCGTAGGGTCGTCAGCATGAAGCTCCGGATGACCGCAGAGGGCCTGATCGCCCACGACGCCGAGCGCGATCGCTGGGTCCGGCTGCCGGGCGAGGACGACCTGGTCGCCTTCCTGGCCGAGGGCGCGCCGGCCCGGGCGCGGGCGGCGGCGGCGCTGGCGTCGCCCGACGCCGTCGAGGTCGATCCCGCGACGGCGGTGCTCCCGTTCCGGCCGCGGTCGATGCGGGCCTTCATGCTCTGGGAGTCGCACGTGATCGGCTCCAGCCGGATGCTGGTCAAGCACTTCTTCCCGGCGCCGATCTGGCGGATCGTCAGCGCCTTCGAGAAGACCGGCCGCACGTTCCCGAAGCTGAAGCCGACGAAGGGCTTCTACGAGCACCCGACCTTCTACGTCGCCAACCACACGATGGTCCTCGCCGACGGCCAGGACATGTGGTGGCCGTCGCACACCACCGCCCTGGACTTCGAGCTCGAGCTGGCGTTCGTCCTGACCAAGCCGCTGGTCGACGCCACGCCGGAGGAGGCCCTCGACGCGGTCGGCGGCTGGTTCGTGCTCAACGACTGGAGCGCGCGGGACGTGCAGGCGGACGACGCGCGGCACAACGTCTTCGGCCCGGTCATCAAGTCGAAGACCTTCGCCAACTCGATCGGCTGCGACGTCGTCACGGCCGACGCGTTCGGCGACTGGAAGGCCGCGACCGGCCGCGTGCGGGTCGACGGCGAGCTGTGGTGCGAGGGGGGAACCGCCGGACCCGCGCACGAGCTCGGGGCAATGCTCGCCTACGCGTCCCGGGGCGAGCGGCTGGACGCCGGCGACGTGATCTCGACCGGCACGATGCCCGGCTGCTGCGGCCTCGAGCTGGAGCGCTGGATCAGGCCCGGGCAGACCGTGCAGCTGGAGATCGACGGGATCGGCACCCTGACCAACCGCGTGTCGGCCGAGGCGGTCCCGGCGACCGCGGTCTGATGGACGCCGACGTCCTGATCTGCGGGCTCGGGCCGGTCGGCCAGCTGCTCGCGCTGCTGCTCGCCGACCTCGGCGTGCGGACGATCGCCGTCGACGAGGCGCGCGAGCCCCACCCCCTGCCGCGCGCGGCGGTGGTCGACGACGAGGTGCTGCGGATCTTCCAGGCCGTCGGCCTCGACCAGCGGATCCTCGCCGACGCGCAGGTCCAGCAGACGGTCAGCTTCGTCACCGCCCGCGGCCGCGCGATCCCGGCGCTGCGCCCGGTCCACGGCGACCTCGGGCAGCCGCCGCTGGTCTCGATCCACCAGCCGTCGATGGAGCGCACGATGGTCGCCGCGCTGCAGGAGCGGGAGGCGGCGCAGCTGCGCTGGGGTCAGCGGCTCGAGGTCCTCGACCGCCGTGCCGAGGGGGTGACGGCGTGGGTGCGGCCGGTCGAGGGCGGACGGGCCACGCGGCTCGACGCCCGCTACCTGGTCGGCTGCGACGGCGGACGCAGCGCGGTTCGCGGCCGCCTGCAGGTGCCCTTCGGCGGCTCGACCTTCGTGCAGCGGTGGCTGGTGCTCGACGCGCTCGTCGACCGCCCGATCGCCCGCGTTCCGCACCCCTGCTTCGTCGGCGATCCAGCGCGCCCGATCGTGACGCTGCCGATGTCGCCGGGCCGCCACCGCTGGGAGTGGATGCTGCACCCGGGAGAGGACGCCGCCGCGTTCCTCGACCGCGACCGGATCGACGCGCTGCTGGCCCCGTGGATCGGCGACGAGCAGGTCGAGGTCGAGCGGGCGGTGGCCTACACGTTCCACGCCCGCACGGCCGACCGTTGGCGGGCCGGACGGGTCCTGCTTGCCGGCGACGCCGCGCACGTGATGCCGCCGTTCGTCGGCCAGGGGTTCTCGTCGGGCGCGCGCGACGCCGCCAACCTGGCGTGGAAGCTCGACGCGGTCCTCCACGGCGCGCCGGATGGCCTGCTGGACAGCTACGAGGCCGAGCGCCGCCCGCACGTGACGAGCATGCAGCGGCTCGCGGTGCGCTGGGGCGGGCTCGTGCAGACCACCGCTCCCCGGACCGCGTGGATCCGCGACGCCGCGCTGGCGCTGCTGGACCGCAGCGGCGCGCGCGAGTGGATCAGCGAGCAGGCCAAGCCGCTCCCCACCTACCGTGCGGGCGCGTTCGCCCGCACGCCCGACCGGCTGCCGCTCCGCCGCCGCGTCGGATCGCTGTTCCCGCAGCCCGACCGGCTCGACGACCGGCTCGGCCGCGGCTGGGCGGTCGTCGCGAGCACGCCGGAGGCGGCCAGCGGCTGGCGCGCCGCCGGCCTGCACGTCGTCGAGCTGCCGCACGAGCGCGACTGGACCCTGCTGCGACCGGACCGCTACGTCTTCGCCTGCGAGGACCGGCCGCAGGCGCTCCGGGCCCTGCGGGCCACGGTCGGGTCGGGGCTGCGCACCGGTCGGCCGGCGATGGCGGTCGCCGCATGATCGCCGTGCTCGGGGCGACGGGCACGATCGGCCGCCGGGTCACCGCCGAGCTGGCCGAGCGCGGCGTCGCCCATCGCCCGCTGCGCCGGCCGGCGGTCGACCTCCGCGACCGGCGATCACTCGACGCGGCCCTGGAGGGCGTCGAGCAGCTCTTCCTGCTGACCCCGCACGACCCCGACCAGGATCGATGGGAGGCCGACGCCGTGGCGGCCGCCGTCGCCGCCGGCGTCCGGCGGATCGTCAAGCTGTCGGGCGGCGCCCCGGCGCTCGGCCCCAACGGCCCGACGAGCACCGCCGTCGCGCACTGGCGCAGCGAGCGGCGGATCGAGGAGTCGGGGCTGCGCTTCGCCTTCCTGCGGCCGTCGTTCCTGATGCAGAACCTCGCCACGATGGCGCCGCGGGCGGGGCTCCTGCTCGCGCCGATGGGGCACGGGCCGATCGCGATGGTCGACGCGGCCGACGTCGCGGCCGCGGCGGTCGCGGCGCTCCGCGACGTCGACGGGCCGGACCGGGCGTGGCACCTGACCGGCCCGGCGGGCGTGACCTTCGACGACGTCGCCCGCGCGATCGGCGCCCGCTACGTCAGCGTGCCGCCGCGGCTGGCCGCCCGGGCGCTGCGCCGTCGCGGCGCGTCGGACTTCGAGGTCGACCACGCCCTGCGGATGGCCGCCTACTTCGCCACCGGCGCCGACGGCACGCCCACCGACGACGTCCGCCACCTCACCGGACGCGCCCCGCGCTCGCTGCGCCGACACCTCTCCGAGAAGGACGCCTGACGACATGGTCACCACCCGCATGGGGCACATCGGCCTCCGCGTTCCCGACCTCGACGCCGCCGTCGCGTTCCAGCGCGACGTGATCGGCATGGTCGAGGTCGAGCGGACCGCCGGCGCGGCCTACCTGACCTGCAACGACCGCCACCACGAGCTGATCCTGATCCAGGACCCGGTGCGCCGCGGCTACGACCACATCGGCCTGGAGGTCGCCGACCCGGCCGCGCTCGACCAGGCGGCGCGCACCGTGCCGGCGGCCGGCGGCACGGTGCTGGGCGCCGTCTACGACGGCGAGCCGGGCATCGACCGGGCGCTCCTGGTGCGCAGCCCGGAGGGCCACGTGTTCAAGCTCTTCTGCGGGATGCAGCGCGGCATCGAGCTGGAGCCCGGCGACCGCCCGCTCAAGTTCGAGCACGTCTCGGTCAAGGTCCGCCGGCCACGCCGGTTCGAGCGCTTCCTCCGGGACGGCCTGGGCTTCCGCTTCTCCGACCGGATCTTCCCGATCGCCAGCTGGTGGCACTGCGACGCCGATCACCACGGGATGGCCGTCGTGCTCTCGCCGACCGTCGAGCTCTCGCACTACGCCTACGCCTGGCCCGACCTCAACGCGCTGGGCCGCGTCGCCGACCGCCTGAAGGCCCGGCGCGGCGCGAAGCCGATCTGGGGCCCCAGCCGGCACGGGCCGGGCAACAACCACTTCCTCTACCACCACGACCACGACGGCGCGATGGTCGAGCACTGCTCCGAGCTGGAGCAGATGCCGCCGGCGGGCGACTACCAGGCTCGCTCCTGGCCGCTCCTGCCCGATCCGATCAACCAGTGGGGCGGCTCGCCGCCGCTGCGGTTCGTGCTGACCGGGTTCCCGGCGCTGGAGCCGGCGGCCGGCCGGCCGAGCTGGGCGATGGGCCGGGACGACGGCGCGGCGGCCTGATGCCGAGGGGCCCGTCCGCTGCTCGCGGGTCCGATGCGCCGCGGGTGGACCTCGACCTCTACGGCGACGCGGCGCTGCGCGACCCGGCCGCCACGTACGTCGCCGTCCGCGACGCCGGCCCGGCCGTCTGGCTGCCGCGCCACGCGCTCTTCGCGATCGGCCGCTACGCCGACGTCCGCGCCGCCCTGAAGGACGCCGAGACGTTCACCAGCGGCCACGGGGTGGCGGCCAACCCGCTCGCCAACCGGCTCGGCCGCCGCACGACGATCTCCGCCGACGGCGCCGCTCACGCCACCCGCCGCGGCGTCCTGTTGCGCTCCGTCGGCGCGCGGGCCCTCGGGGACCTCGACGAGCAGGTGCACCGCGAGGCCGCGGCGGTGGTGGCCGAGTTGCGGCGGGCCGAGGGGTTCGACGGCGTGCGGGACTTCGCCAGCGCGCTGCCGCTGCGCGTCGTCGCCGACCTCGTCGGCGTCCGCGTCCCGCGCGAGCAGCTGCTCACCTGGGGGCGGGCGACGTTCGACGGGCTCGGGCCGGCCAACCGGCGAGGCATGCGCGCCGCGCTCGCCGCGCTCGACCTCTGGCGCTACAGCCGCCGCCTGCGTCGCCGGATGGTCGTGCCCGGCGGCTGGGCCGAGACGGTCTTCGACGCCGCCGACGCGGGCGAGATCACCCAGCTGGAGGCGCGGACGATGGTGATCGACTTCGTCGCCCCGAGCCTCGACACGACGATCCTCGCCTCGGCCGCGCTGCTGCGGCACCTGGCCACGGTCGACGGGCTCTGGGCCCGGCTGCGCGCGGAGCCCGACCGGATCCCCGCGGCGGTCGTGGAGTCCGTCCGCCTGTCCTCCCCGATCCGCGGGTTCACGCGCCGGATCGCGCGCACGACCGTCGTCGACGGCGTCACGCTCCCGGCCGGCAGCCGCGTCGCGCTCCTGTTCGCCGCCGCCAACCTCGACGAGCGGCAGTTCCCCGATCCGGAGCGCTTCGACCTCGACCGCCGGCCGGCGGCGAACCTCGGCTGGGGCAACGGGCCGCACACCTGCGTCGGCATCCACCTCGCCAAGCTCGAGATGCGGGCGCTGCTCCAGGCGATGGTCCCGGCCGTCGCCGCGGTCGCGACGGGCGAGCCGCGGCTCCTGCGGAACAACACCCTGCAGGGGCTGGTCCGGCTGCCGGCGCGGTTCCTCGCCGAGGGCGTCAGCGGGGCCGCAGGCCGTTGAGCAGCAGGTCGACCATGCCGCCGAGCGCGTCGGCGGTGGTGACGCGGCTGGTGCGGGTGAAGTCGGGGTCGGTGAAGGTGAGGACCGACGCGAACATCACCTCGGCGACGACGCGGCCGTTGACGGGGCGGATCTCGTGCTCGGCGATCGCGCGGGCGATCAGGTCCTCGAGCATGTCGCGGCAGACGGCGATCCAGTGGTCGAGGAGCATCCGCGCGGGCGGGTGGCTGCGGACGGCGTCGAGGTAGCGCGGGCCGAGGTCGGCGAAGTCCAGCGCGCCGCTGGTGAGCATCGCGCGTATGCGGTCCATGTTGCTGCTCGCCTCGTTGATCGCGGCGGCGCCGCGGAGCGAGATCCGGCGCATCATCCGGTCGAGCACCAGGAGGAACAGGTCCTCCTTGCTGGGGGCGATCTCGTAGAGGGTGCTGCGCGAGCAGTTGGCCGCGGTGGCCAGGTCGCCCATCCGGACCCCGCGCAGGCCCTCGCGGCGGAACAGCGTCTCGACGGTGTCGATGACCTCTTCCTGGCGGGGAGAGAAGCGTTGCCGGCCGGGGGCGAGGACGCCGGAGTCGGCGATCCGCGCCGGGTAGCTCATCGGCCGAGGCTAGCAGCGGTCCGTTCGCTCGCCGCGGCTCGACCGGCGGCGGCCGGACCCCGTGGGGCCGGCCGCCGCGCGTCGAGTCGTCCGCCTAGTTGACCTCGTGGAACCCGCGGGTCGGGGCGGCGGTGGCGGAGACGGGGCGTCCGAAGAAGTCCCGTCCGCCGTTGTCGGGGATCAGCGCGCCGGTGCCCACCGCGGGCGAGGTCGGGGCCAGCTGGTAGCCGCCGACGTTGGCGATGCCGTACGGCGCGGTGTCCGACGGCGCGAGCATCTGCGGGTCGGCCGTGATCTTCTGCGGATCGGCCGGCTCACCGGCGGTGTGGTTGCCGTAGATCAGGTTGTTGCTGATCGTCGTGCCCGCGCCCTTCGGCAGCGCCCAGGTACCGGTGCCGTGGTTGACGACGACGTTGTTGCGGAACCACCAGCCGTTGTTGTTGTCGCCGCTCCAGCCCTGCTGGGCGATCGGCGGGGAGTTCAGGCCGGCCTTGATGTAGATCGTGTTGTTGTAGATCTTCGAGCCGTTCAGCAGGCCGCTGGACAGCGACACGATGCCCTTGTCGCCGGCGAAGCCGTCGTTGACGCTGAGGTTGTAGCGGACGGTGGCGTTGCTGCCGGAACCGAGGCCGCCCATCAGCAGGATCAGCCCGCCCTCGTTGTCGTGGCTGTAGTTGTGCTGGACGATCGTGTTGTAGGCGAACAGGTCGACGTCGTAGGCGTGGCCGTCGACGACGTGCGTCTGCACGCGGGAGACCTCGTTGAACTGCATGACGGTGTTGGTGGTCTTGGCCACGAACATGCCGACCGTGCCGGGCTGGGTTCCCGAGACGGTGACCGAGCCGGCACCGTCGACGGTGTTGTGCTCGATCAGGTTCTCCTTCGAGCCACGCAGGATGATGCCGTCGCTGTCGATGTCCTTCAGCGTGTTGCGCGCGATCGTGACGTTCTTGCTCAACGCGTCCTGCGAGACGAAATAGAGCAGGAAGCCGGTCGAGTAGTCGTCGAAGTTGATCCCGGTGCGGCCGACGCGCTCGACGACGTTGTCGGTGATCTGGACGTCCTTGTAGCTGCTGGCGCCGTTGCCGAGGCCGTTCATCGTGTCGGCCACGACCGAGATGCCGCCGTTGGTCTGGCCGTTGGCGCCGTTGCAGTTGAAGCAGCCGTTGACGTCGCGGACGTAGTTGTCCTTGATCGTGATCCCCGTCTTCAGGTTCCCGCTGGTGTTGTTGACGAGGATCCCGACGCGGTTGCTGCCGACGACGTTGTTGGTCCCGTTGTCGTTGGTGACCTCGAGGCCGGTGATCGTCCAGTAGCTCTGGTTGACCAGGTAGACCGCGCCGCCACCCGCGCCGCCACCGGCGACGTTCTTGCCGTCGACGATCGGCTTGGCGCCGCCGCCGTAGTTGCCGATCGTGATCGGGTTGCCCGCGACGCCGGAGCCCTTGGGCCGCAGCTGCTCGACCCAGGTCTGGTCGGTGTGCAGCAGGATCTTGTCCCCCGCCCCGAAGGTCGTGGCGTTGACCTTGGCCAGCGTCTTCCACGCCGTCGCGGTGCTCGTGCCCGCGTTGGCGTCGGACCCGCTCGCCGCATCGACGTAGTACGTCGTATTGGCCGCGGCGGCTGGCCCGGCGAGGGCCAGCGCTCCGACACCGATCGTCGCTGCGACGCACATGGCCGCGGTCGCCCTGCGAATCCTGCTCATGCCTGCTCCTTCGTTGACCTACGGGGGTGCGGGCGAGGCGCGTTCAGCCTTCGGACAAAGACTGTAATTTTGCCCGCGGTCGAGTACGGTAGACGAACGGCGGGCCCGCGGGCAAGAAAAAATGCCGGGCGACCGCGTCGCCGATCCCGAGCGGGTTGACGAGGTCGCCGACCTCCTTGACGTCGTCGCGTGGCGAGACCCAGGTCCCGCCCCGCAACGGGCGACCCCGCCAGCGCGTCGCGTCCTCGCTCAGCGTCCCGTGAAGCGGGGCGGGCGCCGCTCCAGGAACGCCGCCATCCCCTCGCGGCGGTCGTCGCTGGCCATCGCCAGCAGGAACAGCTCGCGCTCGACCGCGAGGCCGGCGCCGAGCGAGGTCTCGTCGGCCGCGAGGACCGCGCGCTTGGCCAGCTGGACGGCGATCGCCGGGCGGCGGGCGATCGTCTCCGCCAGCTCGAGCGCCGCGTCCTGCAGCCGCTCGGCGGCCACCACCCGGTTCACGAACCCGAGCCGCTGCGCCTCCTCCGCGCTGACCCGCCGGCCGGTCAGCACCAGGTCCATCGCGCGGTGCTTGCCGAGCGTCCGGGCCAGCCGCTGGGTCCCGCCGCCGCCGGGGATGATCCCCAGGCGGACCTCGGGCTGGGAGAACTCCGCCGTGTCGGCGGCGACGACCAGGTCGCAGGCCAGCGCCAGCTCGCAGCCGCCGCCGACGGCGGGCCCGGCGACGGCGGCGATCAGCGGCTTGCGGACCGCGGCCAGCCGGCCCCAGAGCCGGGCGCCGCGGGCGGCGATCGCGTCCTGGAACCCCTGGTCGCGCATCGCGCGGATGTCGGCCCCGGCGGCGAAGACCTCGGAGCCGCCGGTCAGGACCACCGCGCGGACGTCGGCGTCGGCGTCGGTCGCCTCCAGCGCCGCGATCAGGCCGTCGCGGAGCTCGTCGTCGAGGACGTTGCGGGACGCGGCCCGGTCGAGCGTCAGCAGCGCGACGCCGTCGCGCGGGTTGCTGCGGCGGACCGCGGAGCGCTCGTCGGGGCTCATCGTGGCTCCTCGGTGGTCGGGGTCGGGGCGGGTCGGCGGTAGACCGGGTCGCCCGCCGGCCCCGCCAGGTGGTCGAGGAAGCCGTCGACTCGCGCGCCGCCGATCCACGCCGACCAGCGGGCGGGGCCGACCGGGTGGTTGAGGCCGACCGTCATCCCGACGTCGATCGCGTCGGCGGTGGCGACGCCCTCGGCCTGCGCGAACCGCGCCTCGTTGACGAGCTGGACGAGGATCCGGGCCAGCGCGACGTCGGCCGCCGGTGCGGGCCGGCCGGTCAGCGAGGCGTCGATCGCGGCCCCCGCGCGGTCGGCCGCCTCCTCGGCGGCGACGACCCGGTCGGCCGGACGGGCGCGCCCGCGCACCGGGGCGCCGTCGCCGTAGGCGTGGAACCCGCGCTCGCTCTTGCGGCCGAGCTGGCCGTCGGCGACCCGCTGCTCCTGCAACGGGCTCGGGCGCCAGCGGGGCTCGTGGTCGCCGCGCTGCCACATCGACCGGGTGACGGCCAGGCTGACGTCGATGCCGATCAGGTCCATCAGCGCGAACGGGCCCAGCGGGAACCCGGCCTCCTCGCACGCGCCGTCGATCGTGGCGACGTCGGCGAGGCCCTGCTCGACGGCCCGCAGCGCCTCCAGGTAGTACGGCCGGGCGCAGCGGTTGACGACGAACCCCGGCGCGTCCGTCGCCTCGACGACGGTCCGCCCGAGGGCCGCCGCGACGCGCCGGGCGACGTCGACGTGGGCGGGGAGCGCGCGCGGCGGCACCACCAGCTCGACCAGCTTCATCTCGGTCGGCGGGTTGAAGAAGTGCAGGCCGACGACCCGCTCGGGCTCGTCGAGGCCGGCGGCGATCTCGGCGATCGGGATCGACGAGGTGTTCGACGCCAGGGTCGCCCCGGGCCACGCGGCCGCGGCTCGCGCCAGCACCCGCCGCTTCAGCTCGAGGATCTCGGGCACCGCCTCGATCACGGCGACCGGGTCGGCCGTCGCGCCGTGGTCGGCGACGACGGCGATCCGCGCGAGGACCGGATCGGCGTCCGCGGCCTCCAGCGTCCCGCGCGCGACCCGTCGCGCCAGGGCGCGCTCGACCCGCCCGCGGGCCGCGTCGGCCGCGTCGGCGTCGCCCTCGAGGACCGTCGCCCGCTGGCCGTGGAGCGCGGCGAGCAGCGCGATCCCGGCGCCCATCGTCCCGCCGCCGACGACGACCAGCGGCCCGTCGAGCGCGGCGGTCATCGGCCGCCCCCGGCCGACGGCTGCTCCAGCACGACGGCGACGCCCTGCCCGACGCCGACGCAGAGCGCCGCCAGGCCCCAGCGCGCGCGGCGGCGGCGCATCTCGTGGACGAGCGAGCCGACGATCCGGGCGCCGGACGATCCGAGCGGGTGGCCGAGGGCGATCGCGCCGCCGTTCGGGTTGACGATCTCGGGGTCGAGCCCGAGCTCGCGCACGCAGGCCACCGCCTGCGCCGCGAACGCCTCGTTCAGCTCGACCACCTGCAGGTCCTCGATCCCGATCCCGGCGCGCTCGAGCGCGCGTCGCGTCGCGGGAACCGGCCCGATCCCCATGTACGCCGGGTCGACCCCGGCGACCCCGACGCCCGCCACGCGCACGGTCGGCGTCCAGCCGTGCTCGGCGACGGCGCGCGTCGAGGCGAGCAGCAGCGCCGACGCCCCGTCATTGAGCGACGACGAGTTGCCGGCCGTGACCGAGCCGCCGGCGCGGAAGGCCGGGCGCAGCCGCCCGAGCCGCTCCAGGTCGGTGTCCTCGCGCGGGCCCTCGTCGCGGTCGACGAGCACCGGGTCGCCACCCCGCCGCCGCGGCGGCGTCGCGACCGGCACCACCTCGTCGGCCCAGCGGCCGTCCGCCCAGGCGGCGACCGCGCGCCGGTGCGAGGCGAGGGCGAAGCGGTCCTGGGCGTCGCGGTCGACGCCGTAGCGCTCGGCGACGTTCTCGGCCGTCTCGCCCATCGAGTCGAGCGACGCGACCTGCGCCATCCGCGGGTTCGCGAACCGCCAGCCGATCGTCGTGTCGACCAGCTCCGACGGCCCGGTCGGGAACGCGCGCCCGGGCTTCAGCGCCACCCACGGTGCGCGGGTCATCGACTCGACGCCGCCGGCGACCATCAGGTCGGCGTCGCCGCAGCGGATCGCCCGGCTGGCTCCGACGACCGCTTCCATGCCCGACGCGCAGAGCCGATTGACCGTGGCGCCGGGAACGCCGTGCGGGAGCCCGGCGAGCAGCGCCGCCATCCGCCCGACGTTGCGGTTCTCCTCGCCGGCGCCGTTGGCGTTGCCGAGGACGACGTCCTCGATCTGGTCCGGTGGCGCGCCGGTGCGCGCCACGAGCGCCTCGATCGCGGTCGCCGCCAGGTCGTCCGGCCGGACGCCGGCGAGGACGCCGCCATGCCGGCCGATCGGCGTCCGCACCGCGTCGACGATCCATGCATCAGCTGCCATCCCACAACACTTTACATCGTTGCCCGCTGATGTGTAGAGTATCGCCAATGGATGGTCTGCACACCACCTCGACGACAAGTGGCCCATCAGGTCCCGGTCGCCTGGTGGTCGTGACCGGCGCGTCGGGCGGCGTCGGCCGGGCCTGCTGCGCCCGCTTCCTGGCGGCCGGCGACCGCGTCGTCGCCCTCGGCCGCCGCGCCGAGGCGCTCGACGCCCTGGCCCAGGGGCTGGACGGCGAGCGGCTGACCGTCCGCCGCTGCGACGTCACCAGCGAGGCGGACGTCGTCGACGTCTTCGGCGCGCTCGACGGCACCCCGGACGTGCTCGTCAACAACGCCGGGATCGCCCGCAGCGCCCCGCTCCACCGCACCACGCTGGCCGATTGGGAGGACCACCAGCGCGTCAACGCGACCGGGCCGTTCCTCGGCACGCGCGCGGTGATCGCCGGCATGCGGGCGCGCGGCAGCGGCGCGATCGTCACCGTCGCCTCGACCGTCGGCCGGGTCGGCACGCCCTACACCGCCGCCTACGCCGCGTCCAAGCACGCCGCCGTCGGCCTGATGCGCGTCGCCGCGGCCGAGCTGGCCGGCAGCGGCGCGACGGCCAACGCCGTCTGCCCGACCTTCGTCGACAGCCCGATGACCGATCGCTCGGTCGACCGGATCGCGGAGCGGACCGGGCGGGACGCCGACGAGGCCCGCGACGCCCTCGGCGGCAGCTCGCCGCTCGGCCGGCTGCTCGATCCCGACGAGGTCGCCGCGGCGGTCGCCTGGCTGGCGTCCCCCGACGCCCGTTCGCTCAACGGCCAGACCCTGATCCTCGACGGAGGAGGAATCCAAGCATGACCCCGTTCCGCGCCTCGGCCGCTCTGACCGAGCGGTGGGAGCACTTCGACTTCGCGATCGCCGATGGCGTCGCGACCGTCACCTTCAACCGCCCCGACAAGCTCAACGCGCTGACGTTCGAGGCCTACGCCGATCTGCGGGACCTGGCCGCCGAGCTGCCTCACCGCGGCGACGCCCGCGTGCTGGTGCTGCGCGGCGCGGGCCGCGCCTTCTGCTCGGGCGGGGACGTCGAGGAGATCATCGGCGAGCTGCGGAAGTTCTCCTCGACCGAGCTGCTCGAGTTCACGCGGATGACCGGCGCCGCCGTCCGCGGCCTGCGCGAGCTGTCGCTGCCCGTGATCGCTGCCGTCAACGGCGTCGCCGCCGGGGCCGGCACGGTCCTCGCGCTGGCCAGCGACTTCCGGATCCTCGGCGCCTCGGCCAGCTTCGCCTTCCTCTTCACGCGGGTCGGGCTGGCCGGCGCCGACATGGGCTCCGCCTACCTGCTGCCGCGGATCGTCGGCCTCGGCCGCGCGACCGAGCTGCTGACCCTCGGCGACCGGATCGACGCCCAGCGGGCCTACGAGATCGGCCTGGCGACCGAGGTCGTCGAGGACGACGAGCTGGGTGCCCGCGCCGAGGCGCTCGCCCGGCGGCTGGCCGACGGGCCCGCCCAGGCGTTCGGGGTCACCAAGAGCCTGCTCGTCCGCGAGCAGGACATGGACCTGGCCGGCGCGATCGAGCTGGAGGCACAGGCGCAGGCGCTGCTGATGCGCTCCGACGACCACCACGAGTTCCTGGACGCCTGGCGCGAGAAGCGCCGGCCCGAATGGAAGGGACGCTGAACGATGGCCAACGAGATCGTCACCGCGCCCGGCCTGGCGCCGTCCAGCGGCTATGCCCACGCGGTCGTCGCCGGTCCCGGCCGGACCGTCTACCTGGGCGGGCAGACCGCGCTCGATGCCGACAACCAGATCGTCGGAGAGACGCTGGTCGCGCAGTTCGACCAGGCCGCGGCGAACGTCGTCGAGGCGCTGGCCGCCGCCGGCGGAGCGCCCGAGCACCTGGTCTCGCTCCAGATCTTCGTCACCGACGTCGTCGACTACCGGCTCCACGCTCGCGAGATCGGCGCCGCCTGGCGCGCCCGCTTCGGCCGCCACTTCCCGGCGATGGGCCTGTTCGGCGTCACCCGGCTGTTCGACCACGACGCTCGGATCGAGCTGATGGGGATCGCCGTCGTGCCGGAAGGGGCGGCGGCGTGAGCGTCGACCTGCCGGTGCTCGACGCGCACCTGTCCGACGACGAGCGCGCGCTGCTGCGCGACTGCCTGCGGATCGCCCGCGACGAACTGGCCCCGATCGCCGAGGCCGGCGAGGAGGGCCGCGTCAACGGCGAGCTGCTGCGAGCGCTGGCCGGCCACGGCCTCTTCGACCGGCTCTACGCGCGGGACGAGGACGGCTGGCGCGGCGACGTCTCCGCGCTCGACCTCTGCCTGATCCGCGAGGGCCTGGCCCGCGGCAGCACCGAGGCCGAGACGGCGTTCGCCGTCCAGGGCCTGGGTTCGTTCCCGCTGCTGCAGTCCGGCACCGCCGCCGCCCGCGACCGCTGGGTCCCGGGGCTGGCCGCCGGCGAGTACGCCGCCGCCTTCGCGCTCAGCGAGCCGGAGGCCGGCAGCGACGTCGCCTCGCTCGCGCTGCGGGCCACGCCCGACGGCGATGGCTTCCGCCTCAGCGGCGAGAAGATCTGGATCTCGAACGCGCCCGACGCCGGCGTCTACACGGTCTTCGCCCGCACCACCCCGGGTGCCGGGGCGCGCGGCCTGACCGCCTTCGTCGTCCCCGCCGACAGCCCCGGGCTGCACGGCGAGCGGCTCGAGCTGGTCGCGCCGCACCCGGTCGGTCACCTGTTCTTCGACGACGTCCCCGTCGCCGCCGACCAGATCCTCGGCGAGGTCGATCGCGGGTTCGCGGTCGCGATGCGGACGCTCGACCTGTTCCGGCCGAGCGTCGGCGCGTTCGCCGTCGGCATGGCGCGCGCCGCGCTCGACGAGGCGGTCGTCCACGGTCGCGAGCGCCACGCGTTCGGGCGGCCGCTCAAGGATTTCCAGGCGGTCTCGCACCGCCACGCCGACATCGCCGCCCGCGTCCAGGGCGCGCGGCTGCTCGTCCACCACGCCGCCCGGGCCTACGACGCCGGCGTGCGGCCGGTGACCCAGGCCGCGGCGATGGCGAAGCTGGTCGCGACCGAGGTCGCGCAGGAGGCGGTCGACGCCGCGATCCAGACCCTCGGCGCCCGTGGCCTGCAGCGCGGGCACCGGCTCGAGCACCTGTACCGCGAGGTCCGCGCGCCGCGGATCTACGAGGGCGCGTCCGAGATCCAGCGGGAGATCATCGCCCGCGGGCTGTTCGCGGCCGACCAGAACGAGGAGGCACGATGAGGATCGCCGTCTGCGGCGGCGGGCCCGGCGGCCTGTACTCCGCGATCCTGCTGCGCAAGCTCGGCCACGACGTCGACGTCTGGGAGCGCAACGCAGCCGACGACACGTTCGGCTTCGGCGTCGTCTTCAGCGACGAGACGATGTCGGCCTTCGAGGTCTCCGACCCGACGAGCTTCGCCCGGATCGTCGAGCGCTTCGCGCACTGGTCCGACATCGACGTCCACTACCGCGGCGCCACGCTGCGGTCGGGCGGCCACGGCTTCTCCGCCCTCAGCCGCAAGGTCCTGCTGGGCCTGCTGCAGGAGCGCGCGGTCGAGCTCGGCGCGGCGGTGCGCTTCAGCCAGGAGCACCCGCCGATCGAGCGGCTGTCGGCCGAGTACGACCTGGTGATCGCCTGCGACGGCGTCAACAGCGCCGTGCGCGCCGCGCGGGAGCAGGCGTTCGGCACGACGCTCGACCCGCGGCGCAGCCGCTACATGTGGCTGGCCACCGACCTGGTCTTCGACGCCTTCACCTTCCACGTCCTGGAGACCGAGCACGGGGTCCTGCAGGTCCACGGCTACCCGTTCGACGACCGGTCGAGCACCTTCATCGTCGAGACCGACGAGCGCACCTGGCGCGCCGAGGGGCTCGACGCGGCCGAGCACGCCGATCTGCCCCCGGGCGCCAGCGACGAGGCGAGCATCGAGCGCTGCCGCGAGCTGTTCGCGCCGATGCTCGAGGGCCACTCGCTGTTCGGCAACAACTCGAAGTGGCTGCGCTTCACCACCGTCCGCAACGCCCACTGGCACGACGGCAACGTCGTCCTGCTCGGCGACGCCGCGCATACCGCGCACTTCTCGATCGGCTCCGGCACGAAGCTGGCGATGGAGGACGCGATCGCGCTGGCCTGGGCGGTCCACGACCACGGCGAGGACGGCGTCGACGCGGCGCTGGCCGCCTACGAGGCGGACCGCCGCCCGGTCGTCGAGAGCACTCAGCGGGCCGCCCAGGCCAGCCTCGAGTGGTTCGAGGAGATCGCTCGCTACGTCGGCCAGCCGCCGCGCCAGTTCGCGTTCAACCTGCTGACCCGCAGCCGCCGGATCACCTACGACAACCTGCGCGTGCGGGACGAGTCCTTCGTCGACGGCTGCGACCACGAGCTCGTGGGCGACGACGCGCCGGGCTCGACCAACGGCGGCCGTCCGGAGCCGGCCCCCCATCGGCCGCCGATGTTCCTCCCCTATCGGCTGCGCGACCTGCGGCTGGAGAACCGCGTCGTCATCTCGCCGATGGACATGTACAGCGCGGTCGACGGCACGATCGGCGACTTCCACCTGGTGCACCTGGGCAGCCGCGGGATCGGCGGCGCCGGGTTGGTGATGAGCGAGATGATCTGCGTCTCGGAGCAGGGGCGGATCACGCCCGGCTGCGCCGGCCTCTACCGCGACGACCAGGTCGAGGGTTGGCGGCGCGTGGTCGACTTCGTCCACGGGCACGGTCGGGCGCGGATCGGCGCGCAGATCGGCCACAGCGGCCGCAAGGGCTCGACCAAGCTGCTCTGGGAGGGCTCGGACGAGCCGCTCGACGGCGACAACTGGGAGGTCGTCGCTCCGTCCCCGATCCCCTGGGCGGCGCGCAACCAGACCCCGGTCGAGATCGACCGGGCCGGGATGGAGCGGGTCCGCGACGAGTTCGTCGCGGCCACCCGCCGGGCCGCCGAGGCGGGCTTCGACCTGCTCGAGGTCCACCTGGCCCACGGCTACCTGCTGTCGTCGTTCCTCTCGCCGCTGACCAACCGGCGGACCGACGAGTACGGCGGCGACCTGGCCGCCCGCGCCCGCTTCCCGCTCGAGGTCGTCGACGCCTGCCGCGCCGCGTGGCCGGCCGATCGTCCGCTGTCGGTCCGGATCTCGGCCACCGACTGGGCCCCCGGCGGGTTCACCGGCGACGACGCGGTCGAGCTGTCGGCGCTGCTCCAGCGGCACGAGGTCGACATCGTGCATGTCTCGACCGGCCAGGTCTGGGCCGAGCAGCGCCCCGCCTACGGCCGCAGCTACCAGACGCCGTTCGCCGACCGGATCCGGCACGAGGTCGGCATCCCGACGATCGCCGTCGGCGCGATCTCCAGCGCCGAGGACGTCAACACGACGATCCTCGCCGGCCGCGCCGACCTCTGCGCGCTCGGCCGCCCGCACCTCTACGACCCGTACTGGACGCTCCACGCCCAGGCCCAGCAGGGATACCGCGGCGACCCCTGGATCCCGCAGTACCGCTCGGGCCGCCGGCCGCCGAACGACGGGACGCTGGCGGCGAAGACGATGCCCCGATCGTTCGACGAGGCGGCGGTCGCGCACGGCTGGCGCCCGGTCGCGGCGAGCGGTGCGAGCCGGCCGGGGGGCGCGCAGTAGCCCGCGGCCGCCGACGACTCGCCGAGCACCGCTGGCCGGCCGACGTCACCGCGAGCGGCGGTAGCATCCGTCGATGAGCTTCTCGGCGAGCATCGCGCACGCCGGCGTCCTCGAGCCGGGCCGGAAGTCGTTCTCCCCGCGCCAGCAGGAGGTGCTCGACGTCGTCGAGCGGGTCTTCCTCCGCGAGGGCATACGCGCGGTGCGGATGGCCAAGCTCGCCGACGAGGCCCAGTGCTCGCGCAGCACCCTCTACGAGCTGGCCGCCAGCAAGGAGGATCTCCTCCTGCTCGTCCTCGACCGCATGATGCGGCGCACCGTCCAGCGTGCCGGGGACGCGATCCGCGAGGCTCCGGGCCCGGTCGACCAGGTCCGCGCGATGCTCACGAGCGGCGCGCTCGGCTTCTCCGCGCTGGGCCCGAACTTCCTCGACGCGATCCGTGGATACCCGCCCGCGCGCCTGCTCTTCGACCGCTGGATCGCCGTCGGCCGCGACGCGCTCGAACGGATGATCGACGAGGCCGTCCGCGCCCGGGAGTTCCGCCCCGTCAACGCCGCCGTCGTCGCCGAGGGGATGTTCGCCGTCGTCATGCGCTTCACCGATCCGGAGTTCGCGCGCTCGACCAGGGTCAGCGCCAGCGACGGGCTCGCCCAGCTCGTCGACGTGCTCCTCGACGGCCTGCGCCCGCGATCGTAGGGCGGCCCCGCCCGACCCGCGTCCCTTTCCGACGCCGAAGTCGTGCAAAAGCGGTCAAGTCGGCCCTGTCGTCGGCGGGCGCGACGGCCGCCGAGCGGTGGACGTCCAAGGCCGACTACGGGAGGGACTGATCGGCCGCGTCGCCGCGGTCGCCCTCGGCGGCGTCGCCGACGAGCGCTCCCAGCTGATGATCGACGGGTGGCTGGGGTTCGTCGAGCGGCTGGTCCGCACCAGGGTCGCCGGGGCCGGCGACGTCGGCGACCTGGCGACGACGCTGAAGGACGGGCTGCGGCGGCTCCTGTAGTCCGCCGACCGGGCCGGCCAGGGTCGCGCGGCGTCGTGGCCGGCCCGCCTGGGCACGCGGCGGCGCAGGTCACCGCGCGAGCCTCGCGATGTCGAGCCGCGCGAGGCGCCCCGGGTCGGCCAGGATGTCGATCGCGACGATCCGCCGGCCGCGGATCGTGTAGGCGCCGACGGCGGACGGCCTGCCGTCCTGGAGCGTCACGACGCCGACGACCCCGTTGATCAGGGCCGGGCGGATGTCGAGGTCGCGCCGCTGGTAGTCCGATGCCTGGCGGGCGACCGTCTCGGCGCCGCGGATGACCTGGACGCCGCCGGACGCTCCGAGGTCGGCGCGCAGGACGACGTCGGGGTCGAGCAGGCCGACGAGCGCCGCCAGGTCGCCGTCGCGCGCGGCGGCGCGGAACGCGGCCGTCACCTCGCGCTGGGTCGCGAGGTCTGCGTCGGGCTCCGTCGGCGCGCTCCGCACGCGGCGGCGCGCGCGGCTCGCGAGCTCGCGGGCGGCGTCGGGCGACCGGTCGACGACGCGCCCGATCTCGTCGAACGGGATCGCGAACAGGTCGTGGAGCACGAACGCGATCCGCTCGGCTGGGCTGAGGGTCGACAGCACGACCAGCAGCGCGAGCCCGACCGAGTCGGCGATCAGCGCCTCGTGCTCGGGGTGGGTGCCGTCGGGGGCGTCGACGATCGGCTCCGGCAGTCGCAGCTCGAGCGGCTCCTCGCCGCGCCTCTCGCGCGAGCGCAGCATGTCCAGCGACAGCCGCGCGACGACCGTCGTGAGCCAGGCGCGCAGGTTCTCGACCTCGTCGACCTCGCTGCGGTGCAGGCGCAGCCACGCCTCCTGGACCGCGTCGTCGGCGTCGCTCAGCGATCCGAGCATCCGGTACGCCACGCCGCGCAGGTGGCCGCGGTGCTGCTCGAACTCCTCGGAGAGCCGTTGCTGCTCGGTCATCGGTCACGTTCCCCGGTCGCGGCACGTCATACCAGTGAGACGGATCGGCGGCCGCCGACGTGACGGCGCCCGCGACCTCCCACGACGAACAGGAGTCCAGGTGACCCGCATTCTCGGCCTGTCCGGCAGCCTCCGCGCCGGCTCGTACAACAGGCAGCTGCTCGAGATCGCCGCCGACCGCGCGCCGGAGGGCGTCCAGGTCGACGTCCACCCGCTCGGCGAGGTGCCGCTGTTCGACGAGGACCTCGACGGCGCCGACGTGCCTGCCGCGGCGGCCGCGCTGCGCGATGCGGTCGCCGCCGCCGACGCGGTCCTGATCGCTACCCCGGAGAACAACCGCTCGCTGCCCGCGGTCCTGAAGAACGCGATCGACTGGCTCTCGCGGCCGTGGCAGGCGAACGCGCTGATCGACAAGCCGGTGGCGGTCATCGGCACCTCGCTCGGCCCCGAGGGCGGCGCACGGACGCACGACCTGGTCCGCGAGCTGGCCGGCGCGATCGGCGGCGCGGTCGTCGAGCAGGCGCGGCTCTCGGTGCCGCGGTCGCTCTCGCGGTTCGCCGACGTCGATCCGCGCGACGACGTCGAGGTCGCCGACCAGGTCGCTCAGGCGGTCGCGACGCTCGCCGCGGCGGTGCCGGTGCCCGAGAGGACCTACGGCGACGTCCCGCCGCCGGCCTCCGCCGCAGGGCTCGCGACCTCCCGGCGCCGCCGGCGCCAGGCCTAGAACCGCAGCCCGCGGTCGGGGGTCAGGTACTGGGTCAGCCGCCCGAAGAGCGTGGCGCTGATGCTCTGCGGGTCCGCGAGCGGGCCGAGGGTGTTCTCCAGCACGATCGTCATCCGCCGCACGGGCAGCCGGGCGACGATCCCGTGGTAGCCGTTGAACTGCGGGTTCTGGAACAGCCAGCCCTTGGCGACGACGATCCCGAGCGCGTAGTCGATGATCGGCGGCGCGTGCTCCAGGCCGCGCGACAGCGGCGCGACCAGCTCGCGGCGCGCCGTCCGCGAGACGAGGCGGCCGGATCCGATCGCGCGGATCATGGCGGCCATGTCGCGGGCCGTCGTGGTCATGATCAGCCCGTCGCCGAGACCCCACGACGGGCTCCACGAGGTCGACTCCTCGTACACGCCCCGCTCGCTGACGTAGGCGTGGAGGGCGGGCTCGGGAACGGTCGCGAGCTTCGAGATCCGGGTCTGTCGCATGCCGAGCGGGCGCAGGAAGCGCCGCGTCAGCATCGTGGCGACCGACCGCCCGGTGACGCGCTCGAGCACCCGCCCCAGCAGCACGAAGTTCGTGTGCGCGTAGTGGAAGCACGCTCCCGGCGCGCAGGCCGCCGGCTGCGCGAACGCGTAGCGCAGCAGCTCGTCGTCGGTCCAGCGCCGGAACGGATCGCCGAGCCAGCGGGTCACGAACGCCTGGTTGCCCTGGGCGTAGTCGGGGTATCCCGATGTCGAGCTCGCCAGCATCCGCAGCGTCACCCGGTCGGCGTTCGGGTACCGCGGGTACCAGCGCGCCAGCGGCGCGTCGAGGTCCAGGCGCTTGGCGTCCTGCAGCTGCAGCGCCAGCGTGGTCAGCAGCGGGATCGTCATCGAGCCCGGCCGGAAGCGCATCTCGGGCCGGGCCGGGACACCGGCCATCGACGTGCCGAACGCGCGGCGGACCACCGTCCGGGCGCCGATCTCGACCCGGACGATCATCGCGCGGGCGTGCCGCTCGGCCATCATCGCCCGCGTGATCCGCGCGACCTCGGCGGCCGCCGCCCGGTGGGTGGTGCACGTTCCCCCGCGGTCGAAGCTGTCGCTCGGGCAGCTCCCCGCGTCCGCCGTCGCGGGAACGGCGGCGGCGATCGCGCAGGCGGCGGCGATCGCGCCCGCCCGGCCGAGCGCCGTGCCGCCGCGCGCCCGCGTCCCCCGCCGCCGCGGTCCCCAGTGGCGATCCACGGCCCTAGTCCCCGGAGTCGATCGTGTAGCACGTGTCCCCGCGCTGCGGGTCGCCCAGCTGCCAGAACCAGGTCGACTTCTCGAGTCCGTAGCTGGTGGGCCGGACGCCGGCGGGGTGCTCGCCCGTCGGCTTGAACATCCGATCGGTGATCTCCTCCGGCGGCGCCACGTGGGTGATCGAGCGCGGGGGCGTCATGACGATCGTCTGGAAGTCGTCCTTCAGGCCGTCGGGCGCCCGGCGGAACCCGATCCACGCCGACTCGGGGACGTTCGTCCACTGGAACGGACCGGGGCCGCGCTCGATCGCCAGGCGGCACGTGGCGGGCGGCATCGGCCGCGGGAAGTCGCTCTCCCGGTCGGGCTTCAGCAGCCACGGCTCGTAGCCGACCCGCAGCAGCGCCGTGGTGAAGTAGCGGTCCGCGCCCAGCTCGAGCCCGCTCACCAGGTTCGGGACGCTCGGCGTCGCCGAGGTGGCGAGCTGCCCGACCGTCGAGAGCCGGCCGTAGTCCGAGATCGCCACGGCCCGCACCGCGTCCATCGCGTCCTCGGTGTCGGCGACGCTGTCGGCCATCTCCTTGGCGAGCTGGTCGGAGCGCGCCGCGATCCGGTCCGAGATCGGCTCCCCGTTGCCGTCGCTGGCGACGTAGCTGCCGATCTCGAAGAGGGTCGCGAAGAGCCCGAACGGCGCGCCCTCGACCTCGCCGACCTCGGCGATGTCGTTGAGCAGGTACCCGATCAACGTCACCAGCTCGTTGTCGCTGCCGCTGAGCTGCTCGTCGATCTGGTCACCGATCGTCGCCAGGTCGAGCCCCGACTTGCCCTGCTGGCGGTCGAGCGCCTTCTCGTAGGCGTCGAACAGCGATCGCGTGTTGTCGATCCACTTGAACTCCTTGGCCAGCTCGTTCACGAGGTCGCAGAACTGGTCCCGGCTGTAGACGGGCGGATCGTCGACCGGGGTGCCGGGCTTCTCGGCGCAGGTCGTCCCGTCGCCGGGGTACTTGGCGCCGTAGAGGGAGCCCGGGTCGTTGCCCAGGCTGTCGTGGTAGACCGAGTCCTGGACGCCGAGGAACGCCCGTCGGAGGTACGAGTCGCGGATGTCGGTGTAGTCGGCCTTGAAGTCGTCGAGCTGGCTCGTCAGGTAGGTCATCGCCGCCGCGTAGGCGGGCGCCTCGGGCCCGGTGGCGTGCGGCCACGGCGTGGCCGGCCGGAAGACGCCGTCGTAGACCGCGCCACCGCCGACCGTCGCGTCGTCGAACGCGGGCGCGTAGACCCCGTCGTGCCGCATCGTCAGGTGTCCGTCCAGCGAGCCGCGCTGGTAGGCGTCCTTGGTGGTCCCCTCGAGCAGGTTCGAGCTCGACTGCGCGACCTCGGCCCGCGAGAGCGACGGCCCGCCGAGGAACGCGTAGTGCGAGCCGGCCTTGGCCGGGTCGAGGAAGTTGAATCCGTGGGGGTTGGCGCCCAGCGCGATCAGGCTGCTGCTGACCGCGCCCCACGCCGACGCGCGGTAGCCGACGTTGCCGATGCTCTGGACCGCGGCGTACGTGCCGTTGGCCCGGATCCGGTCGAGGAACGCGGCCATCGCCTCGAGGCCGTCGCCGGCGTCGTCGCTGCCGTTGGTGACGAACGTCTGGTTGCCCTCGACCGCCATGTCGTAGGGGTCGACCTCGACGACCTGGAACCCGGCGGTGCCGGCGGGGAGCGACTCCGAGTGGACGGTGGCGGCCGCGATCGTCATCGCGTTCTGCGTCGCCGACGACTCCGGCGCCTGGGTGTCGAATGCCTGCCGCTGGGGCTGGAACCGGAGCAGGAACCGCTGGTCCGAAGCCTGGGTGCCGTCGGGCATCAGCCAGCCCTGGGTCGGTGCCGCCGCTCCCGTCTTGGACGGGATCTGCGCGCTGCCGTTCCGCCACACCCAGCCGGTCCCGAGCGGGGCGCCGGGGATCCCGAGGATCGAGACCTGGTCGCCGCTGACCCTGAACTCGTCGGCGCTCAGCGGCTCGACCCCGATCAGGGCCAGCGCCTCGTTGAACTCGTCGAGCTGGTCGGGGGTCAGCGTGATCCGCCCGGGCGGGATCGCGATCAGCACGATCCGGTCCCCGTCCGGGTCGTCGAGCGTCTTCGCCAGGTCCGCCAACGACATCTGCGACGACCCGCTGCAGCACGCGGCGTTGCCCTTCACCTCGCCCGTGTCGACCGGTGCGAGCGTTGCCCGGTCGAGGGTCAGCCACTGGATCGTCGCGCCGGCGCCCGGGTGGTGGAAGAAGCGGTCGCCGATCGTGATGCCGCGCGGCTCGACCGGGAACGCGTTGACCGTCACCGGCAGCAGCGCCGAGGACGGCGAGGCGGTGACGGCGACGTGATCGACCGCCGTCCCACCCGTCGTCCGCAGCGATCCGCCGACTCGGCGTCGCTCGCTCACGTGCTGGCGGAGGACGTAGCGCCCGGGGACGTCGGGCACGATCGCCGGGTGCGCCCGGGTCGCGCCGAGGACCCGGGCGCTCGACCCGCTCGGGCGCTCGACCAACGTCCAGCGGTGCCGCAGCACGGTCCCGCCGTGGGCCGGCTTCGCGCTGCCGCCGAGGCGCACCCGTGCCCCGGGGTGGGTCCCACGGTCGCGACCCGCGGACGCCAGCGGCCGGTCGCGCCGCACGCGGAAGCGCCGGTCGATCGACACCACGCGGCCGGCGTGGGCCCCGACGACGCGCACGCGCAGCCGGTTGATGCCGAAGCGCAGCCCGTGGGTGGCCGACAGCGACACGCTGTAGCGGGTCCGGCTCAGCTTGGTGACGTCCCGCGTCACCTCGTTGCCGTTGAGCCACGCGCGCACCCGGCGGCCGGGCTCCGCGCGGCGGGCCCGCACCACTCGTGGATGGACGCGGATCCGGGCCCGCAGCGGCACGCCGCGGCCGATCGTGACGCGGGCCGCGCCGCCGTCGCGACGCAGCAGGAAGAAGTGCCGGACCTGGCGCACGACGCGCTTGCCGTCGACCAGCTCGGCCACGACGAGCTTGTTGCGTCCGTAGCGGAGCATGCGGCGACCGGTCGTGAGCCGGCCGCGCAGGCGTCCCCGCTCGGCGCGCAGCAGGAAGGTCACGCTGCGGCCGTTGAGCAGGACCCGGGTGGCCTTGCGGCCGGCGGGCGCGCTGACGCTGACGGCGACGGCGGAGCCGGTCACGGCCGCGTCGGCAGCGGGAGCGGTGATCCGCGGCGACGCGGCGCTCGCCGCGGTCGTGCTCGCCAGCGTGGCGAGCACGGCCACCGCGAGCAGGCTGGTGCGACTGGACATGCGGCTCTCCTTCGAGTCCCAGGGAACGGGGGCGGGGCGTCCCGCGCCGATGCCGGCGCCGGGAACGCGGTCAGGCTCGCGGCGACCCCCGCCAGCACCTCGACCGACGCCCGGCGGCCGGCATCTGCGGCGACCCCCCGCTGACCCACGAGCGCGACGCTACGGCGGGCGCGTCAGCGGAACCACCCAGTTCTGGACGCTGCGGGTCGGCGCGGAGCGAACCACCCAGAACTGAGTGGTCGCCGTGGATGCGCCGCCATACGGTGCCGGGATCGCCGAGGCACCCGTGATCCCCTGTTCGGTCTGCGGCCAGATGCCGTCCGCGGGCGCCCGCTTCTGCCGGCGCTGCGGCGCGCGGCTGCCGCCGACGCCTCCTCCTCCGGGAGAAGCGCATGGCGCGTAGGGGCTAGCATCCAGCCGTGGCCGCCGGACACGCAGAGCCGGGGACCTTCCTGGCCCTGCTGTCGGCCGCCGATCGGGACGCGTTGCTGGCCCTCGGCGGACATCGCCGCTTCGTGCGCGGGCAGCGCCTGATGCAGCAGGGCGAGCCGGGCGACCGCGTGCTCGTGCTGCTCGACGGGCACGTCAAGGCCAGCACCAGCGACGCCCGCGGGCACGAGACGGTGCTCAGCTTCCGCGGGCCGGGGGACGTCCTCGGCGAGCTGACGTTCATGCACGCCGAGCCGCGCTCGAGCAACGTGACGGCGATCGGGCCGGTCGTCGCCCAGGCGCTCGCCGCGCCCGAGTTCCGGTCCTTCCTCGAGCGGGCGCCGACCGCGGCGCTGACGCTGATCGACGTGATCAGCCGCCGGTTCCGCGACGCCAACCGCGCGCGCATGCAGTTCGCGGACCTCGACACCGTCGGCCGCGTCGCCGCGCGACTGGTCGAGCTGTGCGAGCGCTACGGCGAGGGCACCGACGCCGGCATCGCGATCCGGCTGTCGATCACGCAGGACGACCTGGGCAGCTGGGCGGCGTCCTCGCGAGCCGGCGTCGCCAGCGCGCTGCGGACGCTGCGCGAGCTGGGCTGGATCGCGACCGAGCGCCGGCGCATCACCGTGCTCGACCTCGCCGCGCTCCGCCACCGCGGCACCTGATGCGGGCGGCGCGGATGACGGTATCCGCGACGACCCGTAGCCTCGGCCGCCTGGGAGACGATCGAGGTTGAGGCAGTGCGCCGACTGCGGACACCGCGCGACGGACCGCGCGCGCTTCTGCGAGCGCTGCGGCGCGCCGTTGCGGCCGAGCGCGACGCCGCTGCGCGCGCCCCGGACGCTCGAGGCGAAGATCCTCGACGAGCGCACGGCGATCGAGGGCGAGCGCAAGCAGGTCACGGTCATGTACACCGACATCGTCGGCTCGATGCAGCTGACGGACCTCCTCGACGGCGAGCGCTGGGGATTGATCCTCGATCGCTTCCTGGCGATCGCCGCGCGCGCCGTCCACGCCTTCGAGGGGACGGTCAACCAGTTCACCGGCGACGGCCTGATGGCGGTCTTCGGAGCGCCGCTCGCGCACGAGGACCACGCGCGGCGCGCGTGCCTCGCGGTCCTCGAGCTCCAGCGCGAGGTGGCCGGGCTGGCGGCCGAGGTCGCGCGCGTCGACGGCGCCGAGTTCGCGGTCCGCTGCGGGCTGAACTCCGGCGAGGTCGTCGTCGGGGCGATCGGCGACGACGTCCACATGGACTTCGTCCCGATCGGGAACACGACCGCGCTCGGCAAGCGGATCGAGTCGCTGGCGCCGCCGGGGTCGTCGGCGATCAGCGCGGCGACCGCGGCGCTGATCGGCGGCGAGTTCGTCCTGCGCGAGCTCGGCGAGTTCGCGGTCAAGGGCTCCGCGCGACGCCAGCGCGTGCTGGAGCTGGTCGGTCCGGGGACCGCGCGGACGCGCCTGGCGGCGATGGCGGCCACGCGCGGCCTCTCGCCGTTCACCGGCCGCCGTGCCGAGCGCGCCATGCTCGACGCGGCGCTCGAGCGCACGCTGGCCGGCGACGGGCGGGCGGTCGGGATCGTCGGCGACGCGGGCATCGGCAAGAGCCGCCTGGTGCACGAGTTCGCCGCCGACTGCGTCGCTCGCGGCGTCTCCGTCAGCGCGACGAGCGGGATCGCGCACGGGCGGTTCGTCCCGTTGCTGCCCGTGCTCGCGCTGCTGCGCGACTCGTTCGGCGTCGCCGAGCACGATCCGCCGGACGTGGCCCGCGCGCGGATCGAGGCGACGATGCTGGGGCTCGATCCGGCGTTCGCGGCCGACCTGCCGCTGCTGTTCGACTTCCTCGGCGTCGGGGACCCCGACCGGCCCGCTCTGCCGCTCGATCCCGAGGCGCATCAGCACCAGCTGCTGAGGGTGGTGACGCGGATGGTCGCGTCGCGGGCCGGCTCCGGGGCGGCGGTGCTGGTGGTCGAGGACCTGCACTGGCTCGACGACGCCAGCGCCGCGTTCCTCGAGCAGCTGGCCGAGGCGGTCGTCGGCTCGCGTACGCTGCTCGTCGCGACCCACCGGCCGGAGCACGACGCCCTCTGGGCGATCGAGGAGCCCCACGTCCAGATCAGCCTCGATCCGCTCGACGCCGACGCCACGGACGCCCTGCTCGGCGCATTGCTCGGGCGCGACCGCTCGCTCGCCGGACTGGCCACGTTGATCGACGCGCGCGCCGGCGGCAACCCGTTCTTCGTCGAGGAGATCGTCCAGGCGCTGGCCGAGAACGGCCACCTCGCCGGTGCCCGCGGGACCTACGAGCTGGCGGACGGACTCGAGGGCCTGGTCCTGCCGCCGACGGTGCAGGCGGGACTCGCGGCGCGGATCGACCGGCTGTCCCCGCGCGAGAAGGCGCTCCTGCAGACGATGTCGGTGATCGGGACCGAGATCCCCGGGCCGTTGCTGCGGACGGTCGCCGGACTCGACGAGGGCGAGCTGGCCGACGCGGTCACGGTGCTCGCCGACGCCCAGTGGGTCGTCGCGCGCGGGCCGCGGGGCCAGTACGGGTTCAAGCACCCGCTCACCCAGGAGGTCGCGTACGCGTCCCAGCTCTCCGAGCGCCGGGCGCGGGCCCACCGCGCCGTCGCGGCCGCGATCGAGCGCACGTACCCCGGCGGCCTCGACGAGCGGGCCGCGCTGATCGCCCACCACGCCGAGGCGGCGGGCGACACGCTCGCCGCCGCCGCCTGGCACGCGCGCGCGGCGGCCTGGGCGGAGACGCCGTCGCCCGCCGACTGCATGCGCCACTGGCGGCGCGTCCGGGCGCTGACCGACGGCCTCGACCCGGCCCCCGAGCGGGACGCGTTGAGGACCAGGGCCGGCCTCGGCATCCTGAGCGTGTCCTGGCGGCTCGGGATCTCGCCCCAGGAGATCACCGCGATCCACGCCGAGACGCAGGTCGACCTCGAGCGATTCCGGGGGAACCTCTACTACGCGGGGTCGCTGATGCACGGCCGCCGCGAGCGGGAGGGACTGGACGGGTTCCGCGAGGCCAGCCGGGAGGCCGTCGCGGCCGGCGATCCCGGGCGCATGCTGACCGCGTCCACGGGCGTCGCGTACGCGAGCTGGATCGCGGGCTCGCTGACCGAGGCCGTGGAGACGCTCGACCGAGCGCTCGCGGTGGCGGGCGACGACCCGACGACGGGCGCGGGCGTCGGCTTCGTCTGCCCGCTGGCCCACGCACTCCAGAGTCGTGGGCTGAGCGTCGGGCACATGGACGAGCTCGAGACGGCCCTCCGCGATTTCGACCGCGGGATCGTGCTGGCGCGCGAGCACCGCGACCCCCAGACCGAGTCCGCGTGCCACGCGAACCGCTCGCTGCTGGAAGTCAACGCCGGCCGGACGGTGGCCGCGCTCCGCGGCGCCGCGCTGGGCCTCGCGATCGCCGAGCCGGCGGGCGACACGGTCCACGTCATCGCCTGCTCGACCCCGATGGCCGCGGCGCAGGCGGCGATGGGACGCTTCGCCGAGGCGCTCGCGCGCGCGGAGGCGAACCTCGCGACGATCCGGGAGCACGGGATCGGCCTGTACTACGAGCCGCTGCTGCTCGCGACGATCGCCCGGTCCCGGCTCGGGCTCGGGGAGCCAGACGCCGCGCTCGCCGCCGCCGAGGAGGGCGCCGGGATCGCGAGCGCCCGCGGCCTGACGACGTGCGCCCTGCCGGCGCCGATCGCCCTGGCGCAGGTCCTGCGCGCCACGCAGGGTGCCGCCGCCGGCGAGCGGATCGACGCCGTCCTCGCCGGCGCCCTCCGCGTCGCGCGCCAGAGCCGCGCGCGGCTCTTCGAGCGCCAGATCGGCAGCGACCTCGCGGCGCTGGCCAGCGCGCGCGACGGCGACCGCCCCTAGAGCGGCCGGGCGCGGCGTTCCCGCCCCGGGACAAAGATACAACACAAGCCACTTCGTCTCGACTATGTTCGTCGTCGGAGAGACGACCTGTCGGAGGACGGTGCATCGTGGGGCAGATCAGCAGGCGGCAGTTGCTCAAGGCCGGGGGCGCCGTGGGGGTGCTCGGCATGGTCGGCGGGGCGACGCCCGCCTGGGCGTGGTCGGCGTCGCAGTCGGTGGCCGGACTCGGCGGGCAGGTCCCGCCGTGGCTGGTCTGGGACGAGCAGGCCGACCCGATCGTCGCCGGCGTGATCGAGCGCGGCGAGGCCGCGGCGGTCAACGCGCTGCTGCGGACGTGGACCCGCAACGGCCAGCCGCTGCCCGCCGGCCTGCCGGTGGAGCTGCGCGACTTCATCGAGGACGCCCGTCGCCTGCCGGCCTGGACCGACACGCGCAAGCTCGCCGCGGCGGTCGAGTTCAACAAGCGGCGCGGGACCTACCTGGGCGTCTCCTACGGCTTCGTCAGCGGCATGATGAGCACGGTCATCCCGCACGAGGCGCGCGCGGTCTACTACTCCAGGGGCGGGGCCGACATGAAGCACCGGATCTCGCGCACGGCGAAGTTCGGCTACGACATCGGCTCGCGCAACGCGTTCCAGCCGGACGGCTCGATGATCGTGACCGCCGTGAAGACGCGGATGGCGCACGCCGGCGTCCGGCACCTGCTGCCGCAGTCGTCGCACTGGACCGGCGTCGCCGACGAGGACGTCCCGATCAGCCAGCGCGACATCCTCGTCACCTGGCACAGCCTCCCGACGTCGGTGATGAAGGCGATGCGGTCGTGGGGCGTGCGGATCTCGACCAGCGAGGCGGACGCCTTCCTGCACTCGTGGCAGATCGCGGCGCACCTGCTCGGCGTCCGGGACGAGTACATCCCGGCGACCTGGGCCGACGCGAACGCCCAGGCGCCCCAGATCCTCGATCCGGTGATCGGGCCGACGCCCGAGGGCATCGAGCTCGCCGACTTCCTCGTCAACCTGGCGGCCGAGACCGACGGCGGGCTGCTCACTCGACCGCTGCTGCAGGCGATGACCCGCTACTTCCTCGGGGATCGGATCGCCGACTGGCTGGAGCTGCCCCGGAACCCGGGCTGGGACCAGGCGATCGCCGCCGGCTGGCCGCCGTTCGTGATGCTGAAGGAGACGGGCCTGCTGCTGCCCGGCATCGACGAGCTCTACTGGCTGTTCGACGAGTTCCTGCGCCAGGGCGCGCTCTGGTACCTCGGCGAGGGCCAGCCGCTCGACATCGAGATCCCCGACGCCAACAACCCGAACCACTCCTGAGACTGGTTCGGGAGGCTGTCGGCGGACCTGATCGCGACGCCGGCTCAGCGGAGCCAGGGCCACCGCTGGACTGCCGGCACGCGCGCCCAGCGCTCGCCGAGCCCGAGGGTGCGGTCGGCGCGGGCCAGCAGCAGGCCGACCAGGACGACCGAGTAGATCAGGTGCTCGTCGACGAACGGGTTGGTCGCCACCGGCAGGTGCGAGGACCACATCAGGACGAGCATCAGGACGCCGCCGATGGTGCCCAGGCGCGAGCCGATGCCGAGCATCAGGGTCAGGCCGACGCCGAGCAGCCCGGCCATGAAGAGGACGTTGACGACCGGGTCGCCGGCGATCGAGTGGTAGAGGCCGTCGAACGGTCCGGTGGCGCTGGACAGGTAGCCCTTGGTCGGGTTGCCGCCGTCGATCCAGGCGTCGGCGGAGGCGGTCGAGCGGCCGAGGCCGAAGGTCTTGTCGACGAACGCCCACAGGAACAGCCAGCCGACGGCGATCCGCGCGACGGCCCAGGCGTAGGGGGCGAGCGCGGCGGCGCGCGAGGTCGTGTCGGCGGGGACGTCGCGCCGCGTGGACGTGGTGCGGGTCGTTGGCGAGTGGGGGGAGGCGATGGTCGGCATGGGGTCCTCGAGGTCGGGGCGAATGCTGCCTGCAACCGTAGGCGCGCCCGTCGGCGCCCTCATCGGCGTGAGCCCGCACGTCGGATCCGTGGAAACCCCTGCCCGCTGCGCCCCGCCCCGGGCGCGTCAGGCGTCGCGACCCACCCGGACGGTGATGCCGGCCGGGTCGCTCGACTCGATCGCGCCGTCGTCGAGGCTCGCGACGGCGAAGCCGTGCTGCCGGAGCCGCGAGGCGGTGGCGTCGACATCGGCCTGGTCGGGCAGGATGAGCGACCAGCGGCGGATGCCGGCCAGCTCGAGCCCGGCGTCCGGTCGGCGGTCGAGCTTGCGCCAGGCGTTGACGGCGACGTGGTGGTGGTAGCTGCCGACGCGGCCGAACAGGACGCGCCAGGCGAGGTGCTCGGCGTTGAGCTCGAAGCCCAGCGCCGGGACGTAGAAGTCGCGTGCCCGCTCGTAGTCGGCGACGGCGGTGTCGAAATGCACGTGGTTCACGCTCCACCTGGTGGCTCCACGGGCAGGCGCGTAGGCGCCGCCGGCGGGTTGCGCGGCGGCGGCCAGCGCGTCGAGGTCGAGGGCAGGAGGGGGCGGCGAGCGGTAGTACAGGTCGATCTCCTCCTGCAGGACGCCCCAGGCCTCTGCCGGCTTGTCGACGAGCAGCTCGACCGTCGATCCATCGGGATCGTCGATGTAGATCGACGAGTGCGGCCAGTGGTCGATCGCGTAGGCCAGCGACCCCCCGGCGTCCAGGATCCGGCGATACGTCAGCGCCAGCTCGTCGCGGGAGGGGGTCTTCAGCGCTACGTGGAAGAGGTTGGCGAAGCTCCCGGAGGGCCGCGCGTCAGGGCGCTCGACGAGCGCCAGGAGCGGCTCGCTGCCGCCGTCGGGGGCGGCGGTCAGGTCCACTCGGTCACGGTCGCGGGCGTGTGCGTGAAGGCCGAGCTGCTCCTCGTAGAAGCGGATCGAGCGCTCGAGGTCGCTGACGACGAGCTCGACGGTGCCCAGCCGAGCTGCCGCCGGCAGCCGACCGCCGGCAGCGTCCGTCGGACGCGCGGCCTCACCGCTGGCCGGAAGGGTTGCGCTGACGTCGAAGGTCTTGCTCATCGGATCTCAATTCGTAGCCATTTACACGACGAAATAAACGTAGCAGATTCGGATACGATTACGAAGGGGCCGGGGTCACCGACGACGAGGGGTCGCAGCAGCGGACATGAGCAGCCCGAACAACACCCAGTTCTCGGTCGCGGTGCACGCGGTCGTGCTGCTCGGCGCCTCGCCCGATTCGCTGCTGCGGTCGGAGACGCTCGCGGCGAGCGCCCGGGTCGGCCCGGTCTACGTCCGGCAGATCATGGGGCGACTACGCGACGCGCGGATCGTCGCGTCGCGGCCGGGCCCCGGTGGCGGCTGGAGCCTGACGGCCGATCCGCGGAAGCTGACCCTGGCCGAGATCTGGCGGGCCCTTCGCGGCGACGCGTCCGTCCTCGCGCTCCACGAGGGCGCCGGCGACTGCAACACCGGTGACGCGCTGCGCCTGATCGACCGCGGCGTGGCGCGAGCGATCGAGGACGAACTGCGGAACACGACCATCGCGGACCTGGTCGCGGCGCACCGGGCCGGTCTCGCAGGCACTGTGGCACCTGCGTCGCCGGGACCAGGGTCGTCCGACGACGCCGAGGACGCGGTTCCGTCCGCCGGCGCTCGCGAGCGCTCGGGCTGAGCGCGCGGCACGTCGCGCACCGGGGCGTCGGTGGCGTCGCGAAGGCAGTCGGCGCCCCCGGCCGGCGCGGTGGCTACGATCGGCGAAGGCGCCGTCGGCGTCGCGCGTCCCCGTTCAGCGCGACGCTCCGGTGCGTCCCCCCGAGGAGGTTCGGATGTCGCGTAGGTGGTTCAGCTGGAGCGTGGCCGCGTTGGCCGTGGTCGTCACGGGCACGGTCGTCCCGGCCGCCCAGGCGAACTTCCTCGCGGCCGGCCCCGACCCGGCCGGCGACGCGACCGATCCGAGTCCGGGGCGCGACGTCGTCGGGGCGGCGCTCGCCTACGACCGCCGCGCGGGCACGGTCCGCGGTGGCGTCGCCCTGCGCGGCGCGCCGACCGGCACGTCGGGGGCGACGATCGCGATCATCGCCGGGGTCCGGACGCCGGCCGGGTGCACCGCCTACCCGGCGATCGGGCTCTCGTCGCCGACCACCGGCGCGGGCGCGGAGTGGTCGCGGTTCGACGCCGCCGGGCCGCCGGCCGCGACCGGCCAGGCCGCGAAGGACGGGGCCGGTACCGCGGTCCAGATGATCGAGGTCGCCGACGCGGCGCTCGCCGGTCGCGCCGTCGACTGCATCGAGGCGGGACTCGCCGACCCGGCCGACCCGCGGCGCCTCTACGACAGCACCGGGCCGCTGACGCTGAAGCCGCGCCCCCAGCTGGCGGCGAAGCTCGGACGGCCGCCGGCGGCGATGCGGCTGGGCCAGAAGCGGAAGATCCGCCTGACGCTGCGCAACGGCGGCGACGCCTCGACCGGCCGCCTCAAGCTCTCGATCGCCCGCCAGCCGGGTCTGACGGCCCGCGCCGCCCGGACCGTCAAGGCGCTGAAGGCCGGTCAGCGCCGGACCGTCTCGGTCGAGGTGACGCTCGGTCGCCGCGCGAAGGCGACGACGCCGCTTCGCGTCACCGTCACCGCCGGCGACCTGCGCGTGCGCGAGACGGCGTCGCTGTACCGCCGCAAGCGGTCCGGCGGGTCCGGGTCGGGGACCGGCACGTGCGCGTCCTACGCCCCGGTGCTCGGAGGCGTCGGCGACGTCGTCGTCGCCCCCTGCTGATCGGCGCCGCCCCACCCGGGCAGCCGCTCGAACCGCGGGACGCCGTCGGGCTCCCGCTACGCGAGCGTCCGCAGCAGCCGCTCGCGGGAGGCCGCCCAGCGGCGATCGACCGCGCTGCTGCCGCCGCCGCTCGCGGCCCGCAGCAGCGCCGGCCGCGGACCGTCGCGAGCGCGAACTCGAGGTCGTCGAGCAGCGCCGGCTGCGAGGCGAGGTCGGGCACGGCCTCGGTGGCCACGGCCAGCGCGGCCTGCGTCACGTCGCGCTCCAGCGCGAGCAGCGCGTGGCGCAGCTCGCCGTCGGTGCGCGCCGCGATCCACAGCTCGAGGGTCGCGTCGAAGAGCTCGCCCTCGTGCGCGGCCCAGAGCAGGTCGAGCAGGGCCGGCAGCCGGTCGGCCCCGGGGGACAGCGGCTCGAGCAGGAGCGCCCGCAGCTCGTCGATCCGCTTGGCGGTCAGGTGGGCGACGGCCGCCGAGACGAGCGACGCCTTGGTCGGGAAGTAGTTGATCTGCGCGCCGCGGGAGAGCCCGGCGAGCTGGGCCACCCGGCCGGTCGTGACGTTCGCGTAGCCGAACTGCACGAGGCAGGCGATCGTGGCGTCGAGGAGCGCCGTGCGGGTGCTCTCGCGACGCTCGGCCTGGGTCTGGTGGGCGCGGGACATCGCAGCGAAGCCTAGGCGCACGGACGAGTCACGGCGGCGTCGCCGAGGAGATATATGCAGATCGGTAGTTACGTGCACAGCTGCCTGTTAGTGTCGCGTCATGGGGAGAGAAGGACGTTCCGCGCGTCGTCGCGCGTTGGTGGCCGCGATGCTGGCGTGCGGGCTGCTGCTCGGCGGCGCAGCGTCGTCCGCGCACGCGAACCAGCTGGTCGAGATCACGGTCCCGGCCCGCAAGGCGCAGATCCCGGACGTGTGGCTGCGCTACCCGAGCCCGCCGCGGGCACGGGTGCTGCTGCCCGACGGCTACGACCCCGGGAAGCGCTACCCGCTGCTGGTGCTGCTGGCCGGCGCGAGCAGCAGCTACAAGACCTGGTCGATCGCGGACCTCGGCCGGATCAAGACGACGGCCGCCGGGTTCCCGGGGATCATCGTGATGCCCGAGGGCGCGACCGGCTTCTACACGGACTGGTGGAACGGCGGCCGCCGCGGCGACCCGTCGTGGGAGACCTACATCCTCGACGACGTCCTGCCGCAGATCCTCGCCCGCTACCCGATCCGGCCGGAGCGGCGGTGGCATGCGCTGGCCGGCGTCTCGATGGGGGGCCTCGGAACGGCCTACCTCGGCGGTCGCGTTCCGGGGTTCTTCGGCTCGATCGCCCTGATCTCGGGCGTCCCCGACCTGGCGCTGTTCCCCGGCATGTCCGACTTCGCGGCGCTGGTCCCGCAGGCGACCGCCGGCCAGCCGTTCGACGGCTACCAGGTCTACGGCTCGCCGGACGGGTTCTACGCCCAGGGTCACTCGCCGATGCGGCTGGCGGCCAACCTGCAGCACACGCGGGTCTTCATGGCGGCCGGCGACGGCACGCCGACGAGCGACGGCGAGCCCAACGGCAACAGCCTCCTGAGCGACACGGGCGCCGAGGTCGTGCTCGTCCGGCCGGGGTCGGACCACTACGCCCAGGCGCTGACCGACGCCGGAGTCGACCTCACCTACCAGCCGCACCAGGGCATCCACGACTTCGCGAACTTCCGCCGCGAGCTGCGCGACGCGATCGCCTGGAACCTCTTCGCCCCGGTCGCCGAGCACCCGACGAGCTGGGTCAACGACACGGTCGCGACCCACGGCGAGCTGTGGGGAGTCCAGTACCGGTTCGACGCGGCGCCCGATCGGATCGTGCGCTTCCGCCGGGCCGGGGGGCGGTTGTCGGTCGGCGCGGCCGGCTCGCCGGTGACGCTGACCACCGACGGCGGCTGCCGCTTCCGGATCGCGACGCCGGGCGCGATCGGCCTGCCCGCCGCGCCGTGCGCCAAGCCGGCGGCAGCGCCCGCGGTCAAGCCGGTGGTGCGGGTCAGCCCGCGGCGGCTGGCCACCGGCCGCTGGCGGACGGTGCGGGTCGCCGCACA
>NZ_AGUD01000005.1 GCF_000240225.1 Patulibacter medicamentivorans
GCGCT
Organism: Patulibacter medicamentivorans; assembly: GCF_000240225.1. Taxonomy (GTDB): domain Bacteria; phylum Actinomycetota; class Thermoleophilia; order Solirubrobacterales; family Solirubrobacteraceae; genus Patulibacter; species Patulibacter medicamentivorans. The sequence continues at coordinate 6 of NZ_AGUD01000005.1, forward strand.
TGGGACCGCGGCCGCTCGCGCCCTTCGGCGCCGTGCCCGCGCCGCCCTTGGCCGGCGGGCGCTTGGCGCCCTTGCCGGTCTTGCGGCCCTTGCCGCCCTTCCCCGGGGGCCCGCCGCGGCGGCGCCCGCTCACCGCGGCCCGCGCTCCCTGGCCACCACGGCGATCGCGCGGTCGAGGCTGGCGTTCGGCGCCTTCGGGTCGCTCTTGACCTCGACGTTCGGCTGCAGCCCACCGCCGCGCGCGGTGCCCTTGCCGCCGAGGTTGCGGCCCTTCGGCGTGAAGTACTGGCCGGCGGTGATGTCGAGCGCCCCGCCGTTGCTCAGCGGCTCGACCCGCTGGAAGACGCCCTTGCCGTAGGTGCGGGTGCCGACGACCTTCGCCCGGCCGCGGTCCTGGAGCGCGCCGGTGACGATCTCCGACGCCGACGCCGACCCGCGATCGACGACCACGACCAGCGGCGCGTCGGGCAGCAGCGGGTCGTCGCCGGCCGCGTAGCGCTGCTCGCCGACGGTCCGCCCCTTGAGCGTGACGACCGTCCCGCCCTTCAGGAACAGGCTCGCCACGCCCTGGGCCTGCGTGACGAGGCCCCCCGGGTTCGATCGCAGGTCGAGCACGAAGCGGTCGGCCCCGCGCTTGCGCATCCGCTCGAGCGCCGTCGCGACCTGCTGGGTGGCGCCGTTGTTGAACTGGGCCAGGCGCACGACCCCGACCCTGTGGCCGCCGCGCTTGAACAGCTTCGAGTCGACGATCGGGACCTCGACCGGCGCCCGCTTCGAGGTGATCCTCAGCGTCCGCACGCGGCCCGCCACCCGCCGGCGGACCTGGAGCGCGACGCTGGTGCCGGCCGGGCCGCGAACGTGGTTGGAGGCCTGGTCGGCCTTCAGGCCCTTGAGCGACGTGCGACCCGCGTTGACGATCAGGTCGTCGATCTGGAGCCCGGCCGCCTTCGCCGGGGACTTCGGGTAGACCTGGGTGATCCGCAGCCCCAGCGGGTCCTCGCGGACGACGACCCCGATCCCGTCGAAGCGGTTGTCCTGCGCCTGCTGGAAGTTCTCGTAGGTCTTCGGGTTCAGGTAGTTCGAGAAGCGGTCGTCGAGCTTGGTGACCATCCCCCCGATCGCGTCGTCGACCAGCCGCCGCTCGCCCGGATCGCGGTAGTAGACGTCGCGGATCGTGCCGAGCGCCTCGTTGATCGCCCCGGCGCCCTTGGGATCGACGACGCGGTCGCGGATCACGCCCGGAAGCGACTGCGGATCGCGCGCGCCGACGTAGGCGCCGGCGCTGAAGATCAGCACCACGACGACGAACAGCGCGGCGACCGCGAGGGCGGCGCGCAGGGCACGAGTCCAGAAGCTCACCCCCACAGCATGCCGCCCTCACGGGTGGACGTGAGGCGCGGGCGCCGCGCTCGGCACTGCCGAACGCGGTCCGACGCGTCTACGCGCGCCTCGCGCCGCCCGCTCAGACCCGCAGGAAGCGGCGCAGCGAGAGGCCGGAGCCGGCGGCCGAGACGCCGATGCTGGCCAGGACCAGCAGGCCGATCAGCGGCCCGAAGGCGATCATGTCGGGACGCGAGATCAGGGTCGCGATCCCCTCCAGCTGGCTGAGGATCGTGACCTTGGCCAGCGCCAGCATCGCGATCGCGACGGCGCCGCCCATCGCGCCGAGGATCAGGCCCTCGATCACGAACGGCCAGCGGATGAAGGAGTCGGTGGCCCCGACCAGCTTCATCACCTCGACCTCGCGCCGACGCGAGAACAGCGACAGGCGGATCGTGTTCGAGATCAGCAGGATCGAGGCGACGATCAGCAGCAGCGCGAGCGCGCCGATCGACAGCTTCACCGCGCCGGTGATCTTCACGATCTTGTTGGTCTCGGACTTCGAGGCCTTGACCTCGCCGATCGCGGCGTCGAACGGCGCGCCCTTGCCGCTGGTGCCCTTCGGCATCAGCGACGCCAGCAGCGAGTTGGTGTCGCCGGCGCTGTCGGGCGTGATCCGGAACGTGTCGGGCAGCGGGTTCATCTTGCCCAGCAGCGCGTAGGCCTCCGGGTTCTGCTTCTTCTGCTCCGCGAGCGCCTGCTCCTTGGAGACGAACTTGACGCTCTTGACGTGCTCGGTCCGCTGCAGTCGCTGCTCGACGCGGGCGACGTCGGCCTTGGTCGCCTTCTTGTCCATGAAGACGGAGACCTGGACGCGGCTGCGGACGTCGTCCGCGGCCCCGTTGGCCAGCTGGACGGCGGGGATGAAGACGCCCAGCACCAGCACGGTGATCAGGACGGCCATCAGCGCGGCGAAGCTCGGGATCGGGTTGCGGCCGATCGAGCGGAGCGCTTCCTTGAAGAAGAACGAGACGCGGTTCATGAGGTCTTTCGCAAGTCGGGGCGTCGGGGCGCGGGCGGGACGGGCTAGTCCGCGAACGCGTCGTCGAAGAGGTCGGCCTCGGAGGGCTGGCGCAGCCGCTGCGGCGTCGGCGACGGCTCGCCGCGCATGAGGGCGCCGAACTCGGCGGTCGACTCGCTGTCGCGGCCGTAGCCGCCGGCGACCTCGTCACGCACGATCTGGCCGCCCTGCAGCTCGATCACGCGCCGGCGCATGCGGTTGACCATGCCCTCGTCGTGGGTCGCCACCACGACCGTGGTGCCCGCCTTGTTGATGCGGTACAGCAGCTGCATGATCCCGATCGTGGTGTCGGGGTCGAGGTTGCCCGTCGGCTCGTCGGCCAGCAGCAGCGGCGGGTGGTTGACGAACGCGCGCGCCACCGAGACGCGCTGCTGCTCGCCGCCCGACAGCTGGTGCGGGTAGTTGTGGAGCTTGGTCGAGAGGCCGGTCAGGCGCAGGATGTCCGGCACCTGGCGACGGATCTGCTTGCGGCTGGCGCCCGTCACCTGGAGCGCGTACGCGACGTTGTCGTAGACCGTCCGGTTCGGCAGCAGCTTGAAGTCCTGGAAGACCACGCCGAGGTTGCGCCGGTAGTACGGCACCTTCTTGTGGGTGATCTCCGAGAGGTCGCGTCCGGCGACCCGGATCACGCCGGAGTCGGGCTCCATCTCCTTCAGGAGCAGCTTCATCAGCGTCGACTTGCCGGCGCCGGTCTGCCCGACGAGGAACAGGAACTCCCCGCGGTGGACGGTGAACGTGGCGTCGTGGACGCCCGCGGTCGTGTTGTCGTACGCCTTCGTCACCCCGCGGAACTCGATCACCGCACTGGGGTGCGACGGCCGCGGTGCGGACGTCGGGGCGCCACCCGCGACGGGGTGGGTGCCGGTCGTGCGAGCGGCGGCAGCTGCCTGGCGGGCAGCGGCTGCGCGCTGGCGGTCGGTGGTGGAGCGCGAGACGGCCATATCCAGATCGCAGATTGGCACCGCGACCCCGCGATTCCTGCACGCGAACGTGCACTGCAACGTCGCTTGCGCCGATCGCCCGCCGGGCGCACGGCCCCGATCCGGGCTAGCCGAAGGTGAACGCGTAGCCCGCGACGCCGGGCGGGACCCGCAGCTCCAGCCGGTGCTCGCCGACCGCCGGCAGGTCGACCAGGTCGTAGAGCCGCTGGGGTCCGACCGCGACCGCGCCGCCGCGGACGTCCGCCCCGGCCCCCGCCCGCAGCGGACGCCCGTCGAGCAGGACCTGCACGCGGGCACCCGGCCGGCTGCTGCTCAGCACCAGGTAGACCCGCCGCGCGCGGAACCGCAGGCCGATCCGCGCCCCGGAGAGCGCCTCCGCGCGCTCGTCCGAGAGCCGCCAGCGCCCGCCGAGGGCCATGCTGTCGGCCGGCAGGTCGTCAGGCAGGCCGCCGTAGTCGTGGACGCCGGCCGTGGTCAGCCGCTCGACGCTGCGGATCCGCGCCGACCCCAGGTACGTCTCGGGCGTCGTGACCCCGGACGCGGCCGTCGTCACGTGGAAGCGCGAGACCGGCCGCGGGCGGGCCCGGCCGGCCTCGGCCAGCAGCTCGCGGACCGCGCGCTCCTTGGCCTCCTCCGCGCCCTCGCCGGCGTGCGTCCAGCGGACGTGGCCGCGAGCGTCGATCAGGTAGCTCGCCGGCCAGTACTGGTTGCCCCAGGCGTCCCAGGTCGCCAGGTCGTTGTCCTGGGCGACCGGATAGCGGATCCGGGTGCGGGCGATCGCGGCCCGCACGTTGCCGGCCGAGCGCTCGAACGGGAACTCCGGGGAGTGGACGCCGACGATCGTCAGCCCGGCGCGGCGGTAGCGCGCGTCCAGCTGCTCGAGGCCGGGCAGCGTGCGCAGGCAGTTGATGCAGGTGTAGGTCCAGAAGTCGACGAGCACCACCCGCCCGCGCAGCCCCGCCAGCGTCAGCGGGCGGCCGCCCGCCGTGTTGAACCAGCGCTGGTTGCCGACGAAGTCGGGGGCGCGCCCGAGGTCGGGCAGCCGCTCGCCGGCCAGCACCCGCTGGGGACCGATCGGCGTCCGCGGGCCGGATCCCGCCCCGGGGCGCCGCAGGTCCCGGAGGTCGTCGCGGACGGCGGAGGCGCGCTCCAGCCGCTCGGTCGGGTTGACGAGGAACGACGGCAGGTCGCTGGCGATCGCGGTCTGGAAGCGCTGGTCGAGGTCGGCGACCATCGCCACCCCGAGCGCCACCATCACCAGCCCCATCGCGATCTGGAACTGGCCGCTGCGACGCGAGAGCCGGCGGGTCAGGCGACGGCCGCCGAGCATCAGCGCGTAGAGCACGACGCCGGTCCCGGCCCCGTAGGCCAGCGCCACCACCAGCCGCCCGGCGCTGAACGGCTGCGACGCCGAGGTCGTGATCACCGCCGCCAGGATCGGCCCCGCGCAGGGCGCGTAGACGATCCCGAGCCCGGCGCCGAGCAGCGTCCCCGACCAGAACCCGTCGGCCTCGCGCCGTCGCGCGCCCCCGGTCAGGCGGCTGATCCAGCCCTCCAGCCGTGCCGCCAGCGCCGGCACCGCGAGCGTGACCCCGAAGCCGATCAGGACCACGATCGCGAGCGTCCGCAGCAGCTCGTCGGGCAGCCCGAGGGCGCTGATCACGTAGACCAGCGAAACGGTCGCGAACGTGAACGCGACCGTCAGCCCGACGACGATCCCCAGCGGCCGCCGCCGTCCGCCGGTCGCGCCGCCGGCCAGCACGATCGGCAGCACCGGCAGCACGCAGGGCGAGACCGCGGTGGCGGCGCCAGCGAGGAAGCCGAAGAGGACCAGCAGCACGGCACAAGCGTCCCACCCGGATCTTGCGCGATGGTGAACGCGCTCCGGCCGCCGCTCGGCGCGCCGTCGTGGCGGGCTGGTGCCCGCCGTTCATCGCCCGGTAATGGCGGGCGGCGGCGCCCCGGCCTACGGTGGGTGGATGGCCGCCTCGCCCCTGTCCGACGCGCGCACCGGCTGGGATGATCCGGCGGTGGACCGGTCCGACGCGCTCCCCGCGCAGGCCGCCGATCGGGCGCGGATCCTGGTCGTCGACGACGAGCCGACGGTCGCCGACCTGGTGGCCCGCTACCTGACGCGCTCCGGCTACCGGACCCGCACCGCCGGCGACGGCGAGACGGCGCTGGCGCTCGCCGCCGAGGAGCCGCCCGACCTGATCGTGCTCGACGTGATGCTGCCCGGGATCGGCGGTCTCGACGTCCTGCGGCGGGTGGCCGAGCGGCGGCCGGACCCGCCGGCGGTGATCCTGCTGACCGCGCGCGGCGAGGAGTCCGACCGGATCTCCGGGCTGCGGCTGGGCGCCGACGACTACGTCGTCAAGCCGTTCTCGCCCGGCGAGCTGGTGGCGCGGGTCGAGGCCGTCCTGCGCCGCCGCGACCCGAGCCAGTCGGCGGCACCGCCGCTGGTCCACGGCCCGCTGACGATCGACGGCGCCGCCCGCCGCGTGCTGCTGGACGGCGTCGAGGTCCCCGTCACCCAGCGCGAGCTCGACCTGCTGCTGTTCCTCGCCCGCCATCCCGGGCAGGCGTTCTCGCGCGACCAGCTGATGGAGTCGGTCTGGGGCTACGGCTTCTACACCGACACCTCGACGGTGACCGTCCACGTGCGCCGGCTGCGGGCCAAGATCGAGCCCGACCCGACCCACCCGCGCTGGGTCCAGACGGTCTGGGGCATCGGCTACCGGTTCCAGCCGTGAGCGACCGGACGACCACCGGCGACCGGCGGCGGATGGCCGCCACGTCGCTCGGCTGGCTGGCCGGCGCGCTGGTGGCCGTGGCCGCGGTCGTGGCGATCGCGCTCGACGGCCGCGCCGCCGCGCTGACCGTCGCGATGCTGGCGCCGCTCGGCGCCGGGGCGCTGATCGCGGCCCACGCGGCCGACCTGCGCCGATCGCGCTCGCGGTCGCTGTCGCGACGGCTGGCGCTGGGCCTGGGCCTCGCGCTCGGCCTGGTGGTGCTCGCGCTCCTGATCGCCGTCCGCGCGATGTTCCTCAGCGAGCACGACGCCACGATCGCGATCGCCGCCGTCGGCCTCGCCGCGGTGGTCGGCTTCCGGGCCGTCGCCGTGCTGCTGCGCGGGACCCGCGAGGACGTCGCGGCCCTGCGCCGCGGGCTCGAGCGGGTCCGCGCCGGCGATCGCGACGTGCGCCTGCGGACCGGCGCCGCCGATGAGCTGGCCGCGCTCGCCGACGCCGGCAACGGGATGATCGTCGCGCTGGCGACGGGCGAGGCGGCGCGGGACGCCAGCGAGCAGGCCCGCCGCGACGTGGTCGCCGCCGTCAGCCACGACCTGCGGACCCCGTTGACCGCGCTGCGCCTGATCGTCGAGGCGATCGAGGACGACCTGCTCGACCCGGCCACCGCCCGCGAGTACCTGCGGACGATGCGGACCCACGTCGACACGCTCGGCGCGCTGATCGACGACCTCTTCGAGCTCTCGCGGCTCGATGCCGGCGTGATCGAATGGTCGATGGAGCAGGTCCGCCTGGCCGAGCTGGTCGAGGAGACCGTCGCCGCGATGCGTCCCGAGGCGCGGGCGAAGGGCGTCGAGGTGATCGACCGGGTCCCGGCCGAGCTGGCGCTGGCGCGGGCCAACCCGGAGAAGCTGCAGCGGGTGCTGCTGAACCTGCTGCAGAACGCGATCCGCCACACGCCGGCCGACGGCAGCGTGGTGGTGCTCGCCGGCCGCGGGTCCGGCGCCGACGCCGACGCGGTCGAGATCGAGGTCCGCGACAGCGGCGAGGGGATCGCGGTCGCCGACCGCCCGCGCGTCTTCGAGCCGTTCTACCGCGGCGGCAGCGAGGCGGCGCGGACCCGCAGCGGCAGCGGCCTGGGGCTGGCGATCGCGCGGGCGATCGTCGAGGCCCACGGGGGCCGGATCTGGCTGGCGGACGGCGCCGGCGAAGCGCACGGCACCGTCGTCCGCTTCACGCTGCCGATCTCGGGCTAGCGGCCGCGGCCGAGCACCGCCGGCGCGGCCCAGTGATGGACCCTGGCCCGCCGCGGCAGCAGCGGGAAGAGGGTCCGGATCGAGCGGCCGAGGGCCTGCAGCTCCAGCTCGCGCGCCCGCGACCACGGCAGCTGCCAGCGGCGCCGCAGCTCGGGCGGCAGCAGCCCGAGGGTCAGGGTCCCGAGCGCCCGCCCGCCGACGGCGCCGGCGGTCAGGCGCCAGAGCGGCTCCGGCACCGGCAGCCCCGGGGGCGCCGCCGGGCGCGCGACCGTGGCCAGCACCTCGTCGACCGTCCGGTTGCGGTCGAGGCCGTCGTGCAGCATCTCGGCCCAGTAGCGCTGGAACGCCGGCAGGTCGGCGGGCATCTGGTGGTCCTGCAGGCCCAGGATCCGCCCGACCTCGAGCCACTCGGCGTAGAGCCGCGGGCGCTCGTGCGGGCGCACCGGCGGACCGACCAGCTCGGACATCTCGACCCCGACCTGGATCAGCGTCGCCAGCACCCAGAAGAAGCCGTCGGGCTCCTGCGCGTGGTACCGCCGGCCGCGCATGTCGACGCCCTCGAGCTTGTTGTGGAGCGCGTGGATCCGGTAGCCCTGCTCGTGGCGCCCGCCGATGTCGAAGACGATCCCGCCGAAGACCAGCTCCATCGTCTTGTGGAGCCGGTGCCAGGGCCGCTCGCGGTAGGTCGAGAACTCGCCGACCGCGGCGCCGACCGCCGGGTGGGCGACCTGCAGCAGCAGCGCCGTCCCGGCCCCGGCGAGCATCCGCCACTCCTGCGTCTGGCGCCAGACGATCGCGTCGGGCCCGAGCGGCCCCCGCTGGCCGGCGGGGACGACGCGTGGTGGTGGCGCCAGTCGCGCCGCGCCCTCGGGGCCCCCGTCGGGGCGCTCCGACGGCTCGGCCACCGTCGCGGGCGGGGCCGGGCCGTCGCTCTGCGGGACGGACGGCGCCGGATCGAGATCGCGAGACATTCTGATTCAAATCGTACCAGTGACCCACGACTGCGACGGCCGCCAGGGCTGGGGCCGGTCGCGGCGAGGCGATACCGTCGTTGGTGATGCCGCAGATCATCTCCACCGTCGCGCCCAACGGCCTGCCCGTCCACCGGATCGCCCTCCCCGGAACCCGCACGCTGACCGCGCTGGTCGCGTTCCACGCCGGGGCCCGGACCGAGCGCCCCGAGGAGAACGGCATCGCCCACTTCCTGGAGCACCTGGTGTTCAAGGGCGGCGAGACCTACGACGACTACCGCAAGGTCAACGAGACCGCCGAGCGGATGGGCGGCGTGCTCAACGCCTACACCTCGCACTCGATGGTCGCCTTCCACATCACGGTCCGGGCCGAGTCCGCCGACGCGGCCCTCGACCTGCTGACCGACTTCGCCGGCCGGCCGCAGATCGACGCCGGCGAGCTCGACAAGGAGCGCGGCGTGGTGATCCAGGAGATCGCCCGCTACAACGACCAGCCGGCGGCGCTGGCCGAGATGCTGATCGACGAGGCGACCTTCGGCGACCACCCGCTGGGCCGCCCGGTGCTCGGCCCGGAGGAGCACCTGCGCACGTTCAGCCGCGACCAGGTCGTGGCCTTCCGCGACCGCCGCTGGTCGGGCCGGACCGGCGGGGCGTTCCTGGTCGGCGACGTCGGCCAGCTGCCCGACGACGAGCGGCTCCACGAGCTGTTCTCGCGCTTCCCCGACATCGGCGCCCCCGGCCCGGTCGACGAGGTCCCGGCCCCGCGCACCGACGTCGTCGTCCGCGAGCGCGACACCAACCAGTCGCACCTGCGCTTCACCTACCGGCCCGACCTCGACGCCGCCGACCCCGCCACGCGGGCCGCGCTGACGATCTACAGCACCCTGCTCGGCGGCTCGATGGGCTCGCGGCTGTTCGACGAGATCCGCGAGCAGCGCGGCCTGGCCTACTCGGTCTCGGCCTCGGCCTGGTCGCTCGGCGACACGACCCAGCTGCAGCTGTCGGCCGGCCTCGACTCCGAGAAGTGCCTCGAGGCCTACGGGCGGATGCGCGAGATCGTCGCCGAGCTGCACGCCGACGGGCCGACCGAGGACGAGGTCGCCCGCGCCCGCGCCTACGCCGCCGGCCGGCTGGTGCTCGCCTTCGAGAACAGCGGCGCGGTCGCCCGCCACGCGGCCACCCAGGCGATCGTCCACGGCGAGGACCTCGATCCCGATCGCGCGATCGCCGCGCTCGACGCGGTCACGCTCGACGACGTGCGCGAGATCGCCCGCAGCGTCGACCCGTCCCAGGCGGCCGTCGCCTGCGTCGGGCCGCAGACGGCGGACGACTTCGGCTGGGACGGCTGAGGCCCGCCCCGGGCGCCGGTCGCGGGGCCGCCGGGCCCCGCGCCGGTCCACGACCGTCCGTCAGTCGCCGGCGCGCCCGCGCCCGCCGTCGCGCGAGCCCG
>NZ_AGUD01000004.1 GCF_000240225.1 Patulibacter medicamentivorans
CACGTCGCAGGCGGCGGCCAGCTCGCGCGGGGTCGCGCAAGCGCGGACGTCGCCGGCCAGCGCCGCGACCCGCTCCGGCGAGCGGTCGTGGGCGTGAACGGTCAGGCCCGCGGCGGCCAGCCGCTCGGCGATCGCGCCGCCGAGCGCGCCGACCCCGAGCACCCCGCAGACCGGCGCCGCGCTCATGCCGCGGCCCCGACGCCGTGGAGGCCGGCCGCGAACGCCGCGCCCCGCTCGCCCTCGTGGACCGCGAACGCGCCATAGGCGTCGACGTCGAGCACGAACCCGTCGGGGACGACGATCGTGGTGCTCGGCAGCTCGACGATCGCCGGGCCAGTCAGCCGCGCGCCCGAGGGCAGCGCGGCGCCGTCGTGGACCGGAGTCGGGACCAGCGCACGCGCCGCCGCCGACCAGACCGGCCGCGTGTCGAGCAGCGCCGCCTCGACGCTGCCGGTGTCCGGGCCGGCCTCGGTCAGGCCGGGCTTCTCGGTCCGGCCGATCGCGACCAGGCGGACGGCCAGCAGCTCGACCGGCTGCTCGGGCGAGCTGTGGCCGAAGAGCGCGTCGTGCTCCTCGTGGAACGCGGCGGCGACCGCCTGGCGATCGACCGGCAGGTCGATCGGGACGGTCAGCTCGTGCCACTGCCCGACGTAGCGCAGGTCGAGCGCTCCCCGCACCTCGGCGCGGTCGGCCGGCACGCCCTCGCGGGCCAGCGTGTCGCGGCCCGCGCGCTCCATCTCGTCGATCAGCGCCGCGATCCGGGACTCGTCGGCCATCGCCAGCGGCGTCTTGTACGCGCGCACGCCGTCATGCTTGAAGTCCGACATCAGCATCCCGGCGGCGCAGAAGATCGACGACTCGCGAGGGACCAGCAGCGCCGGGATCTCCAGCTCGCGGGCGATCGCGGCGGCGTGCAGCGGGCCGGCGCCGCCGGCGACCACCAGCGGGAAGTCGCGGGGGTCGAGCCCGCGGCGGACGCTGATGTCGCGGACGCCGGTCGCCATCGTCACGTTGACCAGGTCGTAGACGCCGGCCGCGGCCTGCTCGACGCTCAGCCCCAACCGCTCGGCCAGCGGCGCGAAGGCGTCGACCGCGGCCTGGCGGTCGAGCGTCATCCCGCCGTGGCGGAACGACGACTCGCCGAGGAAGCCGAGCACCAGGTCGGCGTCGGTGACGGTCGGCGCGCTGCCGCCGCGGCCGTAGCAGGCCGGTCCCGGCTGGGCCCCGGCGCTCTGCGGCCCGACGTGCAGCAGCCCGCCCTCGTCGAGCCAGGCGATCGAGCCGCCGCCGGCGCCGATCGTGTGGATGTCGATCGTCGGCAGCGCCAGCCGCCAGCGGTCGACGGTGCCGTCGTTCATCAGCAGCGGCTCCCCGTCCTTGACCAGCGCGGCGTCGAAGCTGGTCCCGCCCATGTCGACGGTGATGCACTCGCGCAGCCCGTGCGGAGCCAGCTGCCAGAGGCCGGCGGTCGGGCCGGAGGCAGGACCGGAGAGCAGCGACAGCGCCGCCCGCTCGCTGATCTCGGCCGGGGTCGCGACGCCGCCGTTGGACTGCATGATCAGCAGCGTGCCGCCGAACCGCAGCTCGGCCAGGCGGCCGGTCAGCGCGTCGAGGTAGCGCGAGATGATCGGCCCGACGTAGGCGTTCAGCACCGTCGTGCTGGTGCGGTCGTAGTAGCGGACCTGGGGCAGCAGGTCGCTCGACGCGGTCACGTAGGCGTCGGGCAGCAGCTCGCGCAGCAGGTCGCGGGTCCGCCGCTCGTGGGCCGGGTCGGCGGGGGAGTGCATGAACGAGATCGCCACCGCCTCGACGCCCTCCTCGCGGAAGGTCGCGGCCGCGGTCGCCACGTCGTCCTCGACCAGCGGCGCCAGCTCGCGGCCGGCGTGGTCGGTGCGCTGGCCGACCGGCAGCCGCAGGTAGCGCGGCACCAGCGGGGTCGGCGGCTGGAGCCGGTTGTCGTAGGGCTCCTCGCGGGTGCCGTCGCGCAGCGCCAGCACGTCGCGGAAGCCCTCGGTCACCAGCAGGCCGGTGCGTGCGCCGCGGTGGGTCAGGACCGCGTTGGTGGTGACCGTCGTGCCGTGGACGATCAGGTCCAGGCGGGCGACGAACGCCTCCAGGTCCAGGCCCAGCTGCTCGGCGATCTCGGCCAGGCCGGTCACGAACCCGCGCGAGGGGTCGTCGGGGGTCGAGCTGGTCTTGTGGACCAGCCGGGTGCCCTCGCCCAGCAGCAGGAAGTCGGTGAACGTGCCTCCGACGTCGATCCCGATCCGGTAGCTCATGCGCGCTCCTCCTGCCGCAGGCGGCGGGTCGTCTGCTCGTCGATCGTGCGGCCGTCCGCGGCGATCGCCACGCCGTAGTCGCGGCGGGCCGCCTCGGCGCTCAGCAGGCCGTCGCGGACCTCGGCCAGCACCAGCTCGGGCGGGCGCTGGCGAGCGTCGCCGTAGCCGCCGCCACCGCCGTTGCGCGAGACGCAGACGGTGCCGGCCGGGATCCCCTCGACGATCTCCTTCGACCCCCACGCCTTGGTCGTCCCGTCGGGGAAGCGCAGGGTCAGCTCGTTGAGGCCGCCCTCGCCGCCGCCGAAGAGCCCGTGCGGCGGATCGGCGCCCTCGCTGGCGACGTCGTCGCCGATCGTCGTGCCGGCCTCGTCGACGCCGAGGAAGGTCCAGCTCGAGCGGGTGCCGTAGCCGCCGCGCCACTCGCCGTGGCCGGCCGAGTCGGGCAGGTACTCGTAGTAGTGCATCAGGTGCGGCGTCGACAGCTCGAACATCTCCATGTCGGGCGAGCGCATCGAGCCGGGCGTGCCGCTGAAGCCGAGGGCGTCGTAGCCGTCGGCGCCGCGCATCGCGCCCGGGCCGCCGCGCTGGAAGATCGTCAGCGAGACCGACGGCTCGTCCGTCCGCGGGTCGACCCCGTTCAGCGCCGTGCACAGGAACTGGTTCCAGCCGGCGGTGACCCGGTCGGGCAGGGCATCGGAGAGGGCGAGCATGATCGCCTCGACCACCTCGTCGCACATCTGGTTGCCGAAGATCGTCGAGGCCGGGAACCGCGGGTCGATCAGCGAGCCCTTGCGGAAGACGGTCCGGATCGGGGCGAAGACGCCGTGGTTGGCCGGGATCGAGAGCCCGCCGGCGGTGACGAGCATCAGGAACGCGATCCGGATCGCGCCGATCGCCGACGCGGCGGGCATGTTGGTGAAGCCGGGGGCCTGGTCGTCGGTCGCGCTGAAGTCGAACGTGATGTCCGAGCCGGCGACGGTGATCTCGACCGCCACGCGGTAGCGCGCGGTCGGGTCGAGCCCGTCGGACACCATCCAGCTCTCGCCGCGGTAGACGCCGTCGGGCCAGCGCTCGATCTCGGCCCGGACCTGGCGCTCGGACGCCTCGATCACGTAGTCCATGTGGGCGTCGAAGGTCTCGGCGCCGTAGCGGTCGAGCAGGTCGACGATCCGCCGCCGGCCGATCGTGCAGGCCCCGATCATCGCCTTGATGTCCTCGGCGACGATGTCGAGCCGGATGTTCGCCCGCACCAGATCCCAGACGTCGCGGCGCAGCTCGCCGCGGTCGTGCAGCTTCAGCGGCGGGATCCGGAAGGCCTCCTGCCAGACGTCGCGGGCCCGCGGGTCGTAGCCGCCGGCCGTCATCCCGCCGATGTCGGCGACGTGGCCCTTGCTCGCCGTCCACGCGACGAGCTGGTCGCGCCAGAAGATCGGCACGAAGACGCCGACGTCGGCGTTCTGGTTGCCGCCGCTGTAGACGTCGTTGTGGAGGATCACGTCGCCGTCGTGGACGTCGCCGGCGAAGTACTCGATGATCCGCTGCAGCGGCGGCTGGGCGCCGTTGGCGATGATCGACGCGTACTCGGTCTGGGCCAGGGTGCGCCCGTCGCGATCGAAGACGACGGTCACCAGGTCGCCGATCTCGTTGAAGATCGGCGAGCGGGAGGACCGCATCAGCACGGTCGCCATCTCGTGGGAGATCGCCTGGACCCGTCGCTGCAGGACCGAGGCGAGGATCGGATCGGGGGTCGTCATGCGACGCTCCAGATGTCGCGGGAGAGCGAGGACACCGCGGTCGTGGCGTCGGCGCCGACGACCAGCGAATCGGCCATGTAGCCGACGGCCCGGTCCTCCGCGTCGACCACGTACGGGTGCAGGGCGAGGGTCATCCCCTCGGCGATGGTCATGGCGCCGGTGGCCCGGTCCTCGACGACGTCGAGGCCGATCCACGGCTCCTCCAGCACGTCCTGGCCCAGGCCGTGGCCGGACCAGTAGGCGCAGCGCGCGCCGTGCTCGGCGACGGCGGCCTCGATCGCGCGCTGGGCGGCGGGGGGGTCGGCGCCGGGCCGCAGCGCGACCGTGCCGGCGTCCATCCCGGCGACGACGGCGGCGTTCATCCGCTGCTGCAGCTCGCTCGGCGGGCCGATCGTCACCATCCGCGACAGCTCCATCCAGTAGCCGAGCGGACCGACGATCTCGAACGAGAAGATCTGCAGGTCGCCGGGCGCCAGGAGCCGGTCGACCGCCTGCCCGAAGTGGCCCTCGACGGTGCCGTCGCCGCGGTCGCGGCCGTACATCGTCAGGAACAGCAGGTCCTCGCCGCCCTCGGCCAGCGCGACCCGGGCGACCTCGGCCCCGATCGTCCGCTCGCTGACGCCGGGGCCGGCGACCTCGAGCAGCCGTGCGAAGCACCGCTCGGCGATCCTCGTCGACTCGACCACGCCGGCCCGCTCCTCGTCGGACTTGATCGCGCGGACGCGCTCGAAGGCGGGGCCGGCGTCGACGATCTCGGCGTCGGGGTGGGCGGCGGCGATCGCCAGGTAGTCCTCGATCTTCATCACCTGGCCGAGGCCGACGACGCCGATCCGGCGCGGGGCGGGGCCGCGGCCCAGCTCCTCCAGCAGCCCGTCGGCGACCCGCCGGGCGTAGCGGACGGCGACGTCGCCGCGGCCGCGCGGGTTCATCGTCAGGTTGACCGGGAGGACGAGCACGGGGTCGCACCCGGGGGCGATGACGGCGTAGCCGTAGCGGTGGGCGAGGTTGTAGTCGCCGACCCAGCGCAGCGTGCCCTTGTGGCCGCGGTAGTCGTTGGCCGCGAGCACCAGGGCGTCGAGGCCCTCGTCGTCCAGGAGCTGGTGCAGCAACCCGACGCGACGCTGATGCTCGGCGGTAGAGAGTCCTGCCATGCACGCCATCGGACCACAGCCGTCGAGCGTTCGTCAACGCAAGATATTTGTTGTTTGACACTATGGCGCGCTGTCATGCAGAGTATGGCCAGCGTGCTGTTCGAGCATCCGGTCCTCTCCGCACCGCAGCAGCTCCGGGCATGCCTGGAGGAGCTGGTCCTCGACGGCACGCTCGCCGCCGGCGACGCGCTGCCCCGCGTCGACGTGATCGCCGAGCAGTTCGGCGTCTCCGCCCCGACCGCCCAGATCGCTCTTCGCGCGCTTCGCGACGACGGCGCGCTCTCGGTCACCCGCGGCCGCCACGGGGGCTACCGCGTGACCGGCGACGCGATCGCCGTCGCGCGCGAGCGCCACCAGCGGGCCGCCGCCCGCGGCGCCGGGCCGCCGACCGACTACGCCACGCTGCTGGAGCTGCGCCGCTCGCAGGAGGTGCTGACGGCGCGCTTCGCCGCCAGCCGCCGGACCGCGCACGAGCTGGGCAGCCTGGCCTCGGCGCTGCCGGCGCCGGACGGGCTGCCGGAGAGCGTCGAGGAGGCGTTCGACCTGGACCTGCGCTTCCACCGGCTGCTGGCCGAGTGCACCCACGACGCCTTCCTCGTCCGCGCCACGCGCGAGACGGTCAAGGCGATGCGGGGGCTCGGCCGGGCGACCTCGGCGCTCGGGCCGGCCGACGTCGTGGTCGCACTCGACGGAGTCGTCGACGCGGTCGACCGGCGCGACCCCGCGGCCGCCGCCCACGCGATGCGGCGCCACCTGCGCCGCTCCTCCGACTTCTTCGCCGCCGACGGGGCCGTGGCCCGATGAGCGACCGCCCCGACGGCCCGTCGGCGCCCGCCGGCAGCCGGCGGGTGGCGATCGTGACCGGAGCCGCCCGGGGCACCGGCGAGGCGATCGCCCGCGAGCTGGCGCGGCGCGGCGACCACGTCGTCGTCGCCGACCTGGCCGGGCAGCGAGCGCGGGCCGTCGCCGACGAGATCGGCGGCAGCGCGGCGGTCCTCGACGTCCGCGACTGGGACGCGGTGCGGTCGCTGGTCGACGCGACCGTCGCCGAGCACGGGGCGCTCGACGTGCTGGTCAACAACGCGGCCCGCTCGGTCGCGCGCTCGCTCTGGGAGATCGAGCGCGAGGAGTGGGACGACGTCCTGGGCGTCAACCTGGGCGGGGTCTTCGCCGGCTGCCGGGCCGCGGCGCCGCACATGCGCGACCGGGGCCGCGGCCGGATCGTCAACGTCTCGTCGATCGCGGGCCAGCAGGGCGGCGTCAATGGCGGCGCGCACTATGCGGCGTCGAAGGCGGGGATCGGCGTCCTGACCAAGGTCGTCGCCGCCGAGCTGGCGCCCCACGGCGTGACCGTCAACGCGGTCGCGCCGGCCGCGATCGCCGGCCCGGTGATGGACGCGCTCGGCCCCGAGCGGCAGGCGGTGATCGCCGCCTCGATCCCGGTCGGCCGGCTGGGGCGCCCGGAGGAGGTCGCCGCCGCGGTCGCCTACCTGGCCTCCGACGAGGCCGGCTTCGTCACCGGCGCCACCCTCGACCTCAACGGCGGCCTGCTGATGCGCTGAGCGCGCGTCGTCGCCGCCCGTTCCCCGGAGACCCATGATCGAGCCGACCCCCGATCGCCGCGCCCGCGGGATCGCCATGTACGCCCGCCAGTTCGGCGTCCCCGAGGACGAGGTCCACGACCACATGGCGCGGATGCTCGGCGCGCGGATGGCCGAGGAGGCCCAGCACGCCAGCGGCGGCGCCTGGAGCGGCGACGGGCTGACGATGCGCGAGCGCAGCCTGGTCGTGATCTCCAGCCTGGTCACCCAGGGCGGGGTCGAAGGGCGGCTGCGCGGCCACCTGCGGTGGGCGGGCGAGAACGGCCTGGCGCCCGAGGACCTGGAGGCGGCGATCGTGCTGCTGGCCGGCTACGTCGGCTACCCGCGCGCGTCGACCGCGATGGAGCTGCTGCGGGCCGAGCTGGGGCCGATCGAGGGTGACGCCGGGCCGTCCGGCCCCTCGACGCCAATCCGCTGACGACCCGAGACCCCGACCCGGAGCCGAACGTGCCCCCGAACGATCCCCACGCCCACACCGCCAGCATCGCCGTCGACGCGTCGCCGGACGACGCCTTCGCGTTCATGGCCTCCGGCCGGCTCCAGACCCACTGGGCGCTCGGCAGCTGGGATCGCGAGCACGTCGAGGGGGACGTCTACCGCGGCACGTCGCTGTGGGACGGCAGCGACCTGTACGTCCGCGTCACCGGCCACCCCGAGCTGCGGCTGGTCGACTACGCGGTCGGCCCGGACCCGGACGCGCTGCGGCGGGTGGTCGAGGCGCGGGTCGTCGATCGCGCCGAGCTCGGCCACGACGACGGCGGGTCGGTGATCACCCTCACCGTCTGGCGCACGCGCGACGAGCGGCCAGACAGCTGGGCCCGCACCTTCCACGCCTTCCAGACCGAGGTCCACCTGATCCGCGGCCGGCTGGACTCGAGCAGCGCGCTGGCCGTCGGGCGCCGGGCGCGGGAGGCCAGCGACCATGGCGCGTGAGGTCGACGCCGTCGTCGTCGGCAGCGGCCACAACGGGCTCGTCGCCGCCGCCTACCTGGCGCGCGCGGGCTGGTCGGTCGAGGTCCTGGAGCAGGCCGACCGCGCCGGCGGCGCGGTCGCCACCGAGGAGCTGACCGTCCCCGGCTACCGCCACGACACGTTCTCCAGCTGGCACCCGCTGTTCCAGGGGTCGCAGGCGTGGGCCGAGCTGGGGGACGAGCTGCGGGCCCACGGACTCGACTACGTCAACGCCGACGACGCGGTCACCGCCAGCGTGCTGCCCGACGGCAGCGCCGTGGTCGGCCACCGCGACCCGGAGCGGACCGCGGCCGGCTTCGGCGACCGCGACGGCGCCGCGTACCTGGCGGAGCTGGCCGACCTGGGCCGGCACATCGAGTCGATCGGCGGCCTGCTCGGCGTCGAGCTGCACGGCCTCGGCGCGCTGCGCCAGGCGGCCGGCCTGCGGCGGGCGATGGGCGGCCGGGCGTTCGCGGCGCTCGGGTCGCGGGTCGCCGCCAGCTCGCGCGCGTGGCTGGAGTCGACCTTCGAGGGCCGCGCGGTCGGCGACCTGCTGGCGCCGTGGGGGCTGCACACCGGCCTGACGCCGGACGACGCCGGCGGCGCGTTCTCGCTGCTGGCCCTGGCCGGCGGCCTCCACGCCGGCGGCTTGCCGGTCGTCCGTGGCGGCTCGGTCGGGTTCGTCGACGCGTTCGTCGGGCTGATCGCGGCCCACGGCGGCACCGTCCGCACCGGCACCGCGGTCGAGGAGATCGTCGTCCGCGGGGGTCGCGCGGTCGCCGTCCGCGCCGGCGGCGAGGAGATCGCCGCCCGCCGGGCCGTGATCGCCAACGTCACCCCGACCCAGCTCTACGGCTCGCTGCTGGCGGCGGGCAGCGCGCCGCGGCAGGCGACCGACGAGGCGGCCCGCTTCCGCTACGGCCGCCGCGCCGGCACCCAGATCCACCTGGCCCTCGACGCTCCGCCCCGCTGGCGCGGCGACGCCCGCCTGGCGCGGGCGCCGCTGATCCACCTGACGTCGGGCGTCGACGGGGTCACCCGCGCCTGCGTCGACGCGGCGCTCGGGCTGCTGCCGGCCGAGCCGACGATCGTCTGCGGCCAGCCGACGGTGATCGACCCCAGCCGCGCGCCCGCCGGCGGGGCGATCATCTGGATCCAGCTGCAGGAGGTGCCCTACCGGCCGACCGGCGACGCCGCCGGCACGATCGACGTCGGTGAGGGCAGCTGGACGCCGGAGCTGGAGGCGGCCTACGCCGACCGGATCGTCGAGCGGCTGGGCGTCCACGTCGAGGGGCTCCAGGAGTCGATCGTCGGCCGGGCGATCCTCAGCCCGCGCGAGCTGGAGCGCCGCAACCCGAACCTGGTCCGCGGCGACATCTACGCCGGCGCGACCGACCTCGACCAGTCCTACCTGTGGCGACCGCTGCCGAGCTTCGGCTCGCACGCCACGCCCGTGGCGGGCCTGTACCAGTGCGGGGCGAGCACCTATCCCGGCCCGGGCCTGAACGCCGCCTCGGGCCGGATCGTGGCCCGGGCGCTGCTGGCCCCGACCGCCCGCGAGCGGCTGCGGTCGCGGCTGCGGCGCGGACGCGGCTGAACCTGCGGGAGCGTGCCCGGCCACGGCGGCCCGGCACGCCGCCGGCGCTCAGTGCGCCGGCGCCTTCGGCAGCTTCGCCTCCAGCTCGTGGCCGTGCTCGTCGGCCAGCGCCGCGTCGCGCAGCGCGGCCAGCCGCTCGGCGGCGCCGTCCTGGCCGGCCAGCTCGTCGGCGGCGTCCATCAGCCGGGCGAAGCTCTCGCTGCCGTGCTCGTAGGTCGCGCCGTAGCCCTTCAGCACCCGCTGGCACTCGACGATCTCGCGCGCCAGCTCGCCGTCGGCCGGCGCGACGCCCAGCGCCCGCTCGATCCAGCGGTCGATCGCCTCCTGCTCGCGCACGAAGCGCAGCGTCCGCGGGCGCAGCGGCCGCATCCGGGCCAGCAGCGACAGCTGCGTGTAGCCGAGGATCGACGTGGTGTTCAGGATCATGCCCTGGCGGGTGGCCGCCTGGACGGTCCGGCGCACGATCCGCGACCGCCGCAGCCGCTTGGCCATCCCCGCGGGCATCGAGTCGGTCAGCTCGTCGAACTGCGGGTGCAGGTACTCGCGCACCTGGAGCAGCTGGTCCGGCTTGGCCTTGGCCTCCTGGCGGATCCGGTCCATCCGCGCCCGGCGGGTCTTCTGCTGGGCGACCTGGATGATGTCCTGGAAGCACATCCAGAGCGCGACGTGGCGGGCCGCCTCGCAGGTCAGCCGGGCCTCGCCCTCGCGGTCGGGGTCGACCGCGGCGAATCGCCGCACCCGCTCCAGGTAGCGCTCGGCGTACGAGGCGTCCTGGTAGACGGCGGTCCGCACCAGGCCGTGCAGCGTCATCGAGCGGGCCGCCTCGGGCAGCTCGCGAACCTGCTCGGCCAGCGGTCGCAGGCCAGGTCCGACGAGCGACCCCGGGTCCTCTGCGGCAATCCGCCGCCGCTCCTCCTCGCGATGCCCCTTGCGCGCCTCGACGGCCCGCGAGGGCCGCGCCGGTCCCGCGTCGGACGCCCCCGACCAGCTGCTCATCGGCAGCTCGACCGGGGCGGGCGCGGGTGCGGCGGGGGGCTCGGTGGCCGCGTCGTAGCCGGCGGCGAAGGCGGCCAGCGAGGACTCGACGCCCTTGCCGAAGGCGCGGATCGGCGCCTCGAACGCCTCGCGCGTGAACGGCAGCGCGCCGCAGCCGGCGACGGCGCCGAAGAGCGAGGCGCTGATCACGCTGCCCGCGTCCTCGGCCATCTGCATGAAGTCCGCGGCCACCAGCCGCTTCGACGCGCGGCCGGCGGCGGCCAGCAACTCTGCGTCGTCGACCCGGCCGTCGCCCATCGCCATCTTCTCGTCGATCGAGTAGACGCGGCTGGTCGAGGTGATCAGCGTGGTCCGGTCGGCGGTCGAGAACCCGCGCTGGATCGCGCGGCCGCTCTCCATCAGCTCCGACGCGACGACCACGTCGACCTCGCCGGGGGTGGGGAAGATGCTCATCACCGGCTCGCGGCGGACGCCGCCGGTCGCGGCGTCGCCCTCGGCCGGCGGGAACAGCTCGACGTAGTAGACGGTGGCCCCGGTGCGCTGCGCGACGCCGGCGACCGAGGTGTTCTGGGCGTACCAGCCGCCCTGCTCGGCGACCGCGACGACCCAGTCCGCCAGCACGCCGCCGCCCTCGCCGCCGAGGGCGAGGATCGCGAGCGTCAGCGGACGCCGCCCTTCCGACCAGCTCGACATCAGGCGGCGACCTCGAATCGCGCGGCGCGGCGCTCCAGCCCGCGGGAGAGGGCGCGCATCCACCACGAGCGGATCCGCACCAGGACCTTGTCGCGCGCTGTCGGGTTGTGCACGACGTCGGTCCGGTAGAACGACGGGCAGAGGACGGCCGCGTGGGCGTTGTTGCCGCAGACGCCGCAGCCGACGCAGCTGTCGAGCACCTTCGCGACCGGGTCGGTCCGCATCGGGTCGGGGTTCGACGCGATCGTCAGCGACGGGCAGCCGGAGATCCGGATGCAGGCGTGATCGCCGGTGCAGGTCTCGGCGTCGACGCCGAAGCGCTCGCGCACGACCCGCTTGCCGTCCTTCAGCGCCTTGCGCATCTCGGGCTTCACGCGCCGCTGACGGTTCAGCTGGCACTCGCTCTGCATCACGAGCACCTTCGGGCCGGCGTCCTTGGCCTCGAACGCCTCGACGAACGTGTCGCGGACCTGGGTGACGTCGAAGGTGTTGTCGATCGTCTTCGCCCACTCGACGCCGATCCCGCGAACGGCCTTCTCGATCGGGTGCTGGGTCGAGCGCAGCGGCGTGTCGGCGTGCGAGGAGAGCACGTCCTGGCCGCCGGTGGCGGCGCTGTAGTCGTTGTCGACCACGACCAGCACCTGGTCGTTCTTGTTGAAGACCGCGTTGCCGACGCCGCTGGTCAGGCCGTTGTGCCAGAAGCCGCCGTCGCCCATGATCGCGACGGTCGAGCGGTCGGCGCCCGACGCGTTGAGCGCGGAGGCGCCGGCCGAGCCGAGGCCGTAGCCCATCGTCGTCGCGCCGAGGTCGAAGGGCGCGTTGATCGCGAACAGGTGGCAGCCGATGTCGGCGCTGACGTGGTGCTGGCCGGTCTCGCGCTCGGCGAGCTTCATGCCGCTGAAGATCGGGCGCTCGGGGCAGCCGGTGCAGAGGCCCGGGGGCCGGGGGAGGATGGCCGCCGGATCGACCGGCGACGCGAACGGGCTGGCCGGGTCGTCGCGGTCCAGCAGCAGGGCGGGCTCGTGGACGACCAGGTCGGGCTGGTAGCGCTGGAGGAACGCGGCGATCCCCTTCGTCATCGCCGCCGACGTGTACTCGCCGGCGACCGGCAGCAGGTCCTTGCCGTGCAGCGCGGTGTCGACCCCGGCGCGGCGCAGGATCGCGTTGAGGTTCTGCTCCAGGTAGTCGGGCTGGCCCTCCTCCAGCAGCAGCACCGCGCGCTTGCCGGAGCAGAACGCGACGATCTCGTCGTCGACCACCGGGTACGTCACGTTCATGACGTAGAGCGGCACCTGGGTGTTGCCGAACGGGTCGGAGCAGCCGAGCAGCTCCATCGAGCGGTTGAGCGTGTTGTACAGCCCGCCCTGGGTGATGATCCCGATGTCGCTGGCGCCGTCGTTGATGACCTCGTTCAGGCCCCGCTCCTTGATGAAGCGGACGGCGGCCGGCCAACGGTCGTTGACCTTCTCCTGCTCGTGCTGGAAGCTCGCCGGCGGCAGCACGACCCGGCTGACGTCGCGGGCCGGGTTCTCGATCGCGTCCTTGACGGTCATCGGCGGCCGCCGGTTGTCCTTGGCGGTGAACGCGCCGTGCAGGTGGCAGGAGCGCAGCCGCAGGTCGAGCATCACCGGGGTGTTGCTGGCCTCCGACAGCTCGAAGCCGGCCTCGACCGCGTCGACGATCGCCGTGATGTTCGGCCGCGGGTCGAGCAGCCACATCTGCGACTTCATGGCGAACGCGTGCGAGCGCTCCTGCATGATGCTCGAGCCCTCGCCGTAGTCCTCGCCGAGGATCACGAGCGCGCCGCCCTTGACGCCGCCGCTGGCCAGGTTCGCCAGCGCGTCGGAGGCGACGTTCAGGCCGACCGTCGACTTGAAGGTCACCGCGCCGCGCAGCGGATAGTGGACCGACGCGGCCAGCATCGCGGCGGCGGTCGCCTCGGACGCGCTGTTCTCGAAGTAGACGCCCAGCTCGTCGAGGATCTCGCGCGCGTCGCCGAGCACGTCCATCAGGTGCGAGATCGGGGCGCCCTGGTACCCGCCGACGTACGCGACGCCGGACTGGAGCAGGGCCTTGGTCACGGCGAGGATGCCCTCGACGTGCAACTCGGTGCCGGCGCCGTGGCGCAGCTGCTGCACCTCGGCGGTGAAGGATCGCTCGGCCATCTCCGCTTCGCCCCTTGTGGTGGAACCTCGGTCCGGCGACGCCGGACCCGGACGCGTGGCGCGCAGCGGGGAGCGCCACGGCCACGAAGCAGCCTACCGCCGCGCCGGCGATCTGTCTACATAGGAGCGAGGTGATATGTCTAGCGAGGTGATTCGGGCGCTTCGCGATCGAGCACGAGCCGCTCCTGCTGCGCGACGCCGTGGAAGTGCGCGTCGGCCGCCTCGGCCAGTCCCTCGTAGAGCGCGTCGAACAGCGCGACGACGTCCTCCCGGAGCTCGCCGACGGCGTCGACCTCCGGCGGGAGCTCCGGGTCCAGGGCGGGGAAGAACCGGAAGCGGTGCAGCATCGCCGTGCGGATCAGGAACGCCTCCCGCGGGGTCAGGGCGGCCTGCTGCTCGGCGGCCCGGAAGGGCGCGTATGCATCGATGAACGCGCGGTACTGCCGGTCGACCGCGTCGAGGTCCCAGGCCTGGGCGACGATCGCCGTGGGGGAGAGCCCGCGCGACAGCCGTCCGACGAAGACCGACGCGAAGGACTCGATGCCGAGCGACCGCAGGAGCGCCGTCGCCTCGGGCTCCCGATCGCGAGCGGCGATCCAGGTGCTGTCCTGGACCGAGCCGAAGCCCAGGAATCGCAGGCGCGAGGCCAGTCGCGAGCGCGCGACGCGCTCGGCCTCGGGCATCGCGTGCCAGACGATCGTCCAGAGGTCGTTCGCGCGGGCCGCGCGGCCGAAGCCGAAGATCCGCCGGTCGCCGTCGCTCAGCAGCTCGTCGGCGCGGTTGGTCAGCGAGTAGAAGGCCAGCCGTCCCTGCTTGTGCCGCGCGAGCAGCCCGCGGCCCGCGAGCCGGGCCAACGCGGCCCGGGCGGCTTCGATCGAGAAGCCGAACTCGGTCAGCAGCTCGACCGCGCCGCCGGACCAGACGGTGGCGCGTGGATCCCGCAGGTGGGCTCCGAGGATGGTGAGGACGAGATCCTGCGGCTGGAGCGGGGCGCCGTCGGCGGCCACCGGACGCTGATCCTGCGCGCCGCGAGTCGCGCGACGGCGGGCGGGCGACGGGTGGTGGGAGTCGGGGGACGGCATCGTTGGCACCGCGCAGCCTAGAGCGCAGGTGGCCGGCGCGCACGGCGCGCGACCCCGGTCGCGGCGGGTCCCGGCCGTCGCGTCGGCGGACGAGCCGTCGACTAGGGACGCCGGCGTGCGTCGTCGGCCGGGCGAACCGCGATCGTGACGCGCGAGATCGCGCACGGCCGGCCCTCGTCGTCCTGCAGCTCGACGTCCCAGACCCAGGTGGTCCGGCCGCGGTGGCGCGGCTCCGCGCTGCCCAGGATCCGCCCGCCGGCGACGGGTCGCAGGAAGCTCGTGGCGTTCGACAGCCCGAGCGCGAACGCGCCGCGTGAGGCCACGGCCTGGTTGGTGCCGAACGAGGCGAGCGCCTCGGCGATGCTGCAGTACACGCCGCCGTGGACGACGCCGGTCGGCTGCAGGTGGTGGGCGGCCACGTCGAGCGCGCCGCGGGTCCGCTCGGCCGAGCACTCGAGGATCCGCAGGCCGTAGAACTCGTCGAAGGCCGACGCGTTCGCCAGCGCGTCGTCGTAGGCGGCGCCGCTGCTCATCGATCCCCACCCGCTGCGTCGTTCGCCGTCAACGCTTTGCATACTTTCGCGCTGGCATGCCTACTGTCAAGCGACGCGCGAGGCGGCCTGGAGGCGGTGGTCCCGGTCGGTGGGTGTCGTACGCTGCTGGCGTACTTCGACGCGCGGCCAGGGTCGGGTCGGTGGCCCCGTGCTCGCGGTGTCCGTACTCCGATCCCCCCCCGAGGCAACGATGTCCCGATCTGCCGTCTCCGCCCGCCCTGACGACCGGCGGCGTCTCGTCAATCGCGTCCGCGGCCCGCGCCTGCGGGTCGTCGTGGCGGTGGCCACGGCGCTGGCTGCCGGGCCCGCGGCGACCGCGTCCGCGGCCGGCCCGTCGGTCCAGGTGAGCGCGACGCCGATCGCCAAGCCGCTGGCGACGAAGGCGACGAAGGCGACGGTGGCGGTCAGGAACGCCGGCAAGGGCACGATCCGCGGTCTGACGCTGACCGTGTCCCCGGCGAAGGGCGTGACGGTCACGGTCTCGGGCGCCGAGAAGGGCAGGCGGAGCCGCAAGCTGCGGTCGCTCAGGGCGGGCAGGACCGTGCGGATCGGCGTCGCGGTGCGCCGTACGAGCAAGGGCCCCAAGAGCGGCAGCCTGGGTCTGAAGGTGGTCCGCAAGGGCAGGACGGTGGCGAGGGGCAAGCTGGCCTTCGGCGTCAAGCCGGGGCAGTCGACCGACCCGAACTCGCTGGCCGGCCGCTACTTCTGGGGCTCGACGTACACGGTCTCCGGGATCCAGCAGCACACGCTGTACTTCACCGGGTCGAACCTGGTGTTCACTTCGGACGCCGAGAGCGCGTGGCCGACGTGCACCGCGGTGACCGACACGTGCAAGTCGTACTCCTACGACGCGGCGAAGAAGCAGCTGACGATCGACGGCCAGCCCGCCACCCTCGAGGGCCGCAAGCTGACGCTCGACGGCGACGCCTACCTGGAGTTCGGCTACCCGCCGGCGGGGGCGCGCTGGGACACCCAGGTCACCTACTCGAACTCGAGCGGGATCTGCCCGCTGTCCTGCAGCTACTACACGGAGAACCTGACCTTCCGTCCCGACGGCACGTTCATCCGCGACGCGGTCGCGTCCGGCAGCGGCCCGATCGTCGACTGGGCGTCGATCCCGCCGAACAGCAAGGGCACCTACGAGGTTCGCGCCGACCACACCCTGCGCCTGGCGTTCGCCGATGGCAGCGAGCGGATCGAGACGATCGGGCTGTACCTGAACGACGACGGCAGCCTCCAGGCCGCCGGCGAGGGCATGGTCCTCGGCGGCGACGGCTACTTCGACATCCGCGACAAGTAGCAGCGGCGGGGCGGCGAGCCGGTTTCAGGCATGCACGCCAGGAGCGCCCGAGCCGTGGAGGGGACGTGGTGGATGCCGTCCCTCAGGGCGGGTTGCGGCTAGTCGTCGCGCTCGAGCACCTGCACCCGGCGGCGCAGGTGCGCCGCCCACCCCGCCAGCAGGCCGGCGCCGCCCAGGCCGGCGATCCACAGCCAGGTCGCCGGCAGCCGGACGCCGTCTTGCGCGGTCGCCTGCTGTGCGAGGACCGGTGCTGCGCCCCCACCGGTCGGAGCGATCGCGCCGTCCGGCGTCTGCTGCCCGGCCGCCTCGCCCGTCGAGACGCCGCTCGTCTCGGTCGCGTCGCTGGCATCGGTCGCCCCTGCCCCGCCGCCACTGGCTCCCGCGGCGGAGCTCCCGAACGGGTTGTCGGAGCCGGGAGCGGTCGCCGGCGGGGTGGTGGAGGTCGTCGTGCCCGTCGGGCTATCGGTCCTGTCCCTCGACGGAGCCGACGGGCGAGGGCGCTGCGTGCCGCCTCCGCCGCTCGTCGCAGGGGCCGTCGGCGTCGGGGCGCCGGGCGCCACGATCGGGATCGTCGCGATGACGTTCGGCTCGCCGGACTGCACGGAGCAGGCCCAGGCGAAGCTCCAGGTCACCGTCCAGTGGACCGTGGCCCGGGCCACGTACGCGACCGTCGCCGGCGTGCCGCTGAGCGGGTTGCGCGTGAAGCCGTTGCCGGGAAGCCGGATCGTGACGGCGCCGCGGGCGTCGGCCGGGATCCGGATCGTGGGGAAGGTCACCGGGCCGCTCGGCACCAGCGGGACGCGCGCCGGCTGGCGTCCCGTCGACCAGCGGTCGGCGGGGTGCAGGAACGTCCGGTCGCCGACGGTGACCTTCGCGTTCATCGTGTCGGAGATCGCGTCGACCCACTTGACGTCGAACTGGGCGGCGCCCGCGCTGTACTCGTCCGGCACCCGAACGTCGACCGTGCCCCGCAGCGACAGCGACGCGCCGGGCGCCACCGACGTCGGGACGTTCAGGGTCATGCCCAGCCCGAGCGGCTCGTTCCGGATCGCCTCGCCGTTGCTGGCGACGCACTGGTAAGTCTGCTGGGCGCGCCGGGCCACCGTCTCGGCCTGGGCGCCGGCCGGGCTCGCGGCCAGCAGCGCGGCCGCCAGCGCGCAGGTCGGGCCGACCCGACGAACGGCGCTCGACGGACGCAGGGTGGTGGTGCACCGGGTCATCGCGGATCCCCCTCGATCTTCGCTTCCTGCAGGCGCCGCCAACCGCCGAGCACCTGCCGGCCCATCGTCGTCAGCAGCGCCGCCAGCAGGACCCCGAGCACCCACGCCGGCACGACGACGTCGCCGTCGCCGCGCGTCGCGGCGGGCACCGGCGCCCAGACGGTCGCGCTCGCGGTCTCGGCGTCGGTGAACGGGTCCGGCTCGCCGGCGACGTCGCCGCTCGTCCCCGGGCCCGAGCCCGTCTCGGCGTCGGCGGTCAGCTCCGCGCCGCCGTCGGTTGCGCCGCCCGCGTCGCCGCTGTCCGTGCCGCCCGACGTCGCCGGCGCCGGTGCGCTGCGCGTGGTGGTCCCCGGACGCTCGGGCGTCGTGGCCGTGGTCGTGGTCGCGGGCGTCGTGGCGGCGGCCGGCGGCGGCGCGGGAGCCGCGACGATCGGGATCCGGGCGACGATCGCCTTCGGCGCCCCGGCCGCGCGGCAGGCCAGCGGCGTGTCGCGGAGCAGGCCGCCGTCGAAGCGGACGGTGCCGGTGAACGCGGCGTCATCGCCGCCGCCGTCGCTGGCCGCCGTCCCGTCGCGGGGCAGCAGGATCTCGACGTCGCCGGTCGCGTCCGACGGCAGGACGATCGGCGGCAGGGTGAGCGCGGCCGCGAGCACGAGCGGCTCGCCGAGCCCGGGGATCGACGCCGGCTCGGCGCGCACGTCGCGCAGGACGACGATCCGCTCGACGATCCCTCCGGGCGTCGCGACCCGCACGGGCAGCCCGATCGTTCCGGGCGCCAGCTGGGCACTGCGCGAGAGCGTCAGCAGCCCGGCCAGGGCGGGCGCGCCCGAGGTGAGCGTCAGCTGCAGCCGGCCGCTGGCGGTGAGCGTCCCGCCGGGCACGACCGTGGCCGCCGTGCGCAGGCGGACCGCCAGCTCGCCGGTGCTCGGGGCGAGCCCGCCGAGGGTCGAGCAGGCGTAGTCGCCGGCGCGGGACCACTCGGCGTCCTCCGCCGGCGCGGCGGCTGGGCCGGCCAGCGTCGCGGCCGCGACGCCGGCGACCGACAGCAGGGTGCTCACGGGGCGGGTGCGGATCATCCTTCGGCCAGGGCGCGGGCTGGCGACACGCGCGCGGCCCGATCGAGGGGCAGGAGCGTCGCGGCGCGGACCACGAGCAGCACGGCGACCACCAGGACGACGATCGGCGGCACCGGCCATGCGTGGACGGCCGGCACGTCGAGCGCGGCGGCGACCCGGTCGACGAGCAGGACCGCCAGGGCCGTGCCGAGCAGCACGCCGATCGCCGTGCCGACGACGGTGACCGCGACGACCCGGCGCAGCAGCAGCGAGCGCAGCCGCCGCCGGTCCAGGCCGATCGCTCGCAGCGTGACGTGCTCACGACGCTGCTCGGCGACGGAGAGCGCGAACGTCGTCGCGGCGCCGATGATCGCCACCAGGATCGCGAGCGCCAGCAGGGCCGTGGCCGCCGTCCGCGCGGTCTCGATCGCGTGGGTGATGCGCGCGTCGGTCAGGGCCGGGCCGTCGATCGGCAACGGGCCGCCGAGGACCGCCAGGCCGGCGACCTCGGCGAGCGCCGCGGTCCGCTGCGGGCCGGTCCCGAGGCGGATCCAGGCGACGTGGACCTCGGTGCGCCGCGCCACCTGCCTCAGCAGCGCGGGGGTCACCAGGCTCGTCGCCGGCAGGTCGCGGACGTACTCCACCCGGAGGCCGTCGACCCGGCCGTGGGGGCCGCGCAGGCTCACGCGCGCGCCGGGGGGATAGGGCGGGTACCCGGTCCGGGGCAGCAGCACGACGTCGTCGCGCAACCGGTGGACCGCGGCGTCCGCCGGGAAGACCGCGTCGAGGGCGCGCCGGCTGACCCCGGCCACGCCGCCGGCCACCCGCACTCGTCGCCGGGCGCCCGTTCCGACGACGATCGCCTCGGGGCTGGAGCGCACGCCGACCGTCGCCTGCACGCCGTCGACCTGCCGCAGCGACCGCCGCAGCTCCGGCGCGACGACCTCCTGGCCCGACGGGGCGCCGAGCGTCAGGTCCGGCTGCGCGGTGCGGGCCAGCCGCGCCGAGGCCGTCTCGGCGATCGAGGCCGAGCCGAGCCAGGTGGCGCTGACGAGCGCCACCGCCACGACGACCGCCAGCGCCTCGGCCGCGGCGCGGGACGGCTGGTGGGCGATCGTCCGGGCGTTCAGGCGCCGCAGGACGCGACGGCCGGTCGCGCGCCGGGTGCCCACGGCCGCCACCGCACGCATCGCCGGGGCGATCGACCCCAGCGCGCCCGCGGTCAGCAGCACCGTCGCGACGATCATCCCCGGCCAGCCGTCGAGCGCCAGCGCGGCGACGATCCCGGCCGCGAGCAATGACGGCCCGACGAGCGACCCGACCGGGGTGGGGCGCCGCCCGGGCGCCTCCCGCAGGGCGTCGGCGGGCCGGATCCGGGCGACCCAGAGGGCAGGAACGGTCGCCGCGATCGCGGCCAGCAGGAGGGCCGCCCCGACGGCCGCGGCCAGCGCTCCCGGGTGGACGGTGAACGCCGCGCCGTCGATCCGGGGCAGACCGGGGATCGACGCCGTCGCCGGCAGGCCGAGGCGGGCGAGCAGCACGCCGGCCGCCGCGCCGACGATCGCCGCGACCGCGGCCAGGGCCAGCACCTCGGCGACGATCAACGCCACGGCGACCGCCCGCGGGGCCCCGAGCGCCCGTAGCAGCGCGAGCGTCCGCCGGCGCGAGCCGAGCGCGACGGTGCTGGTCGTCCCGAGCACGAGGCCGGCGATCAGGAGCCCGACCGCGGCGAACGACGCGGCGACCGAGCTCAGCGCGACCGCCCGGTCGGCGTTGACACCGAGCGACGCGCTCCGCAGGCTCGACGCGGTCTCGGGCCAGCCGACCGGGGCGCGCGCGTTGACGACGTCGACGAGCCGGTCCGGGCTCGTGCCGGGCGTGGCTCGCAGCAGCACGGCGGTCGGCCCGACGGTGCCGGCCAGCGACTGGGCGACCGCCGGCGTCACCACGCCGTAGGGCGAGCGGCCGACCTGGAGCGACCCGCGGACGTCGAGCACCCCGACGACGGTGAAGAGCGCCCGGCCGACGCCGGGCCGGCCCAGCGCGAGCCGGTCTCCGAGGCGGATCCGCAGCTCGTCCAGCGTGTCGCGCGTGACCGCGATCTCGCTGCCGCTGACCGGGGAGCGGC
Source organism: Patulibacter medicamentivorans (assembly GCF_000240225.1). Classification (GTDB taxonomy): domain Bacteria; phylum Actinomycetota; class Thermoleophilia; order Solirubrobacterales; family Solirubrobacteraceae; genus Patulibacter; species Patulibacter medicamentivorans. The sequence continues at coordinate 20,527 of NZ_AGUD01000004.1, forward strand.
CCGCCTCGAGCTGCTGCCAGACGAACGAGGGATCGTCGGCCAGGCTCTCGACGGTGATCCCGCGAACGCGGTCGCCGACCTGGACGGCGGCCTCCGCCTGGACGAAGGCGGCGGCGCGCTCCACGCCCGGCAGCCCGCGCAGCCGTGCCAGCTGCTCCGGCGCGATGCCGGTGCCGGCGGCGCCGGTGGCGCCGCCGGAGGACGTCGCGCCGCCGGCCGAGTCGGAGACGGCGCTCGTGCGGACGACGACGTCGGCGCCGCGACGGCCGGGCGAGGAGCCCGCCGGCCCGGCGTACTCGACGCCGGCGCCGTCCTCGATCGAGGTCCTCGCGCTGTCCCCGAGCACGAGCGCCGCGGTCAGCAGCGCCGCGCCCAGCGCGATCGTGACGCCGGTGGCCAGCGTCCGTCCGCGGTGCGCCCGCAGCTCGGCCCGCCAGAGCCCGAGCAGCGCCCGCCAGCGCGCGCGTGGCCGTCGACGCAGCCCGGGGCGTGTCGGGCCGTCGCTCACGTGGCGACGCTCGGCAGCTGCATCGTCGGGGCCTCGGAGGAGGAGCCGCCGTGGGCGACCAGCCGGCCGCGGTCCATCCGCAGGACGTCGTCCGCCCAGCCGGCGACCCGCGGGTCGTGGGTCACGACGACGAGCGTGTGGCCGTGCTCGTCGGCCAGCGAGCGGAAGAGTCGCAGCAGCGCCTGGGAGGCGTCGTCGTCGAGGGCGCCGGTCGGCTCGTCCGCGAAGACGACGTCCGGCTCGGCGATCACCGCGCGGGCGACGGCGACCCGCTGCTGCTGGCCGCCGGAGAGCTGGGCCGGCAGGTGGTCGAGGCGGTCGGCGATCCCCAGCTGCTCGGCGACCTGCTCGAGCCGCTCGGCGGGCGCCTCGTAGCCGTCGAGCTCGACCGGCAGCGTGATGTTGTCGCGGGCGCTGAGGCTCGGCACCAGGTTGAACGACTGGAAGACGAAGCCGATCCGGCGCCGTCGCAGGGCCGCCAGGCGGCGGTCGCCCAGGCGCGTGACCTCGACTCCGCCGATCCAGGCCCGGCCGCGGTCGGGCCGGTCGAGGGCGGCGAGCAGCTGCAGCAGGGTCGACTTGCCCGACCCGGAGGGCCCGGTGATCGCCGTGATCGCGCCAGCCCGGGCGGCCAGCGAGACGTCGTCGACGGCGACCACCGGCTCGCGCCCGCGCGGCGCGCGGAAGCTGCGCGTCAGGCCCTCGGCACGGACGGGTGGTTGGGCGTCTCCTTCGGCGCGACGAGAAGTTCGGGTCACCTTACTTTTGGAGTGTACCGCCGGTATGATCGCCGCGTTGCCGAGCACTGCTCGCCCGTCGGGCGAGCTCGACGAGAGGCGGGAGCCCGGATGGCGCGGGGTTGGAGCGGGGCGTTGATGTCGATGTCGGGGGCCGGCGAGTGGGAGCTCGAGGTCCGCTCGATCACCGACGTGACGCCGCACTACCGACGGATCGCGTTCCACGCGCCGGGCTTCTACGACGGCGCGATCGAGATCGAGTTCTCGGCCGCGTCGTGGATCCGCCTCTGGGTCCCCGACGAGTCCGACCCCGGCCGCGAGCATCAGCGCGGCTACACCGTCGTCGAGAGCGACCCCGAGCAGGACGAACTGACGCTGGAGTTCGTCCTCCACCAGCCGGCCGGCCCGGCCTGCACGTGGGCGCGCAACGCGACCGTCGGCGCGCGCGTGATCGCGACGCGCTTCGGGATCCAGCAGTTCACCCCGCCCGACCCGCCGGCCGCCGGCTACCTGCTGGTCGGCGACCCCGCCGGCATCCCCGGCATCAACGGGATCCTCGAGGTCCTGCCGCCGGACGTGCCGGTCGACGTCTACCTGGAGCACGTCTACCCCGACGACCGCGAGATCCCGATCGTCGCCCATCCCCGGCGCCGCCTGACCTGGGTGCCGCGGACGGGCGAGGCGGGAGCGCTCGCCGACGCGCTGACCGAGCGCGACTACGACGGCTGGTTCGGCTGGGTCACCTGCGAGCGCGACGCGGTCCGCGCCGTCCGCGAGCGTCTGAAGGAGTGGGGCTTCCCCCGCGGGGCGGTCAAGTCGCAGGCCTACTGGACGCTGGGCAAGGGCGCCGTCAAGGAGGGCGACGTCGCCCCGGAGCTGCCGCCGCCGGCCGCGGCGCCGATCACGATCGAGCCGGAGCCCGTCGTCGCGGCGATCGGCGACGGCGAGCCGGCCCCCGCGTCGATGGACGTCGACAAGCGGGCCGCGGGCTGGGCGGGCACGGCCGGCCGGCGGCTGCTGGAGCCGATCCGGCCGCTGCTGGTGGCCGCCGCGGTCGTGCAGGCGATCGTCTCGCTGCTGCAGATCGCGCCCTACGTCGTGCTGGCCGAGGTCTGCAGCCGGATCCTCGCGGGCGACACCGACGACCTCGGCGGACTGGCCTGGACGGCCGTCGCGCTGATGGGCGCCGGCAGCCTGCTGGCGATCGCGCTGGTCGCCGCGATGCACGTGCTGGACGCGGAGCTCGGCCACCGGATCCGACGGCGGCTCGTGACGCACCTCGGCCGCCTGCCGCTGGGCTGGTTCGACGATCGCAGCTCCGGGATCGTGCGCAAGGCCGTCCAGGACGACGCCGCGCAGCTGCACTACCTCGTGACCCACGCGGTCCTCGACGCGGTCGCCGCGGTCGTCGCGCCGATCGCGGTGCTCCTCTACCTGTTCGTCGTGCACCCGGGTCTGGCCGCGGTGCTGCTGCTGCCGCTGCTGGCCCTCTACGTGCTGATGCTGCGCGTGCTGGCGATGGCCGGCGACGGCCGTCCGGTGTTCGAGCGCTACCGGGAGCGGGTCAGCGCCGAGTCCGTCGCCCTGACCGACGGCGCGGCCGTGATGCGGATCTACGACTTCGGCCCTGCGAGCCGGTTCCGGCGGCTGCTCGCCGACCGGATGCGGTTCTTCGACCAGTGGCAGGGACCGCTGACCGAGCCGAAGGCGCGCCAGGACCTGGTGGTCCGCCCGACGACGTCGATGCTCCTGATCGCCGGCGTCGGCGGCGCGTTCGTGATCGCCGGCTGGATGCAGCCGCACGAGCTGGTGGTCTTCCTCTTCGTCGGCGTCACGTTCGGCGCCCAGCTGCTGGCGGTCTCCTACGGCCTGATGGCGGTCTACGAGAGCCAGAAGGCGGCCGGCCGGATCGGCCTGCTGCTCGAGGAGGACGAGCTGCCGGTCGCCGAGCCGGAGGCCGCGAGCGCGCCGCCGCCGGCACCGGCGCCCGCGGACGGCCCGCCCGGCCGCGTGCGGTTCGAGGGCGTGACCTTCGGCTACCGCGCCGACCGGCCGATCGTGCGCGACCTCGACCTGGCGCTGGAGCCCGGGACGCTGACCGCGATCGTCGGCGCCAGCGGCGCCGGCAAGTCGACGCTGGCCTCGCTGCTGGCCCGGTTCTACGACGTCGACGCGGGGCGGATCACGATCGACGGCGACGACCTGCGCGCGCTGCCGCCCGCCGAGCTGCACCGCCGGGTCGGCTTCGTGCTGCAGGGCAACTCGGCGGTCCGCGCGAGCCTGCGCGACAACATCGCCCTCGGCCGGCCCGACGCCGCGCCGGACGAGGTCGAGCGCGCCGCCCGCGCCGCCCAGATCCACGAGCGGATCGCCCGCGACCCGCGCGGCTACGACGCGGTCCTCGGCGAGGACACCTGGCTCTCGGGCGGCGAGCTGCAGCGGCTGGCGGTCGCCCGGACGCTGCTGGCCGACCCGCCGGTGCTCGTGCTCGACGAGGCGACCGCGTTCGCCGACCCCGAGTCCGAGCACCTCGTCCAGCAGGCGATCAACGCCCTCGCCGCCGACCGCACGGTGCTGGCGATCGCCCACCGGCTGCCGACGATCGTGCACGCCGATCGGATCGTCGTGCTCGAGGACGGCGGGATCCTGGAGCAGGGGACGCATGCCGAGCTGCTGGCCGCGAGGGGCCGCTACCACGAGCTCTGGGCCGCCTGGTCGGCGAGCCACGCGCCCGCGGTCGCGACCGCCCGGGACGGAGCGGCGGCATGATCGGCACGCTGCTGCGCTTCGTCGACGACCGCGCGCTGCTGCGGCGGTTCCGCCTGCTGATGGCGGCCAGCGCCGCCGTCCGCGCCGCGACGGTGCTGACGCTGTTCCCGCTGCTGCGGGAGTTGCTCTCCGACGAGCCCTCCGGCGCCTGGCCGTGGATCGGCCTGCTGGCGGTGCTCGTGCTCGCGAGCTGGGTGGTCGACGTCCGCTATGCGCGGGCGAGCTTCGCGATCGGCTTCATGCTGCTGCGGTCGGTCGAGCAGCGCGTCCTGCACCGCTTCGAGCGGCTGGCGATCCCGGACGTCACGCCGGCGATCGCGTCCGCCACCCAGCGGGCGCTGACCGCCGCCGGGCAGGAGCTCTGCAGCGGGTTCGCCTACGTGATCGCGCCGCTGCTGGCCACGCTCGTCGCGACGGTGCTGATCGGCATCGGGCTGGCGGTCGTGTCGCCGTGGCTCGGGCTGGTCGCGCTGGTCAGCCTCGTCGCCCTGAGCCTGGCGATGGCGGTCTCCGGGACGTTGATCCGGCGGGCCGAGGGCGCCTACGACGCCGCCTCGAGCGATGTCGGCGAGCGGATCGTCGAGTTCGCGCAGGCCCAGCGGGCGCTGCGCGCGAGCGGTCGCCCCGTCGACGAGGACTCGGCGCTCGGCCGGGCGCTCGGCCGGCAGCGGCGTGCGACCCGGCGGCTGCTCGGGATGGCGCTGCCCGGCACCCTGCTCTTCGCGCTGGCCGGCCAGGCCGCGCTGGCCGGCCTGGCGGTCGTCGCCATCGCGCTCTCGCGCGACGGATCGCTGAGCGGCCCCGAGGTCGTGGCGCTGGTCGTCGTCTCGGTCCGCTTCCTGGAGCCGTTCTTCACCGCGGCGGGCCTGAGCGCGACGCTCGAGGTCACGCGCGGGTCGCTGCAGCGGGTCGAGCAGCTGCTGGCGACGTCGCCGCTTCCCGAGCCCGCCGGAGAGGAAGCGCCCGCCGCGGTGCCCGGCGCGCCGACGCTGGAGCTGCGCGCGGTCGACTTCGCCTATCCGAGCGGCCCGCCGGTCCTGCGCGGGATCGACCTCGTCGCGCAGCGCGGGCGGACGGTGGCCGTCGTCGGGCCGTCCGGGTCGGGCAAGAGCACGCTGCTGTCGCTCGCCGCGCGGCTCGTCGACCCGCAAGCCGGCGAGGTGCTGCTCGACGGGGCACCGGCGCGGGCCTATCCGCTCGAGGCGCTGAGCGCGCGCGTCGGCGCGGTGCTGCAGGACGTCTACCTGCTGGACGCGCCGCTGCTGGAGAACATCCGCCTGGCCCGGCCCGAGGCGAGCGACGACGAGGTGCGGGCGGCCGGCGCCGCGGCGCAGCTCGAGGAGGTCGTCGAGCGGCTGCCCGACGGCTGGCGCACGCGGGTCGGCGAGGGCGGGGCGCTGCTCTCGGGCGGCGAGCGCCAGCGGGTGAGCATCGCCCGCGCCCTGCTCAAGCGCGCGCCGCTGCTGCTGCTCGACGAGGCGACCTCGGCCGTCGACGCCCTGACCGAGCGGGCGCTCGTGGACGCGCTGCAGGCGGACGCGGCCGAGCGTGCGACGGTCGTGGTGGCCCACCGGCTGGGCACGATCGCCGACGCCGACGAGATCCTGTTCGTCGACGGCGGCACCGTCGTCGAGCGGGGAACCCACGCCGAGCTGCTGGCCGCCGACGGTCGGTTCGCCGCCTACTGGCGCCAGCGCGAGTCGGCCGCGAGCTGGACGCTGAGCGGCGACGGTCCGGCGCGCGTCGGCGCGTCCGCCCGTTGCTGAGGTCGACGTGGGCGAAGTCCAGTCTGCCAGCCCCTGAGTCGGCGCAGATCCAGCCGTCGTCGGTGGGCACGTCGGCGCCGGCGGCCCCGCCGACGGCTGCCGCTCGGTACCTGTCGGTTCACACAGTTCGCGTTGCCGTCGCGGCGCCCATGCGCCAGATTGCTGATCGACGTCTGGATGCACGCGGGGAGGCCGAGCCACGCCGATGTCGCTCCACGGCGACGGGAGTGGCGAGAGCGGGCGCGCGTCCTCGCAGACGAACCACCACCTCGACCCGACGGAGACCAAGACGTGCTCGAGACCGGGCTCCAGGACAAGATCTGCCTCGTCACCGGCGCGGCAAGCGGCATCGGTCGTGCCTGTGCGGAGATTCTCGAAGGCGAAGGGGCGACGCTCGTCCTCACCGACCGCGACTCCGCGGGCGTCGAGGCCGTCTGCCCCGGCGCGACGACCGCGCTTCGCCGGGCGGGGGACCTGAGCGACCCGGCGTTCGTCACGTCGCTCGCCGCGGATCTGGAGCACCGGTTCGGGAGGCTGGACGTCGCGGTCCACATGGCCGGGGTCTACACCACGACGTCCTGGGACGAGGTGGGCGACGACGAGTGGCGGTCCGTCCTCGACGTGAACCTGCACGGCAGCTTCCTCGTCGCCCAGGCGGCGATGCGCCTGATGGGCCGGGAAGGGGGACGGATCGTCCTCTGCGGCTCGTACGCGGCCCGGACCGGCGGGCTCCGGGCGAGCGCCGCGTACGCCGCGGCGAAGTCCGGGGTCATCGGCCTGACGCGGCATCTGGCGCTGCACGGCGGCCCCCTGGGGATCCGCGTCAACGCGATCCACCCGGGGATGATCGAGACGCCGATGCTCTCCGTCCTCGACGACGAGGCGCGCGAGGACGGCCGGAGCCGCTCGCCGATGGGCCGGCTGGCGACGGCGGAGGAGGCGGCGCGGATGGCCGTCGTCCTGGTGTCCGACCTCGCCAGCTGGGTGCAGGGCGTGCAGCTCGACGTCAACGGCGGAATGCACATGGCGTGACCGGTTCGCGCGGTGACGCCGCGCGGCCGGGCGCCGACGAGCGAGAGGAGACGTCATGAGCGAGGAGCGACAGGTGGTCGCGGTCACCGGCGCGACCAGCGGCATCGGCAGGGCGCTCGCGACGCACCTGGCCCAGGAGGGATGGGTCGTCGAGCTCGCGCGGCTGGAGGACTACGGCGACGGCGAGCTCGAGTCGATCCTCGTGACGAACGGCGAGCCCGGCGAGATCGCTCAGGCGGTCGCGTTCCTGCTCGGTCCGACGTCGTCGTACGCGACGGGCACGGCGCTCTCCGTCGACGGGGGCGTGATGACGGGTGTCTGACGCAGGCGGGACCCCGCGGCCGCCCGCGGCGGCCGCGCCCTCGTCTCGCCGGATCGTGGAGCTCCGCGCGTTCGGGGAGCCCGAGGTCATGTCGTGGGCGACGGGCGAGCTGCCGGACCCGGACCCGGACGAGGTGGTCGTCGACGTCGCCGCGATCGGCGTGAACTTCGGCGACACGATGGTGCGACGCGGCGAGTACCGCCGCGACCAGCCACTGAGCTTCGTCCCCGGCTTCGAGGTCGCCGGACGCGTCCGCGCGGGGCCGGCGGACGGCCCGCCGGTCGGGACCCCCGTCGTCGCGTTCCTCGAGGACGGCGGCGGCTACGCCGACACCGTCGTGGTGCCGGCGAGCCACGTCTTCCCCGTCGTCGACGGGATCCCGCTCGAGGTCGCCGCGGGGCTCTTCACCCAGGGCGTGACGGCCTGGTACGCGGCCACGCGCTACGGCCCGGTCGGGCCGGAGGGCGCCGTGCTCGTCCACGGCAGCGCCGGTGGTCTCGGCGCGCTCTGCGTCCAGCTCTACCGCGAGCGCGGTGCGCGGGTCATCGCGACGGCGTCGACCGCGGCGAAGCTCGACGTCGCCCGGCGGCATGGAGCGGCGGCGACCACGCTGGCCGACCCCGCGACGCTCACGAACGAGGTCCGGCGACTCACCGACGGCCGCGGCGTCGACGTCGTCGTCGACGGCGTCGGCGGGGCGCTGTTCGCCCCGAGCATGCGCGCGCTGGCGATGAACGGCCGCTACGTGGTCGTCGGGTCCGCCAGCCAGGAGCCCGCGAACGTCGACGTCCGCGGGCTGATGCCCCGCGGCCAGAGCATCGTCGGATTCGTCGTGGCGCGCGTCGCCGAGCTGGACCCGCGCGAGCCGGCGGCGGCCTTCGCCGCCGTCCAGGCGGCGTGGCTCGAGGGGCGGATCGCGCCGGAGATCCGCATGCTCCCGGCGGCCGACGTCGTCGCCGCCCATCGCGCGCTGGAGGCCCGGACGACCACGGGCAAGCTCGTGCTCGTGCTGTGAGCCCCGGCGGCACGTCGTTCGCGACCGGTGTCCGCTCGGACGTGCCGCCGGCCGTCGCCGCCGCGCGCCGACGAGCTCTCCGCCCCGACCGACCTGGCGGTTCCAACAGCAGCGCTTGGCACCACGTGCTCGGCGGGCGAGAGTACGCGCACCGTGGCTCGGCGGCTCCGCCCGTTCCGCCACGACGTCGAAGGCGACGCCGGGCGCGTCAGACGTCACCCGACTCGAGAGAGAGAACCGCATGAGCACCGTTGCACCGGAAACCTCGAGGGACCAGGGCCTCACGACCCTGATCGGCGTCGACGTCGGCGGCACGCACACCGACATCGCGGTATCGACCCCGACCGGCCTGGTCCGGGGCAAGGCCCTGACGTCGCACGACGAGTACAGCCGGGGGATCCTCGAGGCGATCGCGGTCGCCGGGGAACGGCTCGACCTGAGCCTCGCCGAGACGCTCGGCCAGACCGAGCAGATCGTGCTGTCGACGACGGTCGTCACCAACGCGCTGACGGAGCTCCGCGGCGCGAAGGTCGGCGTGCTCATCACCCAGGGCTTCAAGGACACCTTCCGACTCGCCGGCGGCGCCCGGCAGCCGGTGATGGACGACCAGGCGCACCGCAACCCGCCGGACCTCGTGCCGCGCTCCTGCATCGTCGAGATCCCGGAGCGCGTCCTCTCCGACGGGACCGCGGCCGTGGCGCTCGACGAGGACGCCGTCCGGATGGCGGTGCGGCAACTTCGTGACGAGGGCGTCGACGCGATCGCCGTCTGCTTCCTCTGGTCCTTCAAGGTCCCCGGCCACGAGCAGCGCGCGCGGGAGATCATCGAGGACGAGTGGCCCGAGGTCTTCACCTCGCTCTCCAGCGAGGTCTATCCCGTCATCCGCGAGCACGAGCGCTTCTTCAGCGCCGTCTTCAACTGCTTCTGCCAGCCCGCGGCGAGCATCCTGCTCGACACGCTCCGCGATCGCCTGGACAGCGAGGGCTTCGCCGGCGAGCTGACGATGTTCTCGGGCGCCGGCGGCGTCATCCCGGTGGAGACCGCGCGTCGCCTGCCCGTCCTGCTGCTGGCATCCGGGCCGGCCGGTGGTGTCGCGGGCGCGATCCACCTGGCCGAGAGGATGGGCCACGAGAACATCATCGTGACCGACATGGGCGGCACGAGCTACGACCTGTCGCTGGTCGAGGACCGCCGCGCCGCCATCACCCCGCGGATCTCGGTCGCCGGCCTCGACACCGGCATCAGCATCGTCGACGTCCTGTCCGTCGGGGCCGGCGGCGGCTCGATCGTCTGGATCGACGAGCGCGGCGTCCCGCAGGTCGGACCGCACAGCGCCGGGTCGATGCCCGGACCGGCGTGCTACGGCCGCGGCGGCGAGCGGCCGACCGTGACGGACGCGGCCGTCGTCGCCGGCCTGATCGATCCGGCCGGGTACCTGAACGGCCGCATGAGCCTCGACCGCGAGGCGGCGGTGCGGGTGGTCGGCGCGTTCGGCGCGAAGCTCGGCTGGACGCCGAACCAGGCCGCCAACGCCATCCTCGACCTCACGGTGACGAACATGGCCAACGCGACGCGCTCGGTCAGCGTCGAGCGTGGGTACGACCCGCGCGAGTTCGCGATGTTCGCCTACGGCGGGACGCTGCCGCTCTTCGCCCCCCGGATCTGCGACGCGCTCGACATCACGCGGGTCGTGCTGCCGGCCAACAGCTCCGTGTTCTGCGCCTTCGGGCTGCTGACCGCCGACTTCGTCCGGCGCTACTCGACCTCGGTCGACGTCACGCTCGGCGCGGACGTCGACCCCACGGCCATCAACGAGATCCGCCGGGGCCTCGTCGAGCAGGCCCGGACCGAGCTCGCGCAGGTCGGTCTCGACCCCGATCGCGCCGAGCTGGAGTGGGAAGCCGGCGTCCGCTTCGCCGGACAGGTGTGGGAGATCACGGTCCCGCTCGCCGACGAGGACCTGACGACCGCGTCGATGACGGCGATGGCCGCCGGGTTCCCGGCGACGTACGAGCGCTCCTACGGCGAGGGCACGGCGTGGGAAGGCTCCGAGGTCCTGCTCGCGAACCTGACCCTCCGCACCCGCGTCCCGCGACGCAACCCCACGCTCGCGACCCCGCCGCCGGGCGACCCGGACGTCGAGGCGGCGCTGAAGGGGCGTCGCCGGGCACTGCTCCCCGGCGCCGACGAGCAGACCGAGATCCCGGTCTACGACGGCAACCGCTTCGCCGAGGGGCTGACGGTCAGCGGGCCGGCGATCGTCGACGAGCACGACACGACGCTCTTCATCCCGCCGTCGTGGTCGTGCACCCGCGACCACATGTCGAACTACAACCTGAAGAAGGAGGGCTGATGTCCACCGACACCGCGCCGGCGACGGGCACCGTCGCCCCCGCCACCCCGGACTACGACGTCCTCGGGGTCGAGGTTCACCGGAAGGCGATGGACGAGATCGCCCGCGAGATCGGCATCACGCTCGTCCGGACCTCGGGCTCGCCGGTGGTCACCGAGGCCAAGGACCTCAGCTGCGCGATCCTCGACGAATCCAGCGAGCTCGTCGGCTTCTCGGGCTTCGTCGGATTCCACGTCTCGACCTCCGCGCTGGGCGTCGAGGCCGTGCTGCGCAACTACGACCTGGCGGACATCCGCCCGGGGGACGCGTTCATCGCGAACGACCCGCACTCGTCCGGGGCGATCCACCAGGGCGACGTCGGCGTGATCATGCCCTACTTCCACGACGACGAGCTGATCGGCTGGGGGTACGTCAACGCGCACCTGCTGGACGTCGGCGGCTCCTCGGTCTCGGGGTTCGCCCCCGAGGCGCGCGAGAGCTTCGCCGAGGCGCTCGCGTTCCCGGCCGTCCGCTTCGTACGCGACGGCAAGCTCAGCCATGACTGGGCGCTGTTCATCGCCAACAGCGTCCGGGTCCCGGTCCCGGTCCTCAACGACCTGCGCTCCATGATCGCGGCGCTGAACGCCGGCAAGCGGCGGCTGGATGCGGTGATCGCGTCTCACGGGCTGCAGACGCACCGGGAGTACTGCCGCATCAACAAGGCCCTCTCCGAGCAGCTGATCCGCTCGCGCATCGCCGAGCTGCCCGACGGCGAGTACGTGTCGAAGGAGTGGATCGAGTACGACGGCCACGGCACCGCCGACCTCTACGAGCTCGGCGTCGCGATGACCGTCCGCGGCGACGAGATCGACCTGCGCTTCCACGGCGTCGACCAGGTGCCGGCCTACGTCAACGGGGCCCGGCCGTCGGTCCTCGGCAACGCGATGAACGCCCTGCAGACGGTGTTCATCCCCGACGTGCCGGTGAACGCCGCGCTCTGGCGGGCGATCCACTTCGACCTCGGCCCGGCCGGCTCGATCGTCAACTCGGTCCCGCCGGCCCCGGTCTCGCAGTCGCACATGGAGTGCGGGATGCGGATCACGCGCCTGATGTCCGACGTGCTCGCCCAGGCGATGGCCCTGTCCCCGTCCGACCGCCTGCGCAGCCGGGTGGCCGGGCAGCCCAACAACGGCATCGCCACGTGCACGCTGACGGGCGCGGACCGGCGCACCGGGCAGCCGATCGTCATCTTCCCGATCGCGCCGACCGTCGGTCTCGGTGGCCCCGCGCAGTCCGTGTCCGACGGCGTGGACACGTACTCCGGGCAGTTCAACATCGGCACCCGGATGGCGGCCGTCGAGGTCGACGAGGCAGCCGGCCCGATGGTGACCCTCTGGCGCCGGATCGAGGCATCCAACGGCGGCGCGGGCCAGATGCGCGGTGGGCAGGGCATGACCAGCGCGCTCGCCATGCGCGGGATCGACTCGATGACGGGCACGGCCTTCAACAGCTGCGCCGAGGTCCCCCCGCGGGGCTCCGGCGGCGGGCAGCCGGGGGCCGGATCCGACTACCACGTGGTGCGCGGCAGCGAGGTCAACGACCTGCTCGATCGCGGTGCCATGCCGACGGTCGAGACGCTCGGCGGGAGCACGCAGCGGATGCCGTCGAAGACCGGGACGCTGACGTTGCGTGAGGGCGACGTCTTCGTGGTCGCCAGCGGCGGCGGGGGCGGCCTGGGCGATCCGCTGCTCCGCGACCCCGCCGCCGTGGCCAAGGACGTCGCCGACGGCTACACCGACGAGGCGGCGGCGCGGGAGGTCTACGGCGTCGTCCTGGACGGCGCCGGCGCGGACGAGGCGGCCACCGACGCGCAGCGCCTGAGGATCCGGACCGCGCGGATCGGGGCCGTCCCGCCGCGCGAGATCCGCGACGCCGCCCGGCGCGAGATCGGCGTCGCGGTGCGAGTCGTGGCCGGCCGCTGGACGTGCGGGTGCTGCGGCGAGGACCTCGGCGACGTGGACGACAACTACCGCGCGGCGTGCGTGGCGACGAGCGGCAGCGCCGCGTCGACGCTGGGGGCCCGCGGGACGCGCCTGCGGTCGCGCACGGTGGGGCCGGACGTCCTGCTCACCGAGTACTTCTGCCGGGGGTGCGGCCTGAGCGTCCGCGCGGACGTCGGGGTCGAGGGCGACGAGGTCGTCCCCGCGCCGCGCCTGACCGCCGAGGGGCGCCGGCTCGCGGATCGCGCCGCGACCTGACCGAGACCCGCCCGCGACATCGGCGTGCTCCGGCACCGCGGCCCTCGAGGGCCGCGGTGCTTCGGCGCGCGTTCGGGCGCCGTTCGCGCTGTCGGTTTCGGGAGTTTCGCCGACCACCGCTCGTCCGGTCTGATGACTCCAGTCCTGAGGCGTCGGTCCAACCGGCCTGACGCGCACCAGGGTCCAAGCGTCAGAGGAGAGAACACGATGAGCAATCGAGGATGGCGAGCACTCGCACTGGTGCTCTGCTCGAGCGCCGCCTTCGGGGTCACCGCGTGCGGCTCGAGCGACAGCGGCTCGGGCGGAGGGGCAACGACGTCGGGCGGCGCGGGCTCCGCCGTTCCCGCGGCGGCCGCCGCGGCCGCCGAGAAGGCGACCACCCCGGCCACCAAGATCGCGGTCGTCCAGGCCGGCCTGAAGCCGTTCAGCCCCAAGCCGGGCGCCAAGATCGTGAACATCTCGTGCGACGTCTCGATCACGGGCTGCAACGCGATCTCCAACGGCGTCAAGGCCGGGGTCCAGGCCCTCGGCTACGAGTACACCCGGTGCGACGCCGGCAAGACGCCCGACCGGGCGACCAGTTGCTTCACGAACGCCGTCAACGCGAAGCCGGACGCCATCATCGTCAACGCCGTCGGCACCAGCGTGGCGGCCGACGGCTACGCGGCGGCGAAGAAGGCGGGGATCCCGGTCGTCGGCCTGTTCACCGGGGACGGGCCGGGGGCCGGGGGCGCGGCCGTCCAGGTCGGAGCCGGCGGCTGCGTCGAGCAGGGCAAGCTGATGGCCGACTCGATCGCCGTCCAGTCCAAGGGCAAGGCGGACATCCTCTTCGCGACCGAGAGCTCGATCGGGTGCAGCGTCGCGCGCACCGAGGGCTTCAAGGCCGAGCTGCCCAAGGCCTGCCCCGAGTGCAAGGTCAAGGAGCTGAAGTTCAACTCGGCGACCATGCAGCAGTCGCTGCCGCAGCAGCTGCAGGCCGAGCTGAACCAGAACCCCGACCTCACGTGGATCGTGGGCGTCTTCGACAGCGCGGCGGCGATCGCCAACACGCAGGTCGCGCAGGCCGGCAAGCAGGACCAGATCAGCGTCGGCGGGATGGACGCGGACCCCGCGAACATCGAGGTGATGCTCAAGAAGGGCATCCAGAAGCTCGACGTCGCGTTCGCGTTCGGCGAGACGCCGTGGGCCGCGGCCGACGCCGCCGCGCGCATCTACTCCGGCGAGGACGTCCCCGACAGCGTCCCGGCGAACATCTTCGTCGTCAACCAGGACAACACCGACAAGCTGCCGCCGACCAAGGTCTGGGACGGGCCGACGGACTACCAGGACCAGTTCAAGGCGCTCTGGAGCAAGTGACCGTCGGTCGGCGGGGAGCGGTCCGCCGACCGCGCCCCGCCGACCGGTCGACGAGGAGCAACTGACATGACACCGACGACCGCGCTCCGCCCCGGCCTGCAGGCCACGGGCATCAGCAAGTCGTTCAACGGCAACCGGGTGCTCCAGGACCTCGAGCTCGAGATCCCGGCGGGCACCGTCCACGCGCTGCTCGGACACAACGGCTCGGGCAAGTCCACCTTCATCAAGATCCTGGCCGGCTACCACGAGCCGGACGCCGGCAGCGGGAGCATCACCGTGGCCGACCACGAGCTCGTCTTCGGCGACCCGGAGTCGACTCGCGCGGCGGGCGTGACGTTCGTGCACCAGACCCTCGGGGTGATCCCGTCGCTCTCGGTGCTCGAGAACCTCCGCCTCGGGCAGCCCTGGAGGACGAACGCCGTCGGGAAGATCGGCTGGCGCGCCGAGCGCGGCATGGCCCGGGAGCGCCTGGCCGAGTTCGGACTCGACGTCTCCCCGGACGCGCTGATCGGCAACCTCAACACCGTCGAGCAGACCGAGGTGGCGATCGTCCGCGCGCTGAGCGCCGGGGACGACACCCGCGTGCTCGTGCTCGACGAGCCGACCGCGGCCCTGACCGATCACGAGGTCGGGAAGCTGTTTCGCCTGATCGAGCGCGTCAAGCAGCGCGGCGTGTCGATCATCTACGTCAGCCACCGGCTCGAGGAGATCCCGCAGATCGCCGACGCGCTCACCGTGCTGCGCGACGGCCGGACGGTCGGGCGCGGGCCGGTGGCCGAGTTCCCGTGGGGGCGCTTGGTCGACCTGATCGCCGGGGAGCACCACGACGACGCCGGCGGGGACGCGGCCGCGCCGCGGGCCCCGGCCGCCGCTCGGGACGCCGCTCCGATCCTGCGACTCGACGGGCTCCGCGGCGGCGACCTGCGGGACGGCACCCTCGACGGTCGGCCGGGCGAGATCGTCGGGGCGGTGGGGCTGCTGGGAAGCGGCGTCATCGACCTCGCCCGCGTCCTCACCGGCCGGCTGCCGGTCGAGGGCGGAAGCGCCGAGCTCGACGGCCGGCCCGCCGACCTCTCCGACTTCGCGGGGCTCGCGCGCCGGGGCCTCGCCGCGGTCGTCGGACAGCGCGCCGATCGGGTGGCGATGAGCCTGAGCGTCCAGGAGAACGTGTCACTGGGCGTGCTCGGTCGCTTCTTCTCCCACGGGGTCCTCAGCCGCCGGGCGGTGACGGCGTTCGCGACGGCGGTGATCGCCGATCACGAGGTGCGCTGCGCCGGGCCCGACGTCGTGATGTCGAGCCTCAGCGGCGGCAACCAGCAGAAGGCCGCGATCGCCAAGGTCCTCGCCACCGGACCCCGGGTGCTCGTGCTCGAGGAGCCGTGCCACGGCGTCGACGAGCGTGGCCGCCGCGAGATCCGGGAGCTGCTGCGTCGCGCCGCGGACGGCGGCGCGCTGGTGCTGGTCGTCGACTCGGACCTGGACGAGGTCGTGGGGCTCTGCACGAAGGTCGTCGTCTTCCGGGACGGGACCGCGGTGGAGACCTTCGCGGGGGAGGGTATGAACAGGCAGGCGGTACTGAACGCCTGCTACGGAACGGACGAACAGGAGCAGGGCCGATGAGCACCACGACCGTCGACGTCGGGAGCCTCCCGGCCGACGAGCCCCCCGCGAAGGACCGCAACGCCGGCCGCCCCGGGGTCGGGCAACGGTACGCCGGGGTCTTCGTCCTGATCGCGATCCTGGCGCTGTTCACCGCGCTGGAGCCGGCGAAGTTCATGAGCTACGACAACGTCGTCGGCGTCCTGGGCAACAGCGCGATCCTCGGCATCCTGGCCGTGGGGCTGCTCGCCCCGCTCGCCGCCGGGGTCTTCGACATCTCGATCGGCGGCACGATGACCCTCGCGGTCGTCGCCGTCGCGTACCTCTTCCAGAGCACCGGCGGGAGCTTCCCGGTGCCGCTCGCGATCCTCGTCGTGTTCGTCGGCGCCGTCGGCGTCGGCCTCGTCAACTCGTGGCTCGTCGTCAACCGGGGCGTCGAGCCGTTCATCGCGACGATCGGGACCGGCTCCGTGATGGTCGGCATGTCGCAGCTGCTCGCCAACGGCACCACGATCACGAACGACATCCCGTCGACCTTCACCGACTTCGGGCGCTGGAGCGTCGGCCGGATCCCCGTCGGCGTGTTCATCCTGCTCGGGCTCTGCCTCGTGGCCTGGTACGTCCTGCAGTACACGCCCTTCGGGCGGCACCTCTACGCCACCGGGGCATCGCGCGAGGCCACCCGCCTGACAGGCATCCGCACCACCCGGGTCCTGAAGGTCGCCTTCGTCGTCTCGGCGCTCGCGGCGGCGATCGCCGGCGTGACCTTCGCGGCCCGGCTGGGCTCCGGGCCCCCGGACATCGGCCAGGGCTTCCTGATCGGCGCCTACTCGGTCGCCTTCCTGGGCTCGACGATCATCCAGCCGGGCCGGTTCAACGTCGGCGGCCTGATCGTCGCCCTGCTGATCATCTCGTTCGGGGTCAACGGGCTCCAGATCTCGGGCCTGCCGTTCTGGGTCGTCGAGACCTTCCAGGGGATGGCGCTGCTGGTCGCCGTGCTCCTCGGACGCCGGAAGGCGAGCCAGACCCCCTGACGGGGCCCGGAGCCCGGCGGCCGCCGCCGCGATGCGACTGTCGGTTCCGGGCGTCGCCACGCGGCGGCACCGGGACTAGCATCGGGTGCGCAGCCCCTCGCGTCCTCGGGTGCGAGGTCTGCGACGCCCGGACGCCCGCGGGCGGGCCGCGTCCGCTCACCATCCGACCTGAGGACTGCAGTGCGTCACCACACCATCGGGCACCGCACGATCGGTGCGCTCCTCGACGAGCGGGCAGACGAACGACCCGACGGGACGTTCCTCGTCTTCGAGGCTGCGGACGGCACGATCTCGGAGCTGACGTACGGCGACGTCCGGGACCGCGTCCGACGCTGCGCCCGGGGCTTCGCGGACCTCGGCGTCCGCCGCGACGACTGCGTGGTCGTCCAGCTGCGCAACAGCCCCGAGATCCTCGTCGCCTTCTTCGCGCTCGCGCACCTCGGGGCGATCTTCGTCCCCTCGAACACGGCCAACACGGCCGGCGAGCTCGGGCACGTCTTCGCGACGACCGGCGCGCGGTTCGCGGTCGCCGAGCCCGCGTCGCTCGACGCCGTCCGGGCCGCCGCGCCGGAGGGCAGCACGCTCGTGGTCGCGCGCGGAACGCCCCCCGAGGGCGCGGTCGCCTTCTCCGCGGTCGAGAGCGCCGAGGGCCCGCCGCCCGAGCGCGCCACGGACGAGCGGCGGACCGTCGAGCTGATCTTCACCTCGGGCACCACGAGCCTGCCGAAGGCCGTGATGCTCACGCACGCCAACTGCCTGCGCTCCGGCCTCGACGCCGTGAACGCCCTCTGGCTCGACGCGGGCGAGCGCTGCCTCACGGCGCTGCCGCTCTTCCACGTCAACGCCCAGGCGATGTCCCTGTTCGCCGCCCTGACCGTCGGCGGCACGCTGATCCTCCTCGAGGAGTTCCGCGCCTCGAAGTACTGGGACCAGGTCCGGGCCCACCGCGCCACGCAGACCGCGCTCGTCGCGATGCAGCTCCGGGTCCTGCTCGCGCAGCCCCCGAGCCCGTCGGACGGCGAGCACGCGCTCCGCCGCGTCTTCTACGCGATCAACGTCTCGGACGAGGAGAAGGACGCCTTCGAGCGCCGGTTCGGCATCACGCTGATCAACGGCTACGGCTGCTCGGAGGCGATGACCCTGATCGCGGCGTCGCCGGTGGTCGGCCCGAGGAGGTGGCCCTCCGTCGGGCTGCCGGCCCCGGGGCGCGTGGTCCGGATCGTCGACGACGAGGGGCAGGACGCCGCCCCGGGCGACGTCGGCGAGATCGTCGTGCGCGGCGACGTCGGCGTGACGATCATGGCCGGGTACTACGGGGACCCGGCCGCGACCTCCGCCGCGGTCCGCGACGGGTGGCTGCACACCGGGGACAAGGCGTACGCGGACCCCGACGGCTACCTCTTCTTCTTCGACCGCAAGAAGGACATGATCAAGCGGGCCGGCGAGAACGTCTCGGCGACCGAGGTCGAGAACGTCCTGAACGGGCATCCCGAGGTCGACGAGGTCGCGGTGGTCGGCGTGCCCGATCCCGTCCGCGACCAGGCCGTGGCCGCCGTCGTCGTCCGCGTCGCGGGGGCGACGTGCGGCCCCGACGAGCTCGCCGCCTACTGCCGCGAGCGCCTCGCGCGGTTCAAGGTGCCCACGGTCTTCGAGTTTCGGGCGGCGCTGCCGAGGACGTCGGTCGGCAAGCTCAAGAAGGCCGAGCTGCGCGACCAGCTGGCGATGACCCGCGACGGACGGAACGACTGATGTTCAACGCGATGGACACCGGCGACCTGCTGGTCGCCCTGGCGGACGTGCTCCGGGACGCGGGCCGGATCGACCGCCCGCTCAGCGGCTTCGAGCGCAGCCAGCTGCTCTCGGCCTCGTCGATCGCCCGCAACCTCGCGGCTGAGGAGCGCGGCACCGCCGCCACGCTGCAGGCCGCCAACGACGCGGTGGCCGCTGCCGTGGCCGCGGCGGCGGCGGAGATCCACCCCGCCCCGTTCCGTCAGGCCCGCGACGGCCGGGAGCTCGGGGAGCAGCTCGGCGCGCTGCTCGAGGGCCTGCGCCGCGACGAGCGGACCGAGGCGCAGCGGCTCCGGACGCGGCTCCAGGGCGTCCTGCGCCGGCTGGCGGACGACGAGGTCGCGGCGCTCGCCGCGGGGGCCGGACGATGACGTCGGCGCCGGCGGGCGCGACGCCGATCGACGAGCGCCTCGCGGCCTCGGCGCTCGCCGTGATGCGCGAGGCCGGGGCCGTCGGCGCGGACGCGACCGCCACCACGCTTCGGCAGCTCCACGGCGGATGGTCCCGGCACTCCTACGTCCTGGACGTGGCGGATCCCGAACGTGGCCAGCTCGCGTGCATCGTGCGGGTCCGGCCCGCGGGCGCGGTCCTCGACACCGACCTGGTGCAGGAGTACCGCACCTTCGCGGCGCTCCAGGACCTGCCGGTGCCGACGCCGGCGGTCTTCGGGCTCCACGCCGACGGGGACACCCCGTTCGGAGGGCCGTTCTTCGTCATGAGTCGCCTGGAGGGCGAGTCTCCGAACGTGTGGAACGCGCGCGAGCGCCGCGTGCTCGAGGAGGACTGGGCCGCTGGCCGCCGCATCGCGGACGACCTCGCGCGGCACCTGGCCACGATCCACGGGCTCACGGGCGAGGCGGCCGAGGCGATCGTGCCGGCCCGGTCGTTCGCGCAGACCGTCGAGCACTGGCGCGGCGTCTGGGAGGAGCAGCGCCTGGTCCGCGACCCGATCGTCGACGAGGCGTTCCACTGGGTCGCGTCACGGACGCCGGATCCGGTCCGCCCGCGACTCGTGCACGGCGACTACCGGATCGGCAACTGCCTGGTCGACCGGGGACGTCTCTCCGGGATCCTGGACTGGGAGCTGGCGCACGTCGGCGATCCGCGGTTCGACCTGGGCTACCTCGCGCTGCCCTACTCGTCCGGCAAGCTCTTCGCTCCGGGCTCCGAGCTGCTCGGCGGCGTCGCGGACCGCGACTGGTTCCTCGCCCGCTACGCGGACCTCACCGGCGACGAGGTCGACCTCGAAGTCGTGCGGACCTTCTCGGTGATCGCGGCGCTGATGCTCACGGCCATCACCGCGACCGGGATCCGGGTCTTCCGGGACGGCGGATCCACCGACGTCCGGATGCTCTGGAGCCGCTTCATCATGCCCGGGCTGCGCCAGGACATGGCCGACCTCATGGGGTGGCGCTGATATCCGACCGAGCGGTCGGATCTGATCCTGTCTCTACCGACAGTCGCGGTAGAAGCCGTGGAGATCGAGCACTAGGTTCTCCCTACCACTCGGTAGATGGGTTCTATGGTGACTTCGATCGACGATCAACTCGACGCCCTCGGGGCGAGCACGGATCCGGCGCTTGGGCGCTACGCGACGATGCAGCTGTGCCGTCGCTTCGAGGAGACGGTCCACGACCAGTTCCACAGCGAGCAGGGGGTCCCCGGCCCGTTGCACCTGGCGATCGGGCAGGAGGCCGTCGCGGTGGGGGCGTGCCACGACCTGAGGACGACCGACGTGATCACGTCGACCCATCGCGGGCATCACCACTGCATCGCGAAGGGCGCGCGCACGGACCGGATGATGGCCGAGCTCCTCGGCCGTCGTCCGGGCTACTCGCACGGCCGGGGCGGATCGATGCACATCGCGATCCCCGAGATCGGACTGCTCGGCACCAACGGCATCGTCGGCGGGGGCATCCCGATCGCCACGGGCGCCGCCTACGGCCTGCAGGTGCAGAAGCGCGACGACGTCGTCATCTGCTTCTTCGGGGAGGGGGCCGCCGCCGAGGGCGTGCTCGCCGAGGCGCTGAACGTCGCGTCGCTGTGGAAGCTGCCGATCGTCTTCCTCTGCGAGAACAACCAGTACGTCGAGCTCGCCGCCCAGGACCTGCACGTCGCGGGCGAGATCTGGCGCCGGGGCACCGGCTACGCCGTCCCCGGCGTGCACGTCGACGGCAACGACGTCGACGCGGTGACCGCGGCGGTCGGGGAGGCCGTGGAGCGGGCGCGCACCGGCGGCGGGCCGACGATCATCGAGGCGCTGACCTTCCGCTGGTTCGGGCACTACGCCGGCGACAAGGCCGCGTTCCGGACCGACGAGGAGGTCGAGCTCGGTCGCGCCGGCGACCCGATCGTCCGGGCCCGCAAGGCGCTCGACCCCGTCGTCGTCGCCGAGGTCGATCGCGTCGTGGAGGACGAGATCGCCTCCGCGCTGCGGTTCGCGCTCTCCAGCCCGGTCTCCGGGCCGGACGTCCTGTCCCTCAACCACCTGGCCTCCGTATGAGCACCGAGATCGCGACGAAGTCCACCAAGTACTGGCAGGGCATCAGCCAGGCCCTCACCGAGGAGATGGACCGCGACGAGCGAGTCGTCCTGGTGGGCGAGGACGTCGGCCGCGCAGGCGGTCCCTACGGCCTGACCCGCGGCCTGCAGGACCGCTTCGGCGCGGACCGCGTCCGCGACACGCCGATCAGCGAGGCCGTGCTGATGGGTCTGGGCGTCGGAAGCGGTGCCGTCGGCCTGCGCCCGATCGTCGAGGTCATGTTCTTCGACTTCGCGATGCTGATGATGGATCAGCTGATCAACCAGGGCGCGAAGTACCGCTACTTCACCGGCCACCCGCTGCCGCTGACCGTCCGCGCCATGTGCGGCGCCGGCGGGCACAACGGGGCCCAGCACTCGCAGAACATCGAGGCCTGGTTCTGCGGCGTCCCCGGCCTGAAGGTCGCGATGTCGTCGAACGCCCGCGACGCCAAGGGCCTGCTGAAGTCCGCGGTCCGCGACGACGACCCGACGCTGATCATCGAGACGCAGGGCCTCCTCCGCGACCGCTTCGACGTCCCGGTCGTCGACGACCTGCTGATCCCCCTCGGGGTCGCCGACGTCCGGCGCACGGGAACGGACGTCACCGTCGTCGCGACCGGTCGGATGGTCCCCCGCGCGGTCGAGGCCGCGGAGGGGCTCGCCGACGAGATCTCCGTCGAGGTCGTCGACCCCAGGACGATCTCGCCGCTGGACACCGCGACGATCCTGGAGTCGGTCGCGAAGACCGGCCGGCTCGTGGTCGCGCAGGAGGCGCTCAGCCCCTGCAGCGTCGCCGCCGAGGTCTGCTCGCTGGCGGCCGAGCACTGCTTCGCCGAGCTCAAGGCTCCGCCCGTACGGGTGACGCCGGACTTCACGAACGTCCCGACGCCGCTGCCGCTGGTGGAGGCGCGCGTCCCGCAGGCCGACACGATCGCCGCGGCGATCCGAACCACCCTCGCGTAGGAAGGCACCGTGATGGAGATCACCGTCGAGAACGGCACCGCCGACGACGAGATCGAGATCCTCGAGATCGCGGTCGAGGTCGGACAGGAGGTGGCCGAGGGCGACCTGCTCGTCGAGGTCGCCACCGACAAGGCGAACATGGAGATCGTCGCGCCGAAGGCCGGGCGCGTCGCCGAGATCCGGGTGGCCGACGGCGACGACGCTCCGGGCAACGCCGTGCTCCTCGTCCTCGAGGACCTCTAGCGATGCCGGGCCCCGCCGAGACGGGCCGGGGGGAGCCGCGGATCGAGAAGCTCTCGCTCATGCGGCGCGCCATGGTCCGCCAGATGGACCAGGCCGCGGTCATCCCGTGCTTCTACCTGCGCCGCACCGCCGACGTGACGGCGATCGTGGACGAGCGTCGGCGCGTCCGCGCCGCCGGCGACCGACCGCCGTCCGTCAACGACTACCTGGTGCGTGCCGCCGCGCTCGCGCTGCGCGCGCACCCCGAGGTCAACGCGTCCTTCGACGACGGGTTCATCCACCAGCACCCCCGGGTCAACGTCGGCGTCGCGATCGCCGTGCCGGGCGGCCTGGTCGTCCCGGCCGTCTACGACGCCGACGGGCAGGACCCGACGCAGATCAGCGCCGCGGTCCGCGAGCTCGCCGACCTGGCGTCCCGCCGCAAGCTCGGCCGGGAGGTCCTCTCGGACGCCACGTTCTCGATCTCCAACCTCGGGATGTTCGGCGTCGAGGACTTCGACGCCGTCCTCAACCCGCCCCAGGCGGCCATCCTGTCGGTCGGCGCCGTGGCGGAGCACGACGGCCGCAGCACGGTCCGCCTGGCCCTGGGCTGCGACCACCGGGTCCTCACGGGCGCGGAGGGCGCCGAGTTCCTGGGGGCCCTCGTCGAGCGCCTGGGCGATCTCGCCGCGCTCGGGACCGTCGAGCACGCGGGAGCGAGCGCATGAGCGCCGCGGGCACCCGTACCGAGCTCGTCGCCGACGCGCGGACGGCGCTGGAGTCGGTCCAGGACGGGGCGACCGTGGGGATCGGCGGCATCCTGACCAACGGGCGGCCGATGACCCTCGTTCGCGAGCTCGCGCGCCGCGGGCTGCGCGACCTGACGGTCGTCGCGCCCGTCGCCGCCCTCGATGTCGACCTGCTGATCGCCACCGGTTGCGTGCGGCGCGTCGTGACCTCGTACGTGGGGTGCGAGGGGATCGCCGGCGTGGCGCCGCTGTTCCGGAGCGCCGCAGAGTCCGGCGCGATCGAGGTCTGGGAGCTGGACGAGGCGCATTGCGGCCTGGCGCTCAGGGCGGCCGCGCAGCGGCTCCCGTTCCTCCCCTGGCGCGGCGGGGTCGGGACCGATCTGCCGATCCACAATCCGCGGCTCGTGCCGTTCGCCGATCCGATCGGCGGGGAGTCGCTGCTCGCGATCCCCGCGTTGCCGCTGGACCTGGCGCTGATCCACGGGCACCGAGCCGACCGGTTCGGCAACGTCCAGTTCTCGGGTCCGACCCACATGGACCCCGTGATGGCCTCCGCGGCCGCGCGGGTCGTGGTGCAGGTCGAGGAGCTCGTCGGCAACGACGTGATCCGCCGCGACCCGGCCGCGACCCACCGCTGGCGCACGACCTCGGTGGTCCCCGCCCGCTGGGGCACCCACCCGTACGCGGCGACGACCATCGAGGCGGACGTCGAGCATCTCACGGCCTTCGCCGCCGCCGGCAAGCGCGCCGCCCGCGGCGACCGCGACGGCCTCGAGCAGTACCTCGATGCCCACGTGCGGGGGCCCGCCGACCACGCGCAGTACCTCGACCACATCGGCCTGCGCCGGATTCTGGAGCTGAACCCGTGAGCGTCACCGCGACCCCCGACGAGCTCCAGGCCGTCCTGCTGGCCCGGGACTTCCGCGCCGACGACCGCGTGGTCCAGATCGGGGCGAACCTGCCGACGGCTCGCGCCGGGGCCCTGATGGCGGGCCTGAGCACCCACCCGGACCTGCGCGTCGTCATCGGGCTGTCCGTCGACAACCTCGCCACGGCGGCGAGCCTCCCGGCGGTTCGCGAGCTGTCGTTCCACGCGCGCAGCGCCTTCGAGGGCGAGGCCGTCATGGACCAGGGCACGGTCTTCGACGACGTCGCCAGTCCCGACGTCTTCTTCGTCGGGGGCCTGCAGGTCGACCGTCGCGGCAACGTCAACCTCGTCGGCATCCCGGACGGCGACGGGGGCTGGAAGGTCCACGGCCCCGGAGCCGTGGCGCTGGCGACGATGAGCACGAACTGCCGCGGCTACTACATCCTCATGCCCGCGCACTCGCCCCGGGTCTTCGTCGAGCGCGTCGCGTCGATCACGGCGCTCGGCGACCGCACCCGACGGGCCGAGCTGGGGCTGCCCGGGGGCGGCCCGCGCCTGCTGCTCTCGCCGCTGGGCGTCTTCGACTTCAACGACCACGGCGACATGCGCGTGGTCAGCCTGCATCCGGGCGTCTCGCTCGACGACGTCCAGGCCGCCACCGGCTTCGCGCTCGACGTGCCCGAGGCCGTGCCCACCACCGCGATGCCGTCCCCGTCCGAGCTCGACCTGCTCCGCGAGCGGGTCGACCCGGGCGGCCTCCTGCGAGCGACATGACGTCCCGCGACGTCGACCAGAAAGAGCACATGACAGACACGCTGTCGAACATCGCCTTCGACGATCTCGTCGAGGACGACCGCAAGGGCCCGTACGTCGAGCAGATCACCGCGGACCTCGCCGGCCGGCTCGCCGGGCCGATCGGGCAGCCGCACGACGTGGCGCTCGCGCCGCCCGCGGTCTTCCCGGTGATCTTCCTGAAGGCCCTCCGGGCGTCGATGGGCGGCATCCCCGCCGGATCGGTCCTGGCCAAGCAGGAGCTCCGGTTCGGTGAGCCCGTGCCGGTCGGCGAGTCGGTGCGCACCACCACGTGGATCGGCGAGAAGTACGTGCGGCGCGAGCGGCCGTACGTCGTGATCCGCTTCGACGTCCGCCGCGCCGACGGCGCGTTGGCCGTCAGCGGCAGCAAGACCATCATGTGGCCCACGGGCCCGGGAGACCAGGCATGACCGACCGTCGATTCCCCGGCATCAGCGACGTCGTCACCCAGGAGAGCATCAACGCGTACGCGGAGCTCTCCGGCGACTACAACCCGCTGCACGTCGACCTCGAGATCGCTGCGGCCTCGGAGTTCGGCGGGACGATCGCGCACGGCCCGATCTCGTTCCAGTCGCTGTTCCGCTCCCTCACCGAGGGGCTCGACGTCGAGGCGCTCCCGGCAGGGAGCTCGGTCAGCGTGACCTATCGCGCTCCGGTGCGCCCGGGCGATGCCGTCACCGCGCGGATCGTGCGCCCCGCGGACGAGTCCGCGGCGGACGGCGCGCTCGCGGCGTCCTGCGTGAACCAGGACGGCGTGACCGTCCTGTCGGGCAGCGTGCTGCTCCCGCCGGCCTGAGCCCGCCGGCCCGGGGAAGGGGACGGGCACGGCCCCCGGGGCGCCCTACCGGTCGGTCGGCGCCGAGTTTGGGGTGCCTCGATCCTCGGGATCCGTGGCCCGAACTCGGCCGACGGGCCTCCGCCCGGCGCGCGGGGGATGATCGGCCCGTCGTCTCGCGATGACCCCGAACTTCCCTGTTTTGCAGGGGATTCCTGGAGCTTCGGCCGATCGCTGGCATGTGCCCCACGGGCCCCTCCGGAAGCAATGCCACACAGTGACGCCGGGTCTGTACTATGCGCGCAATCCGTCCGACCGGACGGTAGGGAGGAGTACAGCATGCGGACCATGATCGTTGATGACCACGACCTCGTCAGGCACGGGATCCGGTCGGTGCTCGCGGGTGACTCGCGCGTTCGCGTCGTCGCCGAGGCGTCGACGGGCGGATTGGCGCTGCGCCAGGCGGCGGCGGCGCAGCTCGATCTCGCGCTCGTGGACCTCCGGCTGCCGGACATGCGGGGCGAGGACGTCGTGCGCGGCATCCTCGAAGTCCGCCCGCAGGCCGCGATCGTCGTCGTGAGCGCCTATCTGAGCGAGGACACGGTCCGCGGCGCCCTCCAGGCGGGCGCCATCGGCTACGTGACCAAGACGGCGGGACTCACCGAGCTGCGCACCGTCATCGACCGCGTCGTGCGCGGCGAGCGAGGCAGCGCCGAGGTCACCGGGCACCAGATCGTCGAGCGCCTGCACTCGCTGGGTTCGGAGATGAGCGGGCGCCCGAGCCTGACCCCCCAGCAGGAGCGCGTCCTGGAGCTCGCCGCGGCCGGATGGACCTACCAGCAGGTAGGCGCGAAGCTCTTCATCACCGAGTCGACGGTGCGATTCCACGTGCAGAAGATGAAGCGCAAGTTCGCCGCGCGGACGAAGACGGAGCTGATCGCGACCGCGATCCGGGCCGGAGTCCTCGCGCCGGCGGCCGAGGCAGGCCCGGTCTGCCTCGAGCGGGCGTCCTGACGCCGACGAGCGGCGACGACGGTGCGCGCGACGGACGGCAGCCGAGGGACGGCGGTGGGCGGGAGAGACGAGCCCGTCTCCTTCGGGGCGTCGCTCGCGTCGCTCGCGCTGCGGCTCGTCGCGCTTCGTGCCGGCAGCGCGACGCCGCCGCAGTGCGACCACGCGCTCGCCGCGCTCGCCGGTGCGGCGGACTTCGCGCGCCTCGACGTGATCCTCGACGGGTTCGTCCTGTCGGCCAGCGCGAGCGGGCGGCGGCGGATGGCGTCCGTCCCGGTCGAGGACGGGGTCGTGCGCGCGCCCGTCCTCGACGTCGCCCAGGCACCGATCGGCCTCGTGCTCGCACGACCGCGCGAGCGGGGCAACGAGGGCGTCGGGGCGCTCGTGCGCGAGATCGCGGAGACCTGCGCACGGGCCTGGCAGCTCGACCTGGTCGCTCGCGTCGCGCAGCGGTGGGCCGACGCGATCCACGACGGCCCGGTCCAGGCGCTCTCCGCCGCCGTCCTGCATCTCGGCCACGCCCGCGAGCAGCAGGAGGCGGGCGGCGACGCGACCGCGACCCTGGCGACGGGGCTGGCGCTGGTCGATCGCGGCCTGGGCGAACTGCGGCTCGCGATCCAGGAGCCGTACGCGGACGAGTTCGCGGGCGCGTCGAGCGGTGCGGACGACGACCTGGCGGCGGTCGCGGCCGCCGCGGCCTCCCCCTGGGGCCTTCCGGTGACCTTCGACGCCTCGGACGCCGCCGTCCAGCGCTACCGGGACGCGGACCCGCGAGCCCGCGACCTCCTCGTCCGGGCGACGCGGGAGGGCGTGGCCAACGCGGCCAAGCACGCGCCGGCGGGCGGCGCCGAAGTGGTCCTCCGCTCGCCGGGGCGGGGCACCCTCGAGGTCGCGGTGCGCGACTTCGGAGCCACCGGAGCTCCCACCGCGGCCGCCCTGGCGAGCGGTCACGGCCTGGCGGCCCTCCGGCGTTCGGCGGCCCAGCTCGGCGGCGCTGCGCGTCTCGATCGGGCGGACGGCGCCGGCGGGCTGCTCGTGGTGCGGGTGCCGGTCAGCCCGGCCTGACCTCGAGCCCGCGGAGCGCGATCTCCGCGAACATGTCCCCGATCTCGTCGGCCCCCATCTCGCCGCCGGTCTGGAACCAGGTGTAGCCCCAGTTGGCCATGGCGAGGACCGCCTTCGCGGCGATCTTCGGAGGCATGTCCACGAACGCCCCGGAGCGCGTGCCGTCGTTGATCACTCCCTGGACCATGCGCTCGTAGAAGTCGCGCTTGAGCACGATCTCGCTCCAGCGTTCGCCGCTGAGGGCGCGGTGCTCCGCCAGGAAGACGGTCACGCCGTCCTGGTGGCGGCCGACGAAGTCCATCGCGCCCCGGACGATGTCGCGGAGCTTCTCGCTCGGCGGCTTCGACGACGAGAACACGACCATCGTCTCGGCGATCAGCTCGTCCACCATCTGCTCGTGGATGGCGAACAGCAGGTCCTCCTTCCGGCGGACGTGGTGGTACAGGCTCGGCTTGCGCATCCCGAGCTCCGAGGCCACGTCCGTCATCGACGCTCCGTGGTACCCGAGCTCGCTGAAGACCTTCGTCGCGGCGGCGATGATGTCCGCGCGGACCGCCTGTGGTTCGCCTGTGGTGGTGGGCCGCGAGGGCTGCGTCTTGGGCATCGGAGTCCTCGAGAGATGACGATCGGCGGGCGGCACGGGCCGCGATCGGACGGCGTCACGGACCGATCGGTAGGCGACTCGATGCTAGCGGAGCGCATCTCGGCTCCACGCGATGCTGGCGGAACCGCGAGTCCGGCGGGTGCACCATCCTGCAGATGGGATTCTGGAGGGGTCGGCTGCACCGACCGGCACCCGGTTCCGGGCACCGAACCAACGAGAGGACTGCGATGGATCCCGACGTCGCGCGCATGCTCGCCGAGCGCGCCTGTGAACGACTGATCATCGAGTACGCGCGCCGCGTCGACTTCGGTGAGGCCTCGCGGATCGCGGAGCTGTTCGTGGCCGACGGCGTGTGGACCGGGGTCGACCTCCGCCTCGACGGACGGGACGCCATCCGCGAGTGGTTCACGGAGCGCGAGGCGCTCGACCGCCGCGTCTCCCGGCACGTGCACACGAACATCGCCGTCGAGCTGGAGGTCGGAGGCGACCGCGCTCTAGCCGAGTCGTACCTCGTCAACTACCGTCACGACCGCCGGGGCGCGGACCGGGCGATGCCGGCTCCCGGCGACATCCCGAAGTACGTCGGCGAGTGCCGCGACACGTTCGTGCGCACCGACGAGGGATGGCGCTTCGCGAGCCGGGACGTCGCCGTCGCCTTCGTGCGCCCGCGTCGCCCCGTCGCGTGAGCGTTGCTCCCTGGGCGTCGGCGGCGAGGGCGGGTGCTGGCGGAAGCGACAGAACCGCCCGGCGCCTACTGCCCGGAAGGTACGGTCGCGGTATGAACGGCCGGAGCCAGTGATGGATGCGTCATACCCCCTGCTCTGCGCCTGCGAGCGCTTCGGCGACCGGCCCGCGATCGTCGATCGGAACGGAACGGTCAGCTTCAGGGAGCTGGAGCGGCGGATCGCGGGACTGTCGGCGGGACTCCGTCGCGCGGGGCACGGCGGCCGCACCGTGGGGATGCTGCTCGACAACCGGTCCGAGGTCGTCGAGGTGTACATGGCGCTGGCCCGGGCCGGCTGCATCGCGGTCCCGATCAACACCCGCCTCACGGCCGACGAGCAGGCGTTCGTCGTCGACGACGCCGGCGTCGAGCTGCTGGTCGCCGACGACCAGCAGCTCGACCGGGCCCGGGAGCTGGCCGCCGGGGCCGACCTCGACGTCCTCCCGCTCGCCGGCGGGTCCGGGTCGAGCATCCACGCGCTGCGGGAGACCGCTCCGGACCCCGTGCCGTCGGACCGCTCCGGACGCGACGACGACGTCGCGACGATCATCTACACGTCGGGGACCTCCGGCTTCCCGAAGGGCGTCGCGCGAACGCACCGGGCCAACGTCTGGAACGTCGTCAACTCGGCACTGGGCTCGCCGCGGCGGCCCGGAGAGGTCGAGGTCTTCAACCTGCCGACGTTCGGGATCGGGTTCTTCCACTTCCTGGTCCCCGCGCTGCTCGGCGGGGCGACCGTGGTCCTCGACGGAGCGTTCGATCCGGCGCGGGCATGGGAGCTCCTGGAGCGCCACCGGGCCACGCGCACCTTCCTGGCGCCGACGATGATCGCCGCGATGCTGGCCGTCGACGGGCACGAGCACCGCGACCTGACCGCCCTGGAGCTGATCTACACGGCCTACGCCTTCCCCGAGCGCGTGCGTCGGGCCGCCCTCGAGCGGTTCGGCTCGCGCTTCGCGTTCATGTACGGATTGACCGAGGCGCAGCTGACGTGCAGCGCGCCCGAGCACTTCGAGTCCGACCCCACTGACGTCGGGACGACGATGGGCGTCTCGCGCGTGGCCGTCCTCGATCCCGCGGGACGCCCGCTCCCCGACGGCGAGGTCGGCGAGATCGGGTTCGCGGGCCCGAGCGTGATGGCGCATTACCACGGCAGGCCGGACGCGACCGCCGAGGCCGTTCGCGCTGGGTGGGTGCTCACGGGCGACCTCGGCCGCCGGGACGAGGACGGGCGGCTGCACTTCGTCGGCCGGAGCAAGGAGATGATCAAGACCGGCGGGTTCAGCGTCGACCCCGTCGAGGTCGAGAACGCGATCCTCGCGCTGGACGGCGTCGTCGAGGCGGCGGTCGTGGGCGTCGAGGACGAGTACTGGGGCGAGGCGATCGTGGCCTTCGTCGTCGGCGACGTCCGCCCCGAGGCGGTGACCGGCGTGTGCCGGGAGCGGCTCGCCCGGTTCAAGGTGCCCAAGCGCGTCGTCGGCGTCGACGCGCTCCCCAAGAACGCAACGGGCAAGATCGAGCGCGGGCGCCTGCGCGCGGCGGTTCGGAGCGCGGGTGACGAGCCCCTCACGCCGGTCGCGTGAGGGGGCGGCTTCCCGCGCGGGCGCGGGCGCTCGCGCGGCTACGACCCGCGAAGCTCGCCGATCAGCTCGTCCGACGTCATGACCCGTGCGAGGTACGGAAACAGCGTGTCCATGGTCATCTGGCTGTACTCGCCGAGCATGCGGTCGGTGCAGTCCGAGAGAACGATCGCACCGTAGTCCCGCTCGTTCGCGCCGCGAACGGTGAGCGAGACACCGAAGT
This sequence comes from Patulibacter medicamentivorans, assembly GCF_000240225.1. Taxonomy (GTDB): domain Bacteria; phylum Actinomycetota; class Thermoleophilia; order Solirubrobacterales; family Solirubrobacteraceae; genus Patulibacter; species Patulibacter medicamentivorans. The sequence goes on from NZ_AGUD01000004.1 coordinate 51,163, forward strand.
CCGTGGCGAGCCCGGCGACGATCAGGATCTGGCGCCCCGTGTTGCGGATGAGCGGCTCGAACTCCGTGCACGGCCACGGGTCCACCCTCGCGTTGTCGACCTCCCACTCGGGTCGCCCGGGTTCAGGCGCGATCTCGCTGAGCGTCTCGGCCCCCCACTGTCCGCGAACCGCCATGTTCTCCTCGGGGCAGCGAAGCACCCGACCGGTTCCCCGCACGTAGCCCCCGCGTCGGATCTTCAGCTCAGGGTGGCCCGGGCGAAACGTCTCGTTGTGGTAGATGATCGGGACGTCCAGGGCCCGGCAGGCGTCGATCGTCCTCTTGATCCGCTGCAGCGTGTCCTCGAACGGCAGCGTGTCCTTCGTGAAGTCGTACCCACGACCCTCGGGGTGCCAGAAGTCGTTCTGCATGTGGGTCAACACGAGGATGACGTCATCGACGGGGACGCGGTCGAACTCGTACTCCATGGGCTTGGGCCTTTCGCTCGATCTGGGTTCGACGGCCCTGTTTGTACGCGTTGGAGGGGCCTCCGGCTACGCGCGAAAGCGACAGCGCTGCGGGAAGCGAGCCCGCCCCGGCGCACCGCGGCCCTGGCGCCGCGGAAGTCCCGGGGCTCCTCGCCCCGTCGGCTCGCCGGCCGCGTCGAACTGGCCGATCAGCCCCGAGCGATGCCGCGGCGGCTGCGCTAGAGGATCCCGTCTCGTGCGGCGGCGTAGATGGTCGGCACGGTCGGCCGGAAGCCGAGCTGGTGGGCGAGCGTGGCGTCCATGCGGCCGGCCCAGGGGTTGGCGAGGGGTTCTGCGGAGCCGTCGATCGGGTCGCCGGCGAGCTCGGCCATCTGGAAGACGGTCACGGGCGCGTCGTCGGCGATGTTGACGGTCCGGCCGTCGATCGTGCCGGAGAGGGCGAGGTCGACGGCGGCCTTGACGTCGCGATGGTGGGCCACGGAGTAGGTGTGGGCGGGGTGCAGGCCGAAGCGCGGCGCCATCGCCGGCATCATCGCGAGGTGCCCGTCACCGTCGCCGTAGACGAACGGCAGGCGCAGGATCGCCCAGGTCAGGCCGCTGTCGCGGAGGAGCCGTTCGGCGGCGATCTTGCTGGCCGGGTAGGCGGCGGTGGGGGAGCACTCGTCGCTCTCGCGGCCGGGGCGCGGGGCGTCATGGTCGTAGACGTTCCCGGTGCTGGCCATGATGAGGCGGGCGCCGGCCGCGTGGGCCCGGACGGCGGCGATCAGGTTGCGCGTGCCGTCGCGGTTGGCCCGCCAGATCGCGTCCTCGTCCTCGGTGCGGAACAGGGCGGCCAGGTGGACGACGGCGTCGACGCCCTCGACGGCGGCGGAAAGCGCGTCGGGGTCGGCGAGGTCGCCGCGGACGGCGGTCGCGCCGGGCGGGAGCTCGGCGTCGCCGCGGACGAGCGCGCGGCAGTCGTGGCCGGCGTCGAGGAGGCGGGGGAGGAGGCGCGAGCCGACGAGGCCGGTGGCGCCGGTGAGGAGGATGGAGGTCATGCCTGTCCTTGTGCTGATCGTCAGTAAGACTGATGATCACGATAGCAGTAGGATCTCGGTGTGCCGACCGAAGGCGATCTCGGACCGCAGCTCAGCGTCCGGCTGACGTACCTGCTCAAGCGCGCGCAGCTCGGGCTCGACGGCTTGCACGAGGAGCTGTTGGGCCCACTGGGCGTCAACCACCGCGAGCTTGCGGTCCTCCTGCTCCTGGATGCGCGCGAGCCGGAGTCCCAGCAGCAGGTGGCCGGCCGGCTCGGCGTCGACCGGACGACGATGGTCGCCCTGATCGACGGGTTGGAGGGCAAGGGCCTCGTGGCGCGTCGTCCGGACGCTGCCGACCGGCGCCGCAACGTCATCGCGCTCACCGGCGCCGGCCGCAAGACGCTGCGCCGGGCGACGCGCGCCAGCGACGAGGCCGAAGGCCGCCTCCTCGACGGTCTGGACGAGGTCGAGGCCGCGCAGCTCCGGGCACTGCTCGGCCGCATCGCCCGCCCGGGCGAGCAGCGCTGAGCCCGCCCGTCGCCGGTCTCGATCCGGGACGGCCCTGGAACGCGGGAACCCCCGCTCTCGCGGGGGTTCCGTGTCCTATGGAGCCTGCGGGGATCGAACCCGCGACCTCCTGCTTGCAAAGCAGGCGCTCTCCCAGCTGAGCTAAGGCCCCAGACGGCGAAGGCTAGCGCGGGGGCGGGGTGGGTGGCGGGCCGGTGGACGGGCGATCGGCTGGGGGAGTCAGTCGTCGACCGCCGTCCGCTCCAGCAGCTCGCGGACGGGCGGCGGCATCACGGCCAGGACGTCGGCGATCTCGCCGGGCGAGACGTGGTGGCGCAGGACGGCGAACGAGGCGGCGGTGGCGCTCGAGGCTTCGGAAGGGCCGCCGAGGCGCGCGTGCTGGGTGATCTCGCTCAGGAAGCCGTGGGCGTCGTGGTAGTGGTGCGGCGTCCGGCTCGGCACCCAGTTCTCGTAGTAGAAGCCGCGGATCAGCTCCGGCAGCTGCGAGGCGAGCTGCGCGGCCTCCTCGACGCTCAGGCGATCGCGCAGGGTCTGCAGGAAGGCCCGCAGGACGCGCAGCGCGTAGCGGCGGTCCTCGACTCCCAGCGCCTCGGCCGTCTCGGAGATCCACTGCTCGGCGGACTGGACGCTGCGCTGCAGGACGGGGGTCTCGGTGTGCGACATGGGTGGCTCCTCGGGTAGATCGGCTCGGGCGGCGCGGCGCTCACCAGTTGAGCAGCGCCGCGACCGAGCCCCGCGCCGCGAGCGCCTCGCGCTCGTGGTGCACGACGACGGTCGGCGCCGCCCGTCGGGCGGTCGCGTCGAGCAGGTGCGCGACGGCGTCGACCGCGACCAGCGGCGTGTCGTCGTCGGGGCAGGTGGGACGGGCGTCGGCGGTCATCCAGCCGCAGGTCGGGCAGCGGCGGGCGGTCAGCTCGGCGTCCTCGGCGACCAGCAGCAGCGTCACGCGTCCCTCGGCCAGGACCGCCAGCACCTCGTCGAGTCCCGCGGCCGCGCGACCGCCGGTCGCCAGGCCGTCGCCGACCCGCGCCAGCAGCTCGCGCTCGCGATCGCGCTCGGCGGCCTCGACCACCGGGGCGACGGCGGCGGTCAGCTCGTCGATCGTGGCGTGCTCGAGGTCGCGGGCGACGGTCCCGGCGAGCACGGCGGCGAGATCGCCGTGGAGGCTCGCCCGGACGTTCGGCAGCAGCTCGTCGGAGGCGACGATCACCAGCTCGCCGAACGGGCTCCGCCGGTGCGCGCGCAGCAGCCGCTCCGCGACGCCGCGGACGTGGGCGTCGACCTGCTCCTCGATGCCGCGCTGGTACCGGGCCTGCGACCAACCGCCCTGGGCGTGGCGTCCGTGGACGTCGTCCTCGATCCGGGCGAACTCGACCAGGCGGGTCGGCCCGCCGCGGAGCAGGCGCGCGCCGCGGCGGCTGACGACGGCGACGCCCCAGCCCTCGTCGGTCGTGGCGCCGACGAGCGGCTCGATCCACGGGACGCTGTCGACGACGACCATCGGCGGCACCCCGTGCGGCAGCCGCAGGACCTCCAGCAGCCCGGCCGCGGCGCACGAGAACGCGGCCAGCCCGTGCCCCGCTCCGGAGCCGGCGGCCTCGTCGCGCAGCCGCTCGGCGAGCGGCTCGATGTCCTCGGCGGACGCGTGCTGGCGGGCCGACACCAGCAGCGCGTTGATCTCGCGCTCGCGGGCGGTCGGCGTCGGGAAGTGGCCGGGGTCGAGGTCGACGTAGACGCTGAGGATCGGCGCTCCGCCGGTCTCGAGGCGGAGCAGGTGGTCGATCTGCGGGCTGGTGGTCGCGGTCATGAACTGCCTCGTGTCGGGGCTCGGCGGATGGCTCGCCGAACGTAGAACGCCGGTCGCGCGACCGAATCCGGGGATCGCCCCATGCGCGCGCGGAGGACTACGGCGATCGTCGTGACGTCCGGCCAGGCACAGGGCCGCCGCCTGTGCCCACCACACACCCGCGGCGCGCCCGGCCCGGCGTAGGCTGACGGCCGTGAGCGATCTGCCCCGCATCGATCCGTCGCGCAACCTCACCCGCCCGGCTCGCGCCTACGCGGCGGTCCTGCGCACCCCTCCCGGCCGCTGGCTGGCGATCAACGTGGCGTCGAAGGTCGACCCGTGGCTGATGCGGACGTCGCGCGGCAAGGTCGGGATGGGCCTGATGCTGCCCTCGGCGCTGCTGACGACCAAGGGCGCCAAGAGCGGCCAGGAGCGCGTCAACCCGGTCCTCTACTTCCACGACGGCGACGACGTGATCGTGATCGCGTCGAGCTTCGGGCGCGACAAGCACCCCGCCTGGTACCACAACCTCAAGGCCCACCCCGACGTCCGGATCGCCAAGGACGGCGGCGGCGCGCCGCGGACCGCGGTCGAGGTCACCGACGCCGACGAGATCGCGCGGCTGTGGTCGCAGGCCGACCGGATCTACCCGCCGTACGCCAACTACCGCCAGCGGACCGACGCGGTCGGCCGGCGGATCCCGATCGTCCGGCTGATCGCCGGCTGACGCCCCCCGGAGCAGCCTCGCGCGCCGACTCCTCCTCGGGCGCGTGAGCGAAACGGTGGCCGGCGCTCTCTCCCCAGCCCGCCGGCCACCGTGCTCTGCCGGGGCCGGACGAGCCGGCCCCGCAGTCTGGGTCAGGCGGGCGTGACGCCCGCCAGCAGCTCGCCCGCGACGCGGTCGGCCGCGCCGTGGTCGCCGCCCAGCAGCCGCCGCGACAGCTGCGCGCGACGGAAGTACAGCGGGGCGTCGTGCTCCCACGTCGCGCCGATCCCGCCGTGGACCGAGATCGTCTCGCGGGTCGCGTAGTCGAGCGCGTGGCCGGCGCCCGAGCGGGCCGCGGCCGCGGCCAGCGCCAGCTGCTCCGGCGCGTGCTCCGACGCCCAGGCCGCGTAGATCAGCAGCGACTTGGCGTTCTCCTGCAGCCGCAGGACCTCGACCAGGTGGTGCTTGACCGCCTGGTACGAGCCGATCGCCCGGCCGAACGTGTGGCGCTCCTTGGCGTAGGCGACCGCGATCGGCAGCAGCCGCTCGACGATTCCGACGGCCTCGCCGGCCAGCAGCGCCTGGGCGATGTGCCAGGCGCGGCCGATCGCGTCGGCGTCGGCGTCGACGCGGCGGCCGACGGCGGCGGCCAGGCGCACGTGGCCGAGCGGCCGGGTCGCGTCGTAGCGCGTCACGTCCTCGACGGTCAGCCCGGCGGCGCCGGCCTCGACCAGGACCGCGGTCGGGGTGCCGGCGACGTCGGCGATCACCAGCAGCCGGTCGGCGTTCGGGGCGTCGGGCACCCACGCGACCTCGCCGTCGAGCGTCACCTGGTCGCCGTCGAGGACGCCGGTCGGCAGGCCGCCGCGGCGCACGCCGGATCGGGCCTCGACCGTCCAGCGGTCGTCGAGGTCGGTCGGCGGCGCGGCCGGCACCCACGCCACCCGCAGCTCACCGCCGGCGGCGGCCGCGGAGTCGGCGTCGCCGGCGGCGTCGAGGATCGTCGCGGCGGGCAGCACGGACACCAGCGGCACCGGCGCCAGCACGGCGCCGGCCTCCTGGGCGACCAGGATCGCGTCGTAGAGCCCGAGGCCGGCGCCACCGCCGTCCTCGCTCGTCAGCAGGCCCGGCCAGCCGGCCTCGACCACGGTCGGCCAGAGGTCGGGCAGCGGCGCGTGCTCGGGCGAGCCGGCCGGCTCGATCGCGGCCCGCGCGGCGGCGACGGTGTCGACGCGCGCGAGCGCGCCGCGGGCGGCCTCGCGCAGGAACTCCTGCTCGTCGGTCAGCGACAGGTCCATCTCAGGCCACCCCCTCGATCTCGCGCGCCTTCAGCTCGCTGAAGGGCACGCCCTTGTCCAGGCGCGGCTCGGGCGGCAGGCCCAGGACGCGCTCGCCGATCGTGTTGCGGAGGATCTCCTCCGTGCCGCCGGCGGACTTCAGGCCCGGCAGGAACGAGATCATGTACGCCCACTCGCTGGCGTCGTCGAGGGCCTCGGGCCCGACCACGTCGGCGATCAGGTCGCCGGCGCTGACGGCGGCGCTGACCACGGTCACCTTGCCGAGCCCGAACTCGGGGCCCGGCAGGCCGCCGCCGGCCAGGTCGCTGAGCAGCCGGTGGCCGGCGAAGCGGCTGGCGATCAGCTCGGTGCCGATCGCGCCCAGCCGCTGACGGACGTCGCTGTCCTCGCGGGCGCCGGGGGCGTCGGCGATCACGGCGGCGAACTTCTCGGCGCTGTAGCCGATCGGCGAGGTGCCGATCGAGAGCCGCTCGAACATCAGCACGGTGAGCGCGGTCGCCCAGCCGCCGCCGACCTCGCCGAGGACCGCGTCGGCGCCGACCTGGACCTCGTCGAGGAAGACCTCGTTGAACTCCGCCTCGCCCGAGATCTGGCGCAGGCCGCGGATCGTCACGCCCTCGGCGTCCATCGGCACGATGAACATCGTCAGGCCCTTGTGCTTGGGCACGTCGGCGTCGGTCCGCGCCAGCAGCACGCCGAAGGCGGCGAACTGGGCGTTGGTCGTCCAGACCTTCTGCCCGCTGATCCGGAAGCTGCCGTCGTCCTGCCGGACCGCGCGGGTGGTGATGCCGGCCAGGTCGGAGCCGGCGGCCGGCTCGCTGAAGAGCTGGCAGAAGACCTCGTCGGCGTGGAGCATCGGGCCGAGGTGGCGCCGCTTCTGCTCGTCGCTGCCATGGACGATGATCGCCGGGCCCATCATGCCCAGGCCGATGAAGTCGAGCGGGCCCGGGACGCCGGCGTGGGCCAGCTCCTGGTTGACGATCACCTGCTCGATCGGGCCCTTGCCGGCGCCGCCGAACTCCTGCGGCCAGGTCACGCCGCAGAGGCCGCCCTTGGCCAGCTCGGCCTGCCAGCCGCGCCAGGCCTCGATCCGCTCGTCCTCGTCGGCGATCGCGTCGGCGCCGCGCACCTTCGGCGCCTGGGCGGCGTGGTCGGCGAGCCAGGCGCGCACCTGCGCCCGGTAGGCGGCCTGCTCGGGGTCGTCGTTCAGATCCACGGTTGCGGTCCTCCGCGTCCAGGTGACGGTTGTCGGGTCGGCCGTCGGCGCCAGCCTGGCTGGCTGACCGGCCAATCGGCTGGAGCATACGCCACGTCGAACGCGAAGCAAGCCAGCTGGTCGGTTTCTACAGGTCGTCGAGCAGGCCGGCGACCGTCCGCAGCGTCCGCGCCGCGACCGCCAGGTCGGCGTCGGGGACCCCGTCGAGGGCCGCGCCCCACAGCCGCTGCCAGCGCTCGCGGCGCTCGGCGACGACCTCCTGGCCCTCGTCGGTCAGCCGCACCAGCACCACGCGACGGTCCTCGTCGCTGCGTCCGCGACGGACGACGCCCAGCTCCTCGAGGTGATCGAGGGTCGCGGTCATCGACGCCGGGTTCAGCTCGACCGCGCGGGCCAGGGCGCCGGCGCTCATCGTGCCGCCGCCCTTCGCCAGCTCCATCAGGCTGCGGACCTGGGCGTGGCTGAGCTGGCCGGGGCGCTGCTGGTCGCGGCCCTTCAGCCGCCGCTCGGCCCCGAGCAGGCCGTAGAAGGCGCGGGTCAGGTCCTCGACCCGCTCGGCGCGCTCGCCGGTCAGGGGGAGGGCGGTGGCGGCGATGTCGATGGCGCTCATGCTGCGGCCTCCAGGGCGGCTTCGTGGACGTGCGGATCGCTCTCGCGGGCGAGCGCCCGAGTGCTGCTGCCGTTGGCCCGCCGGCGCTCGACGACGGCCAGGACGATCGCCGGCAGCAGCGCGAGCGCGGTCACGCCGAGCACCCACCAGTAGGTGCTGGCGAAGGCGCCGGCCAGCTGCGACGGCTGCGCGGCGCCGCTGCCGAGGTCGGTGATGTGGCCCTGCAGGACGACCGTCAGGACCGCGACGCCGATCGAGCCGCCGACCCGCTGCAGCGTGTTCAGCTGCGGCGAGGCGTGGGTCACCTGGTCGGGCCGCAGGACCGCGAAGGCCGCCGTCATCGCGGGCATCATCGAGAGCCCGACGCCGAGGCCGCGCAGCACCATCGCGCCGCCGATCAGCCAGTACGAGGTGCTCGCGTCCAGCAGCACGAACGGGATCGTGGTGATCGCGGTCAGGGCGACGCCGGCGACCGCGACCCGGCCGCCGCCGAAGCGGTCGGTCAGCCGGCCGGAGAGCGCCATCGCGACCATCGCGCCGATCCCCTGGGGCGCGATCAGCAGACCGGTGTGGACCGCGTCCTCGCCGCGGACCTGCTGGAAGTAGAGCGGGATGATGATCATCGCGCCGAACAGCGCGGCGCCGAGCGCGAAGGTCGTCATCGAGGCCGCCGCGAACGCCTTGTCCTTGTACAGGCGGACGTTCAGCAGCGGGTTCTCGATCCGCAGCGCGCGGACCACGAACAGCGCGACCAGCGCCAGTCCGCCGAGCAGCGGGGCCAGCACGCTGCCGGCGGTCAGGCTGCCGGCGGTGCCGCTCTGGGCCAGGCCGTAGGTGATGCCGACGACGCCGGTCCCGACCAGCCCGAGCCCGACGGCGTCGAGCTTGCCGGCCTCGGCCGGGACGTCGCGGGGCAGCAGCTTGATGGCGGCGAACACGGCGCCGATCCCGATCGGCACGTTGACGAGGAAGATCCACTGCCAGCCGACGTGCTCGACCAGCAGGCCGCCGACGGTCGGGCCGAAGACGGGGGCCAGGACGATCGGGACGCCGATGAAGCTCATGATCCGGCCGAGGTTGCGGGGGCCGGCGGCCTTGACCAGGATCATCTGGCCGATCGGCATGATCATGCCGCCGCCGACGCCCTGCAGGACGCGGAAGCCGATCAGCGATCCGGTCGACCAGGCCAGGCCGCAGAGCGCGGAGCCGACCGTGAAGAGCGCGAGCGCGAACAGGTAGACGCGGCGCGCGCCGAAGCGGTTGGAGACCCAGCCGGTGATCGGGATCACCGCCGCCAGCGACAGCAGGTAGCCGGTCGCGACCCACTGGATGTCGTCGAGCGGGGAGTGCAGGTCCTTGCCGAGGGTGTCGAGCGCGACGTTGACGATCGTCGTGTCGAGCACCGACATGATCGCGCCGAGGATCACGACGATCGCGATCCTCATCACGTGGGGTTCGATGCGCGAGGGCGGCGCGGCTGCAGTGGTGCTGGACATCTTCGACTCCCGTTCCTTTAGCAACCGAAGCTTAGCATCCAAATGGTTGAGATGTGCAATCTGTGGCGCGTCGCACAGCTCCGGCCGGCGTCGTCGCGGGAGGGCGGCGGCCGCGCGGCGGCTAGAGCGCGACCGGAGCGCCGGTCGCGGCGGAGCGCTGCGCGGCCTCGACGACCCGCAGGGCCGCGACCGCGTCGGCCGGATCGACCGGGACCGGGCCCTCGCCGCGCAGGGCCGCCGCGACCGCGACGTAGAAGGCGGGGTAGTCGCCGCGCTCGGTCGCCACCGGTCGCCGGTCGCCGTCGGTCCCGATCGTGCCCCAGGCGGACTCGTCCTCGACCCCGTAGCCGGCGTCGCCCGGGCGCGTTCCGCCGCGCAGCTGCTCCTCCTGGACGTCGAGCCCGTGCTTGACGTAGGCCGCGGCCGAGCCGAGCACGCGCAGCCGCGGGCCGACGTCGGCGGCGGTCGCGCTGGCCCACAGGTGCGAGCGCACGCCGCCGGCGTGGGTCAGGGCCACGAACGCGTCGTCGTCGACCGCGGCCCCGGGACGCCGGACGTCGAGCTCGGCGTAGACGCTGGTCGGCGGGCCGAACAGCAGCAGCGCCTGGTCGATCAGGTGGCTGCCGAGGTCGTAGAGGACGCCGCCGGCGTCGCGCGGGTCGGCCAGCTCGCGCCAGCCGACCTTCGGCCGCGGGCGCCAGCGCTCGAACCGCGACTCGAACCGCTGCACCCGGCCGAGCGACCCGTCGGCGATCAGCCGCCGGAGGGTCAGCAGGTCGCCGTCCCAGCGCCGGTTCTGGAACACGGTCAGCGGCCGCTGCCGTCGGCCGGCGAGCGCGACCAGCTCCTCGGCCTCGGCGGCCCGCGCCGCCAGCGGCTTGTCGACGACGACCGCCAGGCCGGCCTCGAGCGCCGTCCGCGCCAGTGGCACGTGGCTGCGGTTGGGCGTGGTGACGACGGCCAGGTCGAAGTCGCCGGCGCTCGCGAGCGCCGTCTCGCCGTCGGGCAGGACCGCGGCGCCGGGGTAGCGGGCGCCGACCTCGGCCACTCGCTGCGGGTCGCGCGTGGTGACCGCGGCCAGTCGCAGTCCGGGCGTGGCCGCGATCAGCGGGGCGTGGAAGGCGGCGCCGCCGATCCCGTAGCCCAGCAGCAGGACGCGGGCGGGGCGCTCGGGCGAGCCGACGGGGGGCATCGGTCCATTCAAGCAGCGCGCTCGGGCCGCGTTCGGATCGTCCGAACATCGCCCGAGCGGCCCCGGGGCGCGGCGGCCGCTCCCGGCCGTTCACCAGCAGGCAGCGAGATCGCGCCCGGCGAGCGCTAGCGTGCGCGCCGTGGCCCGTCCGCTCCGGCTCGCCGCCGCCGCGCTCGTCGCCGTCCGCCTGTCGCGGGCCGCGCGCCCCGCGGCCCGCCTGACCGCGCCGTCCGACCTGCGGCCGGATGCGCCGCCGCCCGCCGACCGGCCGACGGTGACCGTGATCGTGCCCGCGCGAAACGAGGAGCAGCGGATCGGAGCCTGCCTCGACGGGCTCGCCGGCGACCCCTGGATCGACGAGCTGCTGGTCGTCGACG
>NZ_AGUD01000003.1 GCF_000240225.1 Patulibacter medicamentivorans
TCGCCGGTCTGCGGCCGCTCGACGGCGCCGCGCGCCCGCGGCCGCTGGTGCGCGACTGGGGCCTGGTGGCGGCGACGCGCGCACGCACCGAGCCGCCGACGTGGGTCGTCACCGGTCGTGACCCGTCCGCCGCCGCGCGGGCCGCTCGGGAGCTGCGGGAGCGGTCGCTGGCGGGGCATTTCGCGGTCGCCTTCGACGTGGGCCGGCCGCTGTCGCTGCCGGCGGGGACGCGATGATGCGGACGGTCGCGGCGGCCGGCGCACCGACCGACACGGCGCCGGGTCGCTGCGCGCGCGCCGGCCGCGCGGCCGGCGGCCTGCTGATCGCGATGACCTACCGCCCGGGCACGAGCGTCCTGCACGTCGTACGGCCGGCGATCGGGGCCGGATACTGCGCGGCGCTGATCGTCCTGACCCTGACCGTGACGCACCCGCTGGTCCTGGCGGGGCTGCTGGCCGGCGTGCTGGCGGCCGGGGCAGCGACCGGGGCCCTGGCGGCGCAGCGCCGGGCGCTGCTGCTCGGCCTGCCGATGGCGCTGCTCGTCGTCCTGGTCAACGGCCTCGCGTCGCGCCACGGCGTGACCGTCGTCGCCCGCCTTGGCAGCCTGCCGGGGCTCGGCCGGATCGACGTCACGGCCGAGGCGCTGGCGGCCGGCGCGCTGCTCGGTCTGCGGCTGCTGGTCGTCGTGCTCTGCGGCGTCCTGCTGGCGCGGGCGATCGATCCGGACGGGTTGCTGCGCGCGGCCCGGCGCTCGTGGCCGCAGGCGGCGCTGACGGCCGCCCTGTCACTGCGGATCGTCCCGGTCCTGGCCCGCGACGGGCAGCGGATGGCCGACGCCCGCCGCTGCCGCCCACCGGGGACCGCGGGCGCGGCGACCGACCGCGCGGCCCGGCTGCTGGTGCTGCGGTCGGTCACGGGCTCGGTCCTCGACCGCGCCACCGACCTGGCGACGACGCTCGAGCTGCGCGGCCATCGCCTCGGCGGCCGCGCGGTCCGCGACCGGCATCCGTGGTCGCGTCACGATCGCGCCGTCGCAGCGGCCTCGCTGGCGCTGGTGGCGCTGGCCGCCGCGATCGTGGCGTCGCGGGCCGCTGGCGGCCACGGGCTGCTGACCCAGGTGGCGGCGGTCGGCACGACCCCGCGGCTGTCGATCCCGATCGACGCCGCCACGGTCGGGCTGTCGCTCGCGCTGCCGCTGCTGATCGGCGCCCCGCTGCTGGCCCGCCGGGGGCGATCGTGAGCCCCGCGCTGGAGCTGGAGGCGGTCTCCTACGCCCACCCGGGCGGCGGGCTCGCCCTCGACGGCGTCTCGCTGCGGATCGATCCGGGCCAGCTGGTCGTCCTCGCCGGGGATTCGGGATCGGGCAAGTCGACGCTGCTGCACGCCGCCTGCGGCCTGGCGCCCCACACCCTCGGCGGCACGCTGGCCGGCCACGTCCGGGTCTTCGGCCGCGACACGCGGCGGGAGGGGCCGGCGGCGCTGGCGGCGGTCTGCGGGACGGTGCTCCAGGACCCGGAGACGCAGGTCGTGCTGAACAGCGTCCGCGCGGAGCTGGCGCTGCCGCTGGAGCTGCGCGGCGGCGACGCCGTCGAGGTCGCCCGCGGCGTCGAGGAGGTCGCGCTCGCGCTCGGGATCGAGCGGCTGCTGGACCGCGCCACGCACGAGCTGTCCGGAGGCGAGCTGCAGCGGGTCGCCCTGGCGGCGGCGCTCGCGCCCGGCGTCGGCCTGCTGCTGCTGGACGAGCCGACCGCCCAGCTCGATCCCGTCGCCGGCGACGAGCTGGTCTGGCTGCTGCGGCGGCTGAACGAGGAGCACGGGACCGCGGTCGTCCTGGCCGAGCATCGGCTCGACCGCTGCCTGCACCACGCCGACCGGGTGATCGCGCTGCGGCACGGCCGACTGGCCTGCGACGCGACCCCGGACGAGTTCCTGGAGTGGGCCGCAGACGCCGAGCCGGGCCTGCTGCCGCCGGCCGCGCGGCTGTTCGCGGGCGCCGGTCTGCGCCCGCTGCCGGTCGGCGTGCGCGACGCGCGCCGGACCCTGGGGAACGCCGGGCAGAGCGCCGAGCACCGCCACGACGGCAACGGCGATCGCAGCGCGACCCCGGCCCGGGCTCCGCGGTGGCGGCGCCGCGGCTCCGCCGGGAACCCGCCGCCCGCGGTCGCCGTTCGCGGCCTCTGGCGCGAGCCGGCGGCCGGACCGGCTGCCCTGCGCGGGATCGACCTGGAGCTGCGGGCCGGCGAGCGGGTCGCCCTGATGGGACGCAACGGGGCCGGCAAGTCGACGCTGCTGCGGGTCCTGGCCGGCCTCGATGCCGCCTCCCGCGGGCGGGTCGCGACGACCGGTCGCGTCGGTCTCCTGACCCAGCGCCCGCGGGACTACCTGCTGCACGACCGGGTCGGCGACGAGACCTCGCCCGAGGCCCTGGAACTGGTCGGGATGGCGGACCTCGCCGACCGCCATCCGCTCGACCTGTCCGGCGGGCAGCGGCAGCGCCTGGCCCTCGGCGTCGTCCTCGGCGGCGGCGATCGGCCGGCCCTGATCGCGCTCGACGAGCCGACGCGGGGGATGGATGCCGCGGCCCGCCGGGCGCTCCTGACGCAGCTCGACCGGCTGGCGTCGGAGGGGACGGCGGTGCTCGTGGCCACGCACGACGTCGAGTTCGCCGCCGAGCTGGCCGAGCGCGTGCTGCTGCTGGCCGACGGGCGGCTGATCGCCGACGGCCCGGCCGGGTCGATGCTCTCCGGCGGCTGGTACTTCGGCACCCAGACCGCGCGGATCGTCGGACGGCCCGGGATCCTGACCCCCGAGCAGGGCGCCGCGCTGCTGCGCGACCGCGACCCGATCGAGGCCGGCGCGTGACCTGGGCGCTGCCGGCGCTCGGGCTGGTCCTGGTCGCCGTCGCGGCGGGGCTGGCCTGGTACGAGCGCGGCCGGCCGACGGCGCGGGTCGTGGCCCTGGTCGCGACGCTGGCCGCGCTGGCCGCGCTCGGCCGGATCGCCTTCGCGCCGCTGCCGAACGTCAAGCCGACCACCGACATCGTGCTGCTGTCCGGCTTCGTCCTGGGCGGCGCGCCCGGGTTCGCCGTCGGCGCCGTCGCGGCCCTGACGTCGAACTTCGTCTTCGGCCAGGGCCCCTGGACGCCCTGGCAGATGGCGGCCTGGGGCGCGGTTGGACTGCTCGGGGCGCTGGTCGCCCGCTTCGGGCACCTGGCGACCGGCCGCTGGTCGCTGGCCCTCGCCGGCGCGCTCGCCGGACTGCTGTTCGGCCTCGTGATGGACCTGTCGACCTGGCTCACCGCGACGGCCGTTCCGGAGCGTGGGACGCTGCTGGCGATCCTGGCCACGAGCGCGCCCTTCAACCTGCTGCACGCGGCCGGCAACGCCGTCTTCGCGTTCGTCTTCGGGCCGGCGTTCGTGACCGCGCTGCGGCGCTCGCGCGATCGGCTCGACGGCCGCTTCGTCCCCGCCGGCGTCGATCCGCGGACGCCGGGAGGGCTGCGATGAGCCCGCCATTGGCCGCCGACCGGATCGGCGACGCGCTGTCGGGGATCTCGTCGGCGCTGGCGGTGCCTGTCCAGGTCGCGGCGCTGCTCCTGCTGCTGCTCCTGGCGTTCGAGCTGGGTCGCGCGGCCGCCGAGGGCTGGCGGCGGCTGCGACCCGGTGCCCCGCGGCTGCTCGAGCTGGCCGGCCGGGCGCTGGCCGACCCGCGACAGGGGCGCGAACTGGCCCGGCTGGCCCCGACCGCGATCGCCGGAGCGGCCCTGGGCGCGATCTCCGACGCGGTCGGGACCGGCAATCGCGACGCCGTCGAGCAGGCGCTGGCCGACTACGAGCTGGCGGTCCAGCGGCGCCTCGACCGCACCCGGATGCTGGTGCGCGCCGGGCCGGCGGTCGGGCTGATGGGCACGCTGATCCCGCTGGCCCCGGGCCTCGCGGCGCTCGGGCGCGGCGACATCGCGGGCCTGGCCGCCGACCTGAGAACGGCGTTCGCCGCGACCGTCGTCGGGCTGCTCGTCGGCACGGTCGCGTTCGCACTGACGCTGGCTCGCACCCGGCGGGCGACCGAGGACCTGGCCGCCCTCGAGCGGGCGGTGGAGACCGCGGGTGCCGCGCCGCCGACGACCGTCGCCCCGGTCGTGGAGCGGGCCGCGTGAGCCGCACCGGGCTCGGCCGTCACGGCGGCCTCGGCGACGACGTCGGCGATCCGCTCGATGGCCTCGTCAACCTGTTCGACGTCGGCATCGTCCTGGCGGTCGCGTTCCTGGTCGCGGGCCTGGGCCTCGCGACCGACGCGCGGACCGATCGGCGGGCGGCGAGCCCGACCCGCAGCGGCGAGCGGACCCTGACGACGCCGAGCGACCAGCAGCGGGCCCGCGGCCGCGGCGAGGCGGTCGGCACGGTCTACCGGCTGCCGGACGGGCGGCTGGTGCTGGCCGATCCCGGGGCGCCCTAGGCAGGGCGCCCGGGTCGGTGCTCAGCCCCGCGTCGTCGGCCCCGGCAGCTCCCCGAGCACGCCGACGACCGCCGCCCGCAGCGCGCGCAGGGGATCGATGCGGCGCTCGCGACGTCCGTCGAGCAGGCTCGACGGCAGGTCGACGACGCAGACCGCGACGGTCTCGATCGCCTCGCGGTCGCCGCGGCCCCAGAGCGCCGCCGCCAGCCGGCGGAGGACGTCGAGCAGCTCGCGGTCGAGGTCGAGCAGCTCCGCGGTCAGCGGCTCCGAGAGCCCGTCCGCGATCAGCGCCTCGCGCCGGTGCTCGATCAGCACCCGCGCGCTGGCGGGCGCGTCGCGGCGCAGCAGGTCGAGCGCGGCCGCGGCGGCGACGGTCGCCTCGACGGCCGCTTCCCAGCCGGGGGCATCCCCGCTCAGGTGCTCGTCGATCGCCGCCCGCTGGACGACGAGGAAGCGGCGGGCGGCCCGCAGCCACATCCGGCCCAGGACCTCGGCCCGCGAGCCGAACGCGTGGTAGAGCGATCCGCTGGGGGCTCCGGCGCGCTCGGCGATCGCGCGGATCGTGAGGGCCGGCTCGCCGCCCTCGGCCAGCAGCTCCTCGGCGGCGTCGAGCAGCGCGTCGAGGTCGTGGAGGCGAGGGCGGGCCATCGCCACGACCATATCGCACGACCGTTCTAGAACAAGCGCTCTGATATCGTCGCGGCATGCCACAGCTGCGCCGCGACGGTGACGTGTTCGTGCTCGACCTCGGGGAGGGGGAGAACCGCTTCGCGCCCGACTGGGTCGCGGGCGTCGAGGACGCCCTGGCCGAGGCGACGGCCGCTCCGGCGCCGCGCGCGTTGGTCACGGCGGCGACCGGGAAGTTCTGGTCCAACGGCCTCGACCTGGAGTGGATGGCCGGCGCGCAGGACCAGGTGCCGGCGTTCCTGACGCGGGTCCACGAGCTGTTCGCGCGGGTCCTCGAGGCCGGGATCCCGACCGTCGCCGCGGTCCAGGGGCATGCGTTCGCGGCCGGGGCGATGCTCGCGACCGCGCACGACGTGGTCGTGATGCGCGAGGACCGCGGCTACTTCTGCGTGCCCGAGGTCGACCTGGGCCTGCCGTTCACGCCCGGGATGAGCGCGCTGCTGCTGGCGCGGCTGCCGCGCCGCACCGCCCACGACGCGATGACCACCGGCCGCCGCTACACCGGTCCGGAGGCGGTCGCCGCCGGGATCGCCGACGCCGTCGCCCCGGCCGACGAGCTGCTCGAGCGGGCGGTCGGGATCGCCGCCGCGCGCGCCGGCAAGCAGGCGGGCACGCTGCACGCGATCAAGCGCGGGATCCACGGCCCCGCGCTCGAGGCGCTGCGCGGGCCGCACGGCTTCGGCGCCGCGGCGGCCTAGGCCAGCTCGTCGAGCAGCCGCCGGACCCGGCGGTCGATCTCGTCGCGGGTCGCGCGCACGTCGTCGAGCGAGCGGCCGGCGGGATCCTCGAGCTCCCAGTCGAGGTAGCGGACGCCGGGCACGAACGGGCACTCGTCGCCGCAGCCCATCGTGACGACGACGTCGGCCCACTCCGCCAGCTCGCGGGTCAGCTTCTGCGGGACCCGATCGGAGAGGTCGATCCCCAGCTCGGCCATCGCGGTCAGGACCTCGGGGTGCAGGTGCTCGGCCGGGGTGGTCCCGGCCGAGCGGGCCTGGTGCCCGGGGCCGGCGTGGCGGGTGAAGAGCGCCTCGCTGATCTGGGAGCGGCCGGCGTTCTGCAGGCAGACGAAGAGGACGTTGCTCATCGGGGACCTCGGCGGGTTCGGGGCTCGGTCGGGCGTGGCGGATCAGGTGCCGTCGGCGACGGGCCGGGCC
Organism: Patulibacter medicamentivorans; assembly: GCF_000240225.1. Lineage (GTDB taxonomy): Bacteria > Actinomycetota > Thermoleophilia > Solirubrobacterales > Solirubrobacteraceae > Patulibacter > Patulibacter medicamentivorans. The sequence goes on from NZ_AGUD01000003.1 coordinate 6,297, forward strand.
GGCGGGCGGCGGCCGGCGGCGTCCTCGGCGGGGTACCAGCGGCGCCGGATCCAGAGCGCGACGTAGACCAGCGCGACGAGCACCGGGACCTCGATCAGCGGTCCGACGACGCCGGCCAGGGCCTGGCCCGAGGTGGCGCCGAAGACCCCGATCGCGACGGCGATCGCCAGCTCGAAGTTGTTGCCCGCGGCGGTGAACGCCAGCGAGGCGGTGCGGGCGTAGCCGACGCCGATCCGGCGGCCGATCAGGAACCCGGCGGCGAACATCAGGCCGAAGTAGGCCAGCAGCGGCAGCGCGATCCGGGCGACGTCGAGCGGCCGGCTGGTGATCTGGTCGCCCTGGAGCGCGAACAGCATCGCGATCGTGAACAGCAGGCCGTAGAGCGCCAGCGGCCCGATCCGCGGGAGGAACCGCTGCTCGTACCACTGCTCGCCGCGGCGGCGGACGCCGATCACGCGGGTCAGGGCGCCGGCGGCCAGCGGGATCCCCAGGAACACCAGGACGGTCCGGGCGACCTCCCAGATCCCGATCGAGAAGCCCTCGGTGTCGAGTCCCAGCAGGTCCGGCAGGGCGGTCAGGTAGAACCAGCCGAGCAGGCTGTAGGCGACGATCTGGAAGACGGAGTTGATCGCGACCATCAGCGCGGTCGCCTCGCGGTCGGCGCACGAGAGGTCGCTCCAGATCAGCACCATCGCGATGCAGCGGGCCAGGCCGACGATGATCAGGCCGGTCCGGAACTCGGGCTGATCGGCCAGCAGCAGCCAGGCCAGGGCGAACATCAGCGCCGGCCCGATCAGCCAGTTGAGGACCAGCGACGCGACCAGCATCCGGCGCGTCTCCGGGGTGTTCATCGTCGCCATCCGGTCGTAGCGGACCTTGGCCAGGACCGGGTACATCATCAGCAGCAGGCCGAGCGCGATCGGCAGCGAGACCGTGCCGACCGACAGCGAGTCGAGCGCGTCGTCGAGTCCGTCGACGGCGGTCCCGAGGCCCAGCCCGATCGCCATCGCCAGCACGATCCAGAGCGGCAGGAAGCGGTCGAGGGTCGACAGGCGCTGCAGCACGGGGGCGGTGTCGGGGGTGCTCACGGGCGAGGATCCTAACAATCGACACCCATCACTTCAATCGATGGATATAGATTGAAGACGATCGATCTGGAGTCGGCCGCCGCCCCGCTAGCACTGGATCGGCAGCTCTCGATCTGATCGATGGCCATCGGTGCTAGCGTGCCCCCATGGCCGTCGACCTGGAGCTGACCCCGAAGACGAAGCGGGCGCCCGGCGAGCCCTGCTGCGAGCCGGTCGTCTACCCCGACGTCGACCGCGAGCGGGCGCTGCGGATGGCTGAGGTCGCCAAGGCGATCGGCGATCCGATCCGGCTGCAGGTGGTGGACGTGCTGCGCAAGCACGCGGGCAAGGTCTGCGTCTACGAGCTGGAGCCGCTGTTCGACGTCTCGCAGTCGACGCTCTCGCACCACCTCAAGAAGCTCCGCGACGCCGGCATCGTCGACAGCGAGCGCCGCGGGCTCTGGGCCTACTACTACGTGCTGCCGGACGCGCTCGACGAGCTCGCCGCCTGGCTGGGCTGAGCGGCCGTCAACCGCGCGGCTGGAGCATCTCGGCCACGAGGAACGACAGCTCCAGCGACTGCTGGGTGTTCAGCCGCGGGTCGCAGGCGGTCTCGTAGCGCGAGCCGAGCTGGTCGTGGGAGATCTCCTGGGCGCCGCCGAGGCACTCGGTGACGTCCTCGCCGGTGTGCTCGACGTGGATGCCGCCGGGGTGGGTGCCGAGCGCGTGGTGGACCTCGAAGAAGCCCTTGACCTCGTCGACGACGCGATCGAAGTGGCGGGTCTTGTGGCCGCTCGGCGACTCCTCGGTGTTGCCGTGCATCGGGTCGCACTGCCAGACCACGACGTGGCCGGAGTCGCGGACCGCCTCGACGATCGACGGCAGCGTCTCGCGGACGTTGCCGTTGCCCATCCGCGAGACCAGCGTGACCCGGCCGTCGACCTTGTCGGGGTCGAGCGCCCGGACCAGCGCGAGCGCGTCGTCCGGCGTGGTCTTCGGGCCGAGCTTGACGCCGGTCGGGTTGGCCGTCAGCGCCGCCAGCGCGACGTGGGCGCCGTCGATCTGGCGGGTCCGCTCGCCGATCCACTGCTGGTGGGCGGAGAGGTTGTACAGCCGGTCGCCCTCCAGTCGCAGCAGCGCGCGCTCGTAGTCGAGCACGAGCAGCTCGTGGCTGGCGTACAGCTCGGTGCTCTTGAGCGAGCTGTCGTCGACCCCGCAAGCGTCCATGAAGCGCAGGCTGCGGTCGATCTCGTTGGCCACCCGCTCGTAGCGCTCGCCGGCGCGCGACTCGGCGACGAAGTCCATGTTCCACTCGTGGACGTGGTGCAGGTCGGAGTAGCCGGCGCCGGTGATCGCCCGGGTCAGGTTCATCGCGGCCGAGGCGTTGGCGTAGGCGCGCAGCATCCGGACCGGGTCCGGTCGCCGGCCCTCGGGGGTCGGCTCGAGCGCGTTGACCATGTCGCCGCGGTACGACGGCAGGCCGAGCGCGTCGACGTCGGAGCTGCGCGGCTTCGCGTACTGGCCGGCGATCCGGGCGATCTTCACGACCGGCATCGAGGTCCCGTAGGTCAGGACGACCGCCATCTGCAGCAGCGTCCGGATCGTGCCGCGCAGGTGCGCCTCGGTGTTGTCGACGAAGGTCTCGGCGCAGTCGCCGCCCTGGAGCAGGAACGCCTCGCCGCGAGCGACCGCGCCCAGGCGCTCCTGCAGGCGATCGACCTCGGCCGTGACGGTGACGGGCGGGACGGCCTCGAGCAGCCCGCGCACGCGCGCCGTGTAGTCGGCGTCGGGCCACGACGGCTGCTGGAGCGCTGGGCGCGCGAGCGCCTCGTCGAGGGCCTCGCGCAGCGCGGGCGGCAGCGGCGGCAGGACGGGCAGCGAGTCCGCCGGGATGTCGATCGTCCAGTTCACGCCTGACAGCCTACGGACCGTCGCCGCGGGGCCGATCGTCGGTGGGGTCGACGCGGGCCGCGGCGCGCGAGCGCCGTGGCGCCGCTCATGCTCGGTTCCCGCGCGTGCGGTTTACTTCGGCGTCCCTTAGTTCGCGCGCCCTAACCGCGCTGATGCCTCCGACCCGAGAGATCGCATGTCGCTGAACCTCCGCCGTCTGACCCCGCTCGCCGCGATCGCCGCGCTAGCCCTGCCGCTGGCCGCCTGCGGCTCCGACGACTCGTCCTCGGGTGCCTCGACGAGCGGCAAGGCCTCGTCCGACGGCGGATCCGTGACGCTGTACAACGCGCAGCACGAGGATCTGATGAAGCTGATGACGGCGCAGTTCACCAAGGAGACGGGCATCACGGTGAAGATGCGCAACGGCGATGACCTGGAGATGGCCAACCAGATCGTGCAGGAGGGCGACGCCTCGCCGGCCGACGTCTTCGCGACGGAGAACTCGCCGGGGATGACGCTCGTCGACCGCGCGGGCCGCTTCGCCAAGCTCGACGACGCGACGCTGGCCCAGGTGCCCGCGCAGTACTCGCCGACGAACGGCAACTGGACCGGGTTCGCGGCCCGCTCGACCGTCTTCGTCTACAACACGACGAAGCTGAAGAGGGGCGACCTGCCGAAGTCCCTGCTCGACCTCGCGGATCCGAAGTGGAAGGGCCGCTTCGGCTACTCGCCGACCGGTGCCGACTTCCAGGCGATCGTCTCGGCCGTCCTGGCGCTGAAGGGCGAGGCCGCCACGAAGGCCTGGCTCGCCGGCCTGAAGGCGAACGCCGAGCCGTTCGACGGCAACAGCACCGTGATGAAGGCGGTCTCCGACGGCAAGGTCGAGGGCGGCGTGATCTACCACTACTACTGGTACCAGGACCAGGCCGAGGCGGGCGACAACAGCAAGGACACGAAGCTGCACTTCTTCGGCAACCAGGACCCGGGGGCCTTCACCAGCGTCTCGGGCGCCGGCGTCCTGAAGTCGAGCAAGAACCAGGCGAACGCGCAGAAGCTGGTGCGGTTCCTCAGCTCCCGCAGCGGCCAGCGGGTGCTGGCCGACTCGAGCGCGCTCGAGTACACGCTCGCCGACGGCGTCGCCGCGAACAAGGCGCTGCCGCCGCTGACGAGCCTCGACGCGCCGAAGGTCGACGTCACGAACCTCAACAGCCAGAAGGTGATCGAGCTGATGCAGGACGCAGGGATCCTCTGAGCACCTGGTCCCTCGACCTGGCTGGGCGGCGGGGACGGGCGGCGCGCCGCCGCCGCCCGTCCCCGTTGGTGCTGCTCGCGATCCCGACGGTCGCGCTGACGCTGATCCCGCTCGGCTTCATCGTCGTCTCGGCGATCAGCACCGGCGCCGACGAGCTGTGGCGGCTGCTGGTGCGCCCGCGGACCGGCGAGCTGCTGAGCAACACCGCCCGGCTGACGGTCGCGACGATCCTGACCGCCGGCGTGATCGGGACCGCCGCGGCCTGGGCGGTCGAGCGCACGAGCCTGCCGGGCCGGAGGATCCTGCACCCGCTGCTGGTCGCGCCGCTGGCGGTTCCCGCCTTCGTCAACAGCTACGGCTGGGTGTCGCTGGCGACCTGGGCCGAGGGCTTCCACGGGGCGCTGCTGATCGTCACGCTCTCGTACTTCCCGTTCGTCTACCTTCCGGTGGCGGCCTCGCTGCGCGGCCTCGATCCCGCGCTGGAGGACGTCGCTCGCTCGCTCGGCCACGGCCCGGTCCGGGTCTTCGCCCGCGTGGTGCTCCCGCAGCTGCGCCCCGCCCTGCTCGGTGGCTGCCTGCTCGTCGGGCTGCACCTGCTGGCCGAGTTCGGCGCGCTGCAGATGCTCCGCTTCCCGACCTTCACGACGGCGATCTACGACCAGTACAAGTCGACCTTCAGCGGACCGGCCGCGTCGGGCCTGGCGACCGTGCTCGCGGTCGGCTGCCTGCTGCTGCTGACGATCGAGCTGCGAGCGCGCGGGCACCGGCGCTACGCCCGGGTCGGGTCGGGCGCCCGCCGCGATCCCGAGCGCGTGCAGCTGGGCCGCGCCACGCTGCCGGTGCTCGGGGCCGTCGTCGCGCTGGTCGTGCTGGCGCTCGGCGTCCCGCTCGGCAGCATCGTCCGCTGGCTCGTCGTCGGCTCGTCGACGGCGTTCCCGGTCGGCGACCTGGTCTCCGCCGCCGGCACCACGGCCCTGCTCGCGGCGCTCGCGGCCGCCACCGCGACGGTCGTCGCGCTGCCGATCGCCTGGCTCAGCGTCCGCCGGCCGGGACGCTGGAGCACGATGATCGAGCGCAGCACCTACTTCGGCAGCGCGCTGCCGGGGATCGTCGTGGCGCTGGCGCTGGTGACCGTCACGATCCGCTGGGCGACGCCGCTCTACCAGACGACGGCGATGCTGGTGGCCGCCTACGTGATCCTGTTCCTGCCGCGGGCGATGGTCTCGCAGCGGGCGGCGCTGGCGCAGGCGCCGCCGGTGCTCGACGACGTGGCGGCCGCGCTCGGCGCTGGCCCCGTCGCGCGGATCCGGCGGGTCACGCTGCCGCTGATCGCGCCCGGGCTCGGCGCGGGCGCGGCGCTGGTCTTCCTGGCCGTCGTCACCGAGCTGACCGCGACCCTGCTGCTGTCGCCGATCGGGACCGCGACGCTGGCGACGAAGTTCTGGAGCGCGACCACCAGCGTCGCCTACGGCGCCGCGGCGCCCTACGCGGCGCTGATGGTCGTCGTCTCGATCCCGGCGACCCTGCTGCTGACGCGGCGGACCGGGGGAGCGACCGCCACGTGAGCACGCTCGAGGTCCACGGCGTCCGCCGCCGCTTCGGCGCGACGACCGCGCTCGACGGCGTCGACCTGGAGATCGCCGAGGGCACGCTGACCGCGATCCTCGGCCCGTCGGGCTGCGGCAAGACGACGCTGCTGCGGATCGTCGCCGGCTTCCTGCGCGCCGACGCCGGCAGCGTCCGGATCGCGTCGGCGCTGGTCGCGTCGCCGGAGCGCCATGTGCGCCCCGAGCAGCGCCGCGTCGGCTACGTGCCGCAGGAGGGAGCGCTGTTCCCGCACCAGACCGTGGCCGCGAACGTCGCCTTCGGGCTGCCGCGCCGCGAGCGGCGGGCGCGGACGGGCCGCGCGCGGGTCGCCGAGCTGCTCGAGCTGGTCGGCCTGCCGGCGACCTTCGCCGACCGCCGCCCCGACGAGCTGTCGGGCGGCCAGCAGCAGCGCGTCGCGCTGGCGCGCGCGCTCGCCCCGAAGCCGTCGCTGGTCCTGCTCGACGAGCCGTTCGCGTCGCTCGACGCGCGCCTGCGCGAGGACACCGGTCGCGCGGTCGCCGGCGTCCTGCACACGACCGGCGCGACCGGGCTGCTGGTGACGCACGACCAGGACGAGGCGCTCTCGCTGGCCGATCACGTCGCGGTGATGGACGCCGGCCGGATCATCCAGCACGGCACGCCGCAGGAGGTCTACGCGGCGCCGGCGTCGCGGACGGTGGCGGGGTTCCTCGGAGCGACCGTCCTGCTGCCGGCCGAGGTCCGCGGCGGCCGCGCCGTCTCGGCCATGGGCTCGCACCGGATCGCGGGCCGCCAGGCGGACGGCCCGGGGACGGTCCTGGTCCGCCCCGAGCACGTCGACCTCGTCGAGCCGGGATCGGGGATCGAGGGAACGGTGCTGGCGGTCCGCTTCCACGGCCACGCCGCGGACATCGAGGTCCGGGTCGGGGACCACGTCCTGCTGGCCCGCGCGCCCGGGACCCAGCTGCCGGGCGTCGGAGACGTCGTCCACGTCGTCCTGCGCGAGCCGGTTCGGGTCTTCCCGGCCGCCGCGTCGGCGGACGTCGGCGGACGCGCGATCGACGATCAGCCGCTGCAGGCGACCGGCGCCGACAGCGTCAGCTCGTAGCGATCGACGCCGCCTACCGGTGCCGCTAGAGCCGTCCGAGCGCCCCGGACTCCAGCAGGATGACCACGCCGATCGCGACGAAGACGACGGGCACCAGCCAGTGGCCGTGGCGCTGGAGCAGCGCGACGATCGGCCGGTGCGATCCGAGCCACGATCCGAGCGCGCACCAGGCGCCGACGAGGACGGCGAAGACGGCGATCGAGATCAGGCTCGCGCCGAGGTCGATCGAGCGGAGCATCGGCGTGTAGACCGAGATGTTGTCGGCGCCGTTGGCGAGCGTGACGGCGGCGACCGACGCGAACCCCGTGGCGACGGCGGGGGCGGGTGGCTCCGCGTCGCCCCACGAGCGGATCGCGGACCGGAGGCCGACCAGCCCGAGCGCCAGCGGCACCAGCCCGAGCAGCCCGACCCGGTCGTCCGGCACCACCACCAGGCCGAGCGCGGCGATCGCCGAGACCGCGACCAGCAGGCCGACGCCGGCGTACTGGCCGGCCCAGATCTGCGCCGCGGTCGGCCGGCCGTGCGCCCGGGCCGCGAGGAACAGCACCGTCAGCACGATCAGGTCGTCGACGTTGGTGCCGACGAAGACCCCGGCGGCCGTCGCGATCCGGGCCAGGGTCTCGAGCACGCCGGCAACCGTAGCCGGTGTGGTCGCGATCCCCCGGACGGAGGAGGACGCCGAGCGTCGACGTGCCTAGAGTGGCGCCATGCGACGAGCGACGATCGTGATCGGAACGCTGATGCTGGCGACGGCCGCGGTGCCGGCGGCGGCGCAGGCCGACATCTACAACCCGACGACGATGGAGTCGATCCCGACCAGCTACTACTACCCGCCGCCGGCACCCTCGTACGACCCGCCGCCCGCCTACTACCCGCCGCTCAGCCAGACGACGTCGGGGTCCTCGTCCGGCTCCTCGTCGGGGTCCAGCAGCCCGGCGAAGATCGACCGGATCGTCGGCTACCGGCGCTCGCCGAAGCTCTCGCGGACGGTCAACCGCCAGATGGCGGCGCTGTTCGTCAAGCGGCTGGGCAGCAAGAACTTCAACCGGCGGCGGTTCCTGAAGGAGGCCGACAAGGGCACCTTCCGCGCGGCGTTCCGGCGCCTGGTCAAGCCGCTGGGCTGGTCGGACACCGACTACGCCGACGCGCTGGCGGCGTTCACCGTCTCGTCCTACATGATCGCCAACGGGCTCGAGGAGCTGTCCGGCAGGGAGCGCATCGGCGCCCAGATGATCGAGCAGGACCTCCGCCGGAAGCTGCGCGGAGACCGCAGGATGCGGCGGATGAGCGCCCGCGGCCGTCAGATCGCGACCGAGCGCCTGAACACCGTGACCGTGATCCAGACCGTCCAGTGGGCGACCAGCTCCGCGACGTCGCGGGCCCAGCAGGCGGACGCGATCCGCCACGCCGGGCAGCGGACGTTCGGCGGCGACCTGGGACTCGTGACGCTCGGCTACGACGGCTTCGAGCCGCGGCAGCCGTAGAGCCCGGTGACGGGCGACCCGCCGGGCCGGCCCGGCGGGTCGCCCGTCGCACTCCGATGTTCGTACGTTCGTTAGGATGTGCGTATGGCGGACGACCACTGCGACCTGCTGTGCCTCGACCTGGAGCGGGCCGAGGTGCTGCGGCGCGCGCGCCTGGAGGCCGGCGCGGCCGCGGCGGCGGCGGAGCGCGCCGCAGCCCTCGGCGATCCGACCCGGGTGGCGATCGGGCGAGCGCTGCGCGACGGAGGGGAGCTCTGCGTCTGCGACCTGTCGTGGGTCGTCGAGCGACCGGAGAAGCTCGTCTCCCACCACGTGCGGAGGCTGCGCGTCGCCGGTCTGGTGACGAGCCGCCGCGACGGCAGGATGGTCATGTACTCGCTGACCCCGAGCGGGGCGGTCCTGGTCGATGCCGTCGAGGCCACGCTGGCCGGGGCGGTGGCATGAGCGAGGAGTGCTGCGGCCCGAGCGCGAGCTACGACGACTGCGGATGCGAGATCCGCGAGGTCGACGAAACGCCGCAGCGGCTGCGCGACGTCCGCGAGATCCAGCTCGCCGCGATCGCCGGCGCCGCCCTGGCCGTCGGTCTCGGGCTCTCGCTGGCGGACCTGTCGATCCCGGCGCGCGTGGCCGAGGCGACGGCGATCGCGGCGGGTGGCCTGACGTTCATCCCGCAGTCGCTGCGCGCCCTGTGGCGGGGGCGGCTGTCGGTCGCGACGCTGATGACGATCGCGGCGATCGGCGCGATCCTGCTCGGCGAGGTGGCCGAGGCCGCCACGCTGGCGTTCCTGTTCTCGGTCAGCGAGGCGCTGGAGAGCTATGCGCTGACGCGGACCCGTCGCGGGCTGCGGGCGCTGCTGGATCTCGTGCCCGACCGGGCGCGCGTGCTGCGCGGCGGCCGTGAGGTCGAGGTCGACCCGGCGGCGCTGCGGCCGGGCGAGGTGATGGTGGTCCGTCCGGGCGAGCGGCTGGCCACCGACGGGACGATCCGGGCCGGGCGCTCGGCGCTGGACTTCTCGGCGATCACCGGGGAATCGGTGCCGGTCGAGCGCGGCCCCGGCGAGGAGGTGCTCGCCGCCGCGATCAACGGCGGCGGCGCGCTCGAGGTCCAGGTCACCGCCCGCACCGGCGAGAGCTCGCTGGCGCGGATCGTGCGGATCGTGGAGGAGGCGCAGGAGCGCAAGGGCCGCGGGCAGCGGATCGCGTCGCGGATCGCCCGTCCGCTGGTCCCCGGCGTGCTGATCGCCGCGACCCTGATCGCGGTGATCGGCAGCCTCGCCAGCGGGGACCCGGGCGAGTGGATCGGCCGCTCGCTCGTCGTGCTCGTCGCGGCTGCCCCCTGTGCGTTCGCGATCTCGGTGCCGGTGACGGTGGTGGCCGCCATCGGCGCCGCCACCCGCTCCGGCGTGCTGATCAAGGGCGGCGCGGCGCTCGAGGCGCTCGCCAGCGTGCGCGCGGTCGCCTTCGACAAGACCGGCACCCTGACCCGCAACGACCCGCAGGTGGTCGAGGTGCTGCACGATGAGCGCTACGCGCGCGGCGAGGTCCTGGCCCTGGCCGGCGCGCTGGAGGCGCGCAGCGAGCACCCGTTGGCGCGCGCGATCCTCGCCTCGAGCCCCGGCGTGCCGGCGGCGTCGGACGTGCAGGCCCATCCCGGCGACGGCATCTCCGGTCGGGTCGACGGCGTCCCGGTGCGGCTCGGCCGTCCCGGCTTCGTCGATCCCGGGCGGTGGTCCGAGCGGGTGCTGCAGCTCGAGCGCGCCGGCGCGACCGTGGTGCTGCTGGCGCGCGACGGGCGGACGGTCGGCGCGATCGCCGTCCGCGACGAGCTGCGTCCGGAGGCCGCCGAAGCGGTGCGCCAGCTCCACGGCATCGGGATCGCCGCGGTCGCGATGGTCTCCGGCGACAACGAGCGGACCGCCAACGCGCTCGCCGGCGAGGCCGGGATCGATCGGGTCCACGCGCAGCTGCGCCCCGAGGGCAAGGTCGACGTCGTCGAGCGCCTGCAGCGGGAGCAGCCGGTCGCGATGGTCGGTGACGGCATCAACGACGCTCCCGCGCTGGCGAGCGCCCGGGTCGGGATCGCGATGGGGGCGATGGGCACCGACGTCGCGATCGAGAGCGCCGACGTCGCGTTGATGGGCGAGGACCTCCGGACGCTGCCCCGCGCGATCGTCCACGCCCGCCGCGCCGACCGGATCATGCGCCAGAACCTGCTGCTCTCCGGCGCCATCATCGTGGCGCTGATCCCGCTCGCCGCGACCGGCCTGCTCGGCCTGGCGGCGGTCGTCGCGATCCACGAGCTCGCCGAGGTGGTCGTGATCGGCAACGGGGTGCGAGCCGCCCGCCGCGGCGCGTTCGCGACCCCGGAGCCGGAGCGCCGTCCGCCGACGGCGGCGCTGCGGCCGTTCGCCGCCTGACCGCCGCCGGCCGCCGCGGTCAGGCGGGGTGCAGGCTGGCGTCGCCGGCGACGGTCGGCGTCGGGCGCCAGAGCCAGGCGGCGGCGACGACCGAGATCCCGGCGATCGCGGCCAGCACGATCGCGACCTGCGAGAGGCCGATCAGCGCGCCGAGGGCGCCGGCGACCGGATACGTCACGAGCCAGCAGGCGTGGGAGAGCGAGAACTGGGCGGCGAACAGGGCCGGCCCGTCGTCGGCCTGGGCGGACTGCTGCACCAGCCGTCCCGCGGGGGTCTGCGCCAGCGCCAGCCCGACGCCGAGCAGCGCCCAGACGACCAGCAGCATCGCGTAGCTCGAGACCGCGGCGGTCGCGACCAGGCCGGCGACGAGCAGCGCGCCGCCGGCCAGCATCAGCGAGCGGTCGCCGAAGGCGCGCAGCAGCCGGGGGAGGGCGACGGCCGCGAGCATCGCCCCGAGCCCGGCCGCTCCGAGCGCGATCGCGACGGTGGCGTCGCCGCCGCGGCCGAGCTCGTCGTGGACGAGCAGCACCGTGTTGACGATCACCATCGCCGAGGCGGCCGCGACCCCGACGTTGAGGGCCAGCAGGCCGCGCAGGCGCGGCACGGCCAGGTAGCGACGGGTCCCGAGGCTGACGCGCGCCCACCACGACCCGACGCCGGCTCGCGCGGTGGCGGTCGCGGCGGGCAGGCGGATCGAGCGGACCAGGAGGGCGGAGCAGAGGAACGCCACGCCGTTGGCGGCGAACAGCTCGTGGTAGCCGACCAGCAGCAGGGCGGCGGCCGCCAGCGCGGGGCTGGCGAGGCTCTCCAGCTCGTAGGCCAGGCGCGACAGCGACAGCGCGCTGGTGTAGGACCGGTCGTCCTCGAGCACGTCGGGGATCGTGGCCTGGAACGTCGGGGTGAATCCGGCCGAGCAGGCGTTCAGCAGGAAGATCAGGACGTAGACCTGCCAGACGGCGGTGACGAACGGCATCGCCAGGGCGGCGAGGGCGCGGGAGAGGTCCAGGCCGACCAGCAGCCGCCGGCGGTCGACGCCCGCCAGCAGGCCGGTCGTCAGCGGCGCGATCACGACGTAGGCCACCATCTTGAGCCCCAGCGCGATCCCGAGCACGGTGCCGGCGTCGGCCCCGGCCAGGTCGTAGGCCAGCAGCGCCAGCGCGACCGAGGTCAGGCCGGTGCCCAGCAGCGCGATCACCTGGGCGGTGAACAGGCGGCGGTAGACGGGGTGGCGCAGCGGCGCGAGCATCGGGCGATCGGCGGCGGGAGGCGGGGCCCACCCTCCCAATATATGCACAATCGCTCATATATGCATACGTCGGCTGGCGGACGCGATGGCCGCGCCGTGCCGGCGATCCTGCTCGCCACGGACGCCGGGGTGCCTATGATCGGGGCGTGCCGCACCCCTCCGAGCACGAACCGGCCGGCCGACCCCTCAGCGGCGTCGAGGCCGCGGCCCTGGCCGAGGGCCTGCAGGCGTTCGCGACCGCCAGCCGGCTGCGGCTGCTGTGGGCGCTCCTGGACGGCGAGCTGCCGGTCGAGGAGCTGGCCCAGCGGAGCGAACTCACGCCGAGCGCCGCCTCGCACCAGCTGCGGGTGCTGCGCCAGGCGCGGCTGGTCGCGGTCCGGCGCAGCGGGCGCCAGGCGTTCTACCGCCTGCACGACCACCACCTGCCCGACCTGCTGGCGTCGATGCGCCACCACCACGAGCACGTCCATCCTCCGGCCGGCGCGTTCGCCCCGGAGGCGGAGCGCACGAGCGCTCGCTAGTCGCCGCCGTCGGCGGCGAGCTGCTGGAGGCGCTCGAGCACGCGCAGCAGGCTCGCGACCTCGTCGGGCGGGAGCGCCCGCAGCGCCGGCGGCGGCTGGTCGAGGATCTCCCTGGCGCGCACGGCGGCGGCGCGGCCGGCCGCCGTCAGCTGCACCAGCTTCGCCCGCCGGTCGTCGGGGTGCGGGGTCCGCTGGACCAGTCCTCGCTCCTGGAGGTCGTCGACGATCAGCGTCGCGTACGGGGGGTCGGCCCCGAGTCGCGCCGCCAGCTCGCGGAGCGTCAGCGGCTGGTCGACGAGCCGGCGCAGTGCCCGGGTGCGCGCGAAGCTCAGGCCGAGCGCCTCGGTCACGGCGGTCCTGCGGTCGGCGTCGAGCACCAGGTCGGACATCGCCCGCCAGGCGCGACGCGCGGCGTCGGCGGTCGCGTCGTCGCTCATGCCCGCACCGATGCCTCGGCCAGGCGACGCGCGGTGCGCGTGGCGCTGGCCTGCGCCGCCGAGGTGCTCGCGGCCAGGCCGAGCGCCACGACGGCGACGCCGAGGGCGCCGATCAGCCACCACGCGGGGTGGCTCGCCGGCGACAGGTCGGCGTGCAGCGAGTCGCCGACCCCGGCGGTGGCCACGGCGCCGACCAGCGCGACGCCGACGGTCTGCCCGATCTGCCGGCTCGTCGATGCGACGGCGGCGGCGACGCCGGCCTGGCTGGGCGGCATGCCCGAGACCGCGGTGTTGGTGATCGGCGGGTTCACGGCGCCGAACCCTAGCCCGAAGGCGCAGTAGGCGAGCAGCAGCCAGGCGAGCGACGTGTCGGGGCCCAGCGACACGAGCATCACGCTGCCGACGCCCAGTCCCAGGCCGCCGACCACCAGCGGGCCGCGCGCCCCGCGCGACGCGACCACGCGGCCGGCGATCGGGCCCGCCAGCACGGTCATGAGCGCCATCGGCAGCGTGCAGAGCCCGGCGCCGACGGGCGACAGGCCGCGGACCTCCTGCAGGTAGAGGGTGTTGACGAACAGGAACCCGCCGAAGGCCATGAACGTCGCGACGGCGATCACGGTCGATGCGGCGAACGGCCGGCTGGTGAAGAACCGCAGCTCGATCAGCGGGTCGCTCGTCCGCAGCTCGTGGCGCACGAGCGCGAGAAGTGCGACAGCGGCCGTGACCGCGAGGGCGACGATCGGCGGCGAGCCCCAACCGAGGCCCGGGCCCTCGATGATCGCCGAGGTCGCCGTCGCCAGCATCACGATCACCAGCAGCTGGCCGAGCGGGTCGGGGCGGCGCGGGCGCGGGGCGCGGGACTCCGGCACGAAGCGCGCGGTCAGTGCGATCGCGACCAGGCCGATCGGGATGTTGACCAGGAACACGGCGCGCCAGCTCAACTCGACCAGCGCGCCGCCGAGGACCGGTCCCAGCGCCATGCTGACGCCGACGACGGCGGCCCAGACGCCGATCGCCCGGGCCCGCTCCGCCGGATCCTCGAACGTGTTGCGGATGATCGACATCGCCACCGGGTTGAGCATCGATCCGCCGACGCCCTGCAGCACGCGGAAGGCGATCAGCCACTCGATCCCCGGCGCGAGGCTGCAGCCGAGCGACGCGACGGTGAACAGCGCCAGGCCGAGCTGGAACACGCGAGCGCGGCCCAGCCGGTCGCCCGTCGAGCCGCCCAGCATCAGCAGGCTCGCCAGCGACACGGTGTAGGCGGCCGTCGTCCACTGCAGGCCGGACACCGAGGCGTCGAGGTCCTGCCGGATCGCCGGCAGGGCGACGTTGACGGCGGTGGCGTCCATCCCCACGATCAGCAGGCTCAGGCAGCAGATCGCCAGCACGACCCGGGGCTGTGTGCGGGCCCGCCGGTCGGTGGGGGCCGAGATCGATATAGCCATACAATGACTATAGCAATATAACTATCTGCTCCAGGCGTCCGGGTTGCGGGCACGGCCGCCGGCGGCGCCGGCCGCGCACGGTTGCGATCAGGCGCCGACGTAGGCCGCCAGGTGCTCGCCGGTGAGGGTCGAGCGGCCGGCGACCAGCTCGGCGGGGGTGCCCTCGAAGACGATCCGGCCGCCGTCGTGGCCGGCGCCCGGGCCCAGGTCGATGATCCAGTCGGCGTGCGCCATGACCGCTTGGTGGTGCTCGATCACGATCACCGACTTGCCGGAGTCGACGAGCCCGTCGAGCAGGGCGAGCAGCTGCTGGACGTCGGCCAGGTGCAGGCCGGTGGTCGGCTCGTCGAGGACGTAGATCCCGCCTTTCTCGGCCATGTGGATCGCGAGCTTCAGGCGCTGGCGCTCCCCGCCCGAGAGCGTGTTCAGCGGCTGGCCCAGGCTGACGTAGCCGAGGCCGACGTCGGCCAGCCGGCTGACGATCTTGTGGGCGGCGGGCAGCTTGGCGTCGCCGTCGGCGAAGAAGGCGGCGGCGTCGTCGACCGACATCGCCAGCACCTCGGCGATGTCCTTGCCGCCGAGCTCGTACTCGAGCACCTCGGCCTGGAACCGCTTGCCCTCGCAGTCCTCGCACGGCGTCGAGACCGTGTCCATGAAGCCGAGCTCGGTGATGATCACGCCGGCGCCCTTGCAGGTCGGGCAGGCACCCTCGGAGTTGGCGCTGAAGAGCGCCGGCTTGACGCCGTTGGCCTTGGCGAACGCCTTGCGGATCGGATCGAGCAGGCCGGTGTAGGTCGCGGGGTTGCTGCGCCGCGAGCCCTTGATCGCGCCTTGGTCGACCGCCACCACGCCCTCGCGCGACGACACGGCGCCGTGGATCAGCGAGCTCTTGCCGGAGCCCGCCACGCCGGTGACGACCGTCAGCACGCCGAGCGGGACGTCGACGTCGACGTCCCGCAGGTTGTGCGTGCTCGCGCCGCGGATCTCGAGCACCTCGGCCGCGGTCCGGACCTGCGGCTTCAGCGAGGCGCGGTCGTCCAGGTGGCGCCCGGTCAGCGTGCCGCTGGCGCGCAGCCCGTCGACCGTGCCCTCGAAGACCACCTCGCCGCCGGCCGCCCCGGCGCCGGGGCCGAGGTCGACCACGTGGTCGGCGATCGCGATCGCCTCCGGCTTGTGCTCGACGACGAGCACCGTGTTGCCCTTGTCGCGCAGCTCCACCAGCAGTTCGTTCATCCGCTGGATGTCGTGCGGGTGGAGTCCGATCGTCGGCTCGTCGAAGACGTAGGTGGCGTCGGTCAGCGACGAGCCGAGGTGGCGGATCATCTTGACCCGCTGGGCCTCGCCGCCGGAGAGCGTGCCGGAGGGCCGGTCGAGGCTCAGGTAGCCCAGGCCGATCGCGGCGAACGCGTCGAGCAGGTGCTGCAGGCCGCCGAGCAGCGGCGCGGCCGACGGCTCGTCCAGGCCGCGGACCCAGGCGGCCAGGTCGCTGATCTGCATCGCGCAGCAGTCGGCGATGCTGATTCCCGCGACCTTCGACGAGCGCGCCGACTCGCTGAGGCGGGTGCCGTCGCAGTCGGGGCAGGTGGTGAAGGCGACCGCCCGGTCGACGAACGCGCGGACGTGCGGCTGCAGCGCCTCGCGGTCCTTCGACAGCATCGACTTCTGGATCTTCGGGATGATCCCCTCGTAGGTGAGGTTGACGCCCTCGACCTTGATCTTGATCGGCTCGCTGTGGAGCAGGATCTCCCGCTCGCGCTCGCTGTACTTGCCGATCGGCTTGTCGACGTCGAGCCCGGACCCGCGGAACAGGCGGCCCTGCCAGCCGTCCATGCTGTAGCCGGGGATCGTGAGCGCGCCCTCGTTGAGCGACTTCGCGTCGTCGTAGAGCGCCGACAGGTCGATGTCGGAGATCCGGCCCATGCCCTCGCAGCGCGGGCACATCCCGCCGAGGTAGACGCGCTTGCGGACGACGATCCGCTCGCCCTTGCCCTTGTCGACCGACATCGCGCCGCTCGCCGTGCGGGTCGGCACGTTGAACGCGAACGCCTGCGACGAGCCGATGTGCGGGTCGCCGAGCCGGCTGAACAGCACCCGCAGCATCGCGTTCGCGTCGGTGACCGTGCCGACCGTCGACCGCGGGTTGGCCCCGAGCCGCTCCTGGTCGACGATGATCGCCGTCGTGAGCCCCTCGAGGACGTCGACGTCGGGCCGTGCCAGCGATGGCATGAAGCCCTGCACGAAGGCGCTGTAGGTCTCGTTGATCAGCCGCTGCGACTCGGCCGCGATCGTGCTGAACACCAGCGAGCTCTTGCCCGAGCCCGAGACGCCGGTGAAGACGGTCAGCCGCCGCTTGGGCAGCTCGACGCTGACGTCCTTGAGGTTGTTCTCGCGCGCGCCGTGGACCCGGATCAGGTCGTGGCTGTCGGCGGCGTGGGGCATGGGGTCGGTCGTCGGGGCGGTGCTCATCGGGTCTCCATCGGTCGGGCCGAGGCGGCCTTCGCGGTCGGGTCAGCGCGCCTGCTGGATCCGGATCAGGTTGCCCGCGGGATCGCGGAAGGCGCAGTCGCGGACCCCGTACGGCTGGTCGGTCGGTTCCTGGACGACCTCGGCGTCGCTGGCCTGCAGCCGCTCGAAGGCGCCGTCGACGTCGGTGGTCGCCAGGTTGATGCTGGCGAAGGTGCCCTTCGCCATCATCTCGGCGACCGTGCGCTGCTCGTCGTCGGTCAGCCCCGAGGCCTGCGGCGGATAGAGGACGATCGACGTCCCGGGCTGGTTGGCGGGGCCGAGGGTGAGCCAGTGCATCCCGCCGTACTCGACGTCGTTGCGGAGCTCGAAGCCGAGGGCGTCGCGGTAGAAGCCGAGCGAGGCCTGCGGGTCGTCGTGGGGGAGCATGGCCTGGAAGATCGTGATGTCCATGGCGCTCACCCTAGGTGCGGTCCGCGACCGGCGCTTCTCGATTCCTGATCGGTCTGGTGACCCGCTTGGCGACGCACGGCGCCAGGGCGGGATAGGGCTCGAATCCCGCGCCCGCCGCCTCGCGCCGGTAGACGCTGGGCGGCATCCCGACCAGCTCGCTGAAGCGGGTGCTGAAGGTTCCCAGCGACGAGCAGCCGACCTCGAAGCAGACCTCGGTGACGCTCAGCTCGCCGATCCGCAGCAGCGCCATCGCGCGCTCGATCCGGCGCGTCATCAGGTAGCTGTAGGGCGACTCGCCGTAGGCGAGCCGGAACTGGCGGCTCAGGTGCCCGGCCGACATGTGGGCGTCGCGGGCGAGCGCCTCGACGTCCAGCGGCTGCGCGTACTCCCGGTCGATCCGATCGCGGACGCGGCGCAGCCGCGCGAGGTCGCTCAGGCGCGGGGCCGGGGCGGGGCTGCTGGTCACGGGCCAGATCGTGCCACACCGGGCTGGGCGTGGACCGCGATCAGGCTGGTGGGCAGGTGGGCCAGGAGTCGGCCGAGGTCGACGCCGTCGTCCGACCGGGCGGCGATGAACGCGCCGTCGAAGTAGGCCAGCGCGATCCGGGCGAGCTCCTCGGCCTCGGCGCCATCGGCGGCGATGCCGAAGGCGATGGCGGCCTGGGCGGCGAGCTTGCTCTGGGCGGTGTCCCGTACGCGGCCCACGACGGTGCGGACGTCGTGGTCGTCGCCGGTCGGGGGCTGCAGCGCCAGCACGATCAGCAGGCGGAGGAAGTCGGGGTGCTCCTCGAGGGCGTCGGCGGTGATCCTGACGCAGGCCGCCAGGTGCTCCTCGGCGCCGCCGACGCGCTCTCGGGGCAGTTCCAGGTCGCCGAAGAAGCGGACGGCGCCGCGCTCCATGACGGCGAGCAGGACGCCGTTCTTCGACCCGAAGTAGTGGTAGATCGAGCTCAGGGGGATGCCCGACGCCTTGACGAGCGCCGACACCGTCGCGGCCTCGTACCCGTGCTCGGCCATCAGCTGCTCGGCGGCGTCGAGCACCGCCTCGCGCGAGCGGGCGCCGCGCCGGTTCGGGGTCACGTCCGTGGCCATCGCCACAGGGTAGGGCACGCGCAAGGTTTTGTAGTTGACACTCCAAATCATGTTCTGTAGCGTCCGCTCCAATGTTGGAGAACGGGAGCAGCGAGATCCGCGCCGACGTCGTGATCGTCGGCTACGGCCCCGTCGGGGCCACCGCCGCGAACGAGCTCGGGCAGGCCGGCCTCGACGTCGTGGTGGTCGAGCGCGATCCGTCGCCCTATCCGCGAGCGCGGGCGATCTCGACCGACGAGGACGTGCTGCGGTGCTGGCAGCACGTCGGTCTCGCGGACGCGCTGAAGGCCGAGATGCTCGGCGACCGACCGATCGACTTCGTCGACCGCCGCGGCCGCTCGTTCCTCTCGTTCAACCTGCGGTCGCGGGGGAACGGCCACCCGCCCCAGATGTTCATCTACCAGCCGGCGGTCGAGCGGACGATCCGCGCCGGCGTCGAGCGGTTCCCCAACGTGACCGTGCTGCTGGAGCGCGAAGCGGGCGCGGTGCGCCAGTCGTCCGCCGGCGTCGAGCTCGACGTCACCGACCTGCGCGACCGGTCGCGGTGCGTCGTGCGCGCCTCGTTCCTGCTCGCCTGCGACGGCGGCGCGAGCCCGATCCGCACGCAGCTGCAGATCGGGTTCGACGGGACGACGTACGAGGACCCGTGGGTGGTGATCGACACCAAGGTCGAGCGGGAGTGGCCCGAGGTCGACCGCCTGCGGTTCCACTGCGATCCCGAGCGCCCGGCGGTCGACTGCCCGACGCCGCTGGGGCACCACCGCTGGGAGTTCCCGGTCCTGCCGGGCGAGGACCGCGACGAGGTCTCCAGCGAGGCCTACGTCTGGACCCTGCTGGACCGCCACGGCATCACGCCGGAGCACGTCACGATCCTGCGCCGCGCCGTCTACGTGCACCACGTCCGATTCGCGGAGCGCTGGCGCGCGGGTCGGGTCTTCCTGCTCGGCGACGCCGCGCACTGCATGCCACCGTGGATCGGGCAGGGGATGGCGTCCGGCGTACGAGACGCGCACAACCTCTGCTGGAAGCTGGCCGCGGTCGTCCGCGGCGAGGCGCTGCCCGCGCTGCTGGACAGCTACGAGCCGGAGCGCAAGCCCCACGTGCGGGCGGTGACGGCCCGGGCCGTGTTCTTCGGCCGGGTCATCACCGAGCGCCGTCGACCGCTCGCCGTCGCCCGCAACCTCGCGTTCGCCGCCGCGATGCGGGCGCCGGGCATCGGCCCGTACCTCCGCGACGGCGACTGGTTCCCCGACAGCGACGACCGGCGCGGGTTCGTCGACCGCGCCAGCCGCGATGCGCATCCGATCGTCGGCAGGCGGCTGCCGCAGCCGCTCGTCACCCCGAGCGGCGGGGCGGCGCCCGTCCCGCTCGACGACGTGCTCGGCCGCGGGTGGTCGATCCTGTCGCGCAGCCCGCGCCAGCCGGGACCCTGGGACGGCCTGGCCCGGGTCCTGGTCCTCGGTCGCGATCTGGCCGTCGAGGGCCCGCTGCTCGACGACGCCCTCGGCGCGACCGACGCGGTGATCGTGCGCCCCGACCGGACCGTCTTCGCCGCCGCCGCGGCCGGCGAGTCGTTCGCCGCGCCGCCCGCCGAGCTGCGCGGAGCCGGCGGATCGCTGCCGGTCGTCGCGGAGGCCGGTCCCGGCGAGCGGCTGCTGGCGGCCGTGGCCGCGCGTCTCGACGATCGTCGGCTCGAGCTCGCGATCGGCCACCTCCCGGGCCTGGCGGCGATCTTCGGCCAGATGGCCAAGGGGTACGTCCCGCGCGTCGCCAACGGCTTCGTCGGCGAGATCCAGTACGACCTCCGCCGCGCCGGCGGCCGGATCTCGACCTGGACGCTGAAGGTGGCCGGCCAGCGCGCGTTCGCGCGTCGCGGGGCCGCCGCCGACCCGGCGCTGACCGTCCGGATCGCGCTCGCCGACTTCCTGCGGATGGTGGCCGGCGAGCTCGACCAGGTCGAGCTGCTGCGGGCGCGTCGGATCGAGATCGCCGGCGACGGCCTGCTCGCGGCCCGCCTCGGCCCGCTCTTCGGCCGGCCGGCGCCGCCCGACGTCTACGTGGCGCCGCCGACCGTCGATCCGCCGGTCGTGGGTGGCCGGGATCCCATCAACCTCGTGGAGGCCTGACCGATGAACCGCACCGCTCCCGTCTGCAAGCTGGGCCACGTCCAGCTGGCGACCCCCGACATCGACGCCTCGCTGCGGTTCTTCCGCGACCTCGTCGGCCTCGACGTCGTGGGGGAGGACGACGGCCGGGTCTACCTGCGCGCCTGGAACGAGGTCGATCACCACTCGCTCGTCCTGCGCGAGGGGCCGACCGGCGTCGACCACTTCGCGCTGCGCGCCTCGAGCGCCGCCCATCTCGATGCGCTCGCCGTCGATCTGCGGGCCCACGGGATCGCGGTCGACGAGGTCGCCGCCGGCGCGGAGCTCGGCCAGGGCGACGCGATCCGCTTCGTCTCGCCGCAGGGCCACCCGTGGGAGGTCTACTGGGAGATGGCCAAGGGCCGGCAGGACTCGCACCTGCTGAACCAGCGCGGCAAGGCGTACCTGCGCGGCAGCTCGCCGATGCACCTGGACCACATCAACATCGCGTGCGTCGACCCGGCCGCCGGCGAGGCGTTCCTCGCCGACCGCCTCGGCTTCCTGCGTCGCGAGTACGTCCAGCCGACCGACGGTCCCGTCTTCGCCTCGTGGATGTCGGTCACGTCGCAGATCCACGACATCGCGATCGCGATGGACCCGCCGCCCTCGCTGCGCGACGGCCGACTGCACCACATCTCCTACATCCACCAGGACCGCTCGGACGTGCTGCGGGCCGGCGAGATCATGCGCGACGCCGAGGTGCAGATCGACCTCGCGCCGGGCAAGCACGGGATCAGCCAGGCGTTCTTCCTCTACGTCAAGGACCCGGGATCGGGACATCGGGTCGAGCTGTTCGCGGGCGGCATGCACGTCTTCGACCCCGACTGGGAGCCGGTTCGCTGGGACGAGACGAACATCGAGACCGGCATGGTCTGGGTCGGCCCCGACTTCCTGCCGGGATCGGGCGGGCCGATGGACCCGACGACGCCGTGCCTGCCGGAGGCCGATCCCGCCGGCCGGCCGGCCGCGGGGGTCGCCGCCACCGAGGCCGGCCGATGAGCGCGTCGGAGCGGGTCGGGCTCGAGCCCGCGACCCTGCGCGCGATCGCCGAGCTGCTGGCGCGGGCCGAGGGCGACCGCGATCCGATCGCTCCGCCGTCGGCGACCCACCCGGACCTGACCGTCGAGGAGGCCTACGAGATCCAGGCGATCAACGCCCGCGCGCGGGCCGAGGATCCGGCGGCCGCGATCGTCGGCCACAAGATCGGCCTGACCTCGCGGGCGATGCAGGAGATGCTCGGGGTCGACGAGCCCGACTACGGCTGCCTGTACGCCGACCGGGTCCTCGACGGCGGCGCGTCGATCGCCGCGGCCGACCTGATCGCCCCGCGCATCGAGCCGGAGATCGCCTTCGTGCTGGCCGAGCCGCTGGCCACGGCCGACGGGGCGGCGGTGACGGCGCAGGACGTGCTCGCCGCCACCGCCTACGTGGTGCCGTCGATCGAGGTGATCGACAGCCGGATCAGCGACTGGCGGATCACGCTCGTCGACACGATCGCCGACAACGCCAGCTGCGCCCGCGTCGTGCTCGGCGCCACCCGGACGCCGCCGGGCGACGTCGACCTGGCCGCCGCGGCGGTCGACCTGCGCGTCAACGGCGAGTCGCTGCAGCGGGGCGTCGGCAGCGCCGTCCTCGGTCACCCCGCGGAGGCGGTCGCCTGGCTGGCCAACGCGCTCGCCGGCCACGGCGTGACGCTCGCGGCCGGGCAGGTGCTGATGCCGGGCTCGCTGACCGCGGCGGTGCCGTTCGAGCGGGGCGACCACGTGGTCGCCGACTTCGGTCCGCTCGGCGCGGTCGAGGTGCACGGCGCATGAGGGCGACCGCGGCGATCGTCGGGTCGGGCAACATCGGCACCGACCTGCTCCACAAGCTCCGCCGCTCCGCGCACGTCGAGCCGCGCTGGATGATCGGCGTGGACCCCGGGTCGCCCGGGTTGGCTCGCGCTCGCGACCTGGGCGTGATCGCCAGCGCCGAGGGCATCGACTGGCTGCTGGCGCAGGACGAGCTTCCCGACCTGGTCTTCGAGGCGACCGCGGCGAAGGTCCATGCCGCCGCCGCGCCGCGCTACGCCGCCGCCGGCATCCGCGCGATCGACCTGACCCCGGCGGCCGTGGGCCCGTTCGTGGTCCCGGCGGTCAACCTCGACGAGCACCTGGACAAGCCGAACGTGAACATGGTCACCTGCGGCGGCCAGGCGACGGTGCCGATGGTCCACGCCGTGGCGCGGGTGGCGCCGGTGCGCTACGCCGAGATCGTGGCGTCGATCGCGTCGCGCTCCGCCGGACCGGGCACCCGCGCCAGCATCGACGAGTTCACCCGGACGACGTCGCGGGCGATCAGCGAGGTCGGCGGCGCCGGGGAGGGGCGGGCGATCATCGTCCTCAACCCGGCCGAGCCGCCGCTCCTGATGCGGGACACGGTGATCTGCGAGATCGACCCCGACGCCGACCGCGACGCGATCGCTGCCTCGATCGCCGAGATGGCCGGCGAGGTCGCGCGCTACGTACCGGGCTACCGCCTGACGGCGCCGCCGCAGTTCGCGGACGGCCGGGTGACGATCCTGCTCGAGGTCGAGGGCGCCGGCGACTTCCTCGAGCGCTACAGCGGCAACCTCGACATCATGACCGCCGCCGCGACCCGGGTCGGGGAGCGGATCGCGCGGAAGGTCCTGGAGGTGCGGGCATGACGTTCTCCGCCGACCTCGACGTGCGCGTCACCGACAGCTCGCTGCGCGACGGGTCGCACGCGGTCGCCCACCGGTTCACCGTCGAGCAGGTCAGGGCGATGGTGGCCGGCATGGACGCCGCCGGCGTGCCGGTGATCGAGGTGGCCCACGGCGACGGCCTCGGCGGCTCGACGCTGACCTACGGGCGGAGCCTGGTCGACGAGCGGGAGCTGATCGCCGCCGCCGTCGAGACGGCGCGGGCGGCGACGATCGCCAGCCTGATCCTGCCCGGCGTCGGGACCGTCGGGGACATCCGGGCGGCCCGCGACCTCGGCGTCGGACTGCTGCGCGTCGCCACCCATGCGAGCGAGGCGGACATCGCCGCCGAGCACCTCCGGGTCGCCCGCGAGCTCGGCATGGAGACCGCCGGCTTCCTGATGATGAGCCACACGCTGACGCCGGACGCCCTGGCCGCCCAGGCGAGGGTGATGGCGGACGACGGCTGCGAGTGCGTCTACGTCGTGGACTCCGCGGGCGCGATGGTCCTCGACGAGGTCGCCGAGCGCGTCACTGCCGTGGTCCAGGAGCTCGGCGACGACGCCCAGGTCGGCTTCCACGCTCACCGCAACCTCGGGGTGGGCGAGGCCAACAGCCTGGTCGCCGTCCGCGCCGGGGCGGTCCAGATCGACGGATCGCTGCGGGCGTTCGGCGCCGGCTCGGGCAACGCCCAGACCGAGGTCGTGGTGGCGCTGCTCGACCGCGCCGGGCTGCGGACCGGGATCGACGTCGCCGCGCTGCTCGACGTGGCCGAGGACGTGGCCGCGCCGCTGCAGCCGGCGGTGCCGGTCGTCGACCGCGACGCCGTCACGCTCGGGTTGTCGGGGGTCTACTCGAGCTTCCTCGCGCACGCGCGCCGGATCGGCGCCGAGTACGGCGTTCCGGCGCACGAGCTGCTGCGCGACGCGGGGGAGCGCGGCCTGGTCGGCGGCCAGGAGGACCTGCTCGTCGACATCGCCGTCGCCACCACCATCCACCGGAGCACCCCATGACCTCGACCATGCCCCTGTCCGAGCGAACCGTCAGCGCCGGCGGCGAGCAGATCTTCGTCGCCGAGGCCGGCCGCGGCGCGCCCGTCGTGCTCCTGCACGGCGGCGGTCCCGGGGCGTCCGGCCTGTCGAACTACTCGCGCAACGTCGACGCGCTGGCCGAGCGGTTCCGGGTCATCGTGCCCGACCTGCCCGGGTACGGCCGCTCGACCAAGGGCGTCGACCGATCCGATCCCTTCGGCCATCTCGCCGACGCGATCCGCGACCTGCTCGACGCCCTCGGCATCGAGCAGGCGAGCCTCGTCGGCAACTCCTACGGGGGCGCCTGCGCGCTGCGCCTCGCCCTCGACACGCCGGAGCGCGTCTCCAAGCTCGTGCTGATGGGGCCCGGCGGCGTCGGGACCACCCGCGCGCTGCCCACGGAGGGCCTCAGCCACCTGTTCGGCTACTACGGCGGCGACGGCCCCTCGCGCGAGAAGCTCGAGACGTTCATCCGCCAGTACCTGGTCCACGACGGTGCCGCCGTGTCCGATGCGGTGATCGACGAGCGCTACCGGGCCAGCATCGACCCCGAGGTCGTAGCCAGTCCGCCGTTGCGCCGTCCGTCCGGCCTCTTCGCGCTGCGCACCCTCTGGCGCATGGACTTCACGCGCGACCGGCGACTGGCCCGGCTCGCGACCCCGACGCTCGTGATCTGGGGCGCCGAGGACAAGGTGAACCGTCCCAGCGGCGGCTCGGCGCTGGCAAGGACGATGCCGAACTGCCGGCTGCTCGAGGTGCCGAACGCCGGGCACTGGGTGCAGTGGGAGGAGGCCGAGCTCTTCAACGCCGCCGTGATCGAGTTCCTGGGCGGGGGACGAGGCGCGCCGGTCGCTCGCTGAGCCCGACGGCCGTGGCGCGCCTCAGCCCGCCGCGACCTGCGACCGAGCGTCGATCCGGCGCACGGCCGGGCCTCCGACGTCCTCCGGGGCCGGCGGCATGGTGTCCGCCTGGCGCAGCGGGCCGAAGTCGAGCCCGGTCAGCCGCGCCAGGTCGGCGACGGTCACCTGGTAGAGGTTGAACGGCTCCAGGCCGAGCGACTCGAGCTTCGCCTCGAGGTCGTCCTGCGTGAGCTGGAACGCCTTCGCCTTCAGGGTCCCGTCCTCGACGTAGGCGATCAGCTTCCAGAACGAGCGCGGGACCAGCACGTCCCGGTAGGGGAGGTCGTCGGGCTTGAAGATCGGCCCGCCGATCACGTTGACGCGCAGGTCGTCGACGTCGACGTCCTCGAAGATCGCGTTCTCGAGCTCGCCCCACAGCCCCTGCTTGGAGGACTGGTTGAAGTCGTCCAGCTGCGGGGTGATGTTGGTGAAGAAGAACGAGTCGCTGTTCGCCTGTGCGGCGCGGTCGCCCCACAGCAGGTCGGCGCGACGGGCGATGTGGCCGCGGTCGAGCCGGTTGCCCGCGTACAGCTCGTCGCCGACCTGGTGCTTGGCGTCGTACTGCGGGTCCAGCACGAACTTCTGATCCTTGCGGGACAGCTGCTGCATCCGGGCGCCGTCGATGTTCCACGCCACCCAGCGGCAGAAGCGACGCTTCTTGCTCATCGCCAGCGAGAAGTGCGTGTAGTCGCGAACCACGGACCCGGAGGTCGTCGGGGCGTAGTCGCGCTTGACCGTCGCGGTCGGCTTCGGGAGCGGGACCGCGTGGCCCGGCAGGAAAGCGGGGTCGTAGCCCGCGGCGGCATCGACCACCGGCCGCCGCTCGGCGTCGGCGACCCCCTCGGGTGCCGCGATCGGGGCGATCTCGAGCTTCTCGAAGACCGCCGAGGCGTAGCACGCGACCGCGTACTCGGCCGGTTCGACGGTCTCCCCGGCGAAGTGCAGGCCGAGCAGCATCTCGCTCGCCGCGCCCGCGTCGTCGACGGCCATCCAGGCCGAGCCGGAATCGCCGCCCATCGAGATCTCGCCGTTCGGCGGCTCGTGGTCGGGATCGACGCCGATCTCGAAGCCCCCGATCCGCTGCTCGCCCCGCGCCCCGTAGACGAGCTTCGTGATCGTGTGGATCCGGGTCACCGTGCCGTAGGTGACGTCGGTCGTCCGGCCGGACTTGACGACCACGTCGCCCAGCTCCGGCTCCCCGATCCGGCGGACCGCGACGCCCAGGCCCAGGATCCGCTCGTCGGCGCGGCGGTGCTCGACGCTGGCGATCGCGCAGTCGCCGGCCAGCCCCAGGAAGCTCCGGATCAGCGTGCCGCAGCCGTTGGCGGCGATCCGGTTGTCGTCGTAGGGCCCCGGCTGGACGATCGGATCGCCGATACGCCCCGCGTCGCCGTGCAGGACGTGCCAGTTGGAGAGGATCCGCACCGCCCCGGTGGCGGGCTCGGACACCAGGCAGCCCAGCGTGCCGGCGCTGACCCGGGCGTTGGCCACGCTGACGCCGGGCACCAGCGGGTCGACGCGCGCCTTGCGCTCGGCCTTGGCCTCGAGCGCCACCGCGGCCGGGTGCTGCTCGAACGTCCGCTCGACCACGTCGGTCGCGAAGGTGACGCCGTTGGCGGTGATCGACGCCGGGATCGGCCGGGTCGCGACCGCCTCGAGGCCCTCCGGCGCGAGCTTGACGCCGACGGTGAACTGCAACGCCAGGGTGTCGGTCCGCTCGCCGCCCTCGACCTTGTAGCCGACCCCGACCGACGTGATGTTCGGATCGGGCAGGTACTGGTCGGCCACCTGCCGGACCGCTGCCTGCAGCCGCTGCCTGTCCTTCAGATCCCGCTTGCGCATCGTCCCGCTCCTGCCGTGGGTGAGGGGTCGCTCCGATCACACCGCGACGTGACCCGGCGCCGCGTGAAGATTCCGCCGCCGTGGCCAACGTAGGCCGCGGCGCCGCCGATGGCGTCGTGGCCCCCACCACGACATTTCGCGACCGGTTCCGCGAGCCGCTCGCCGGCCGCGTCGTGGCGGGCGGGCGGGCGGGCGGGGGAGCGGGACCGATGCGCAACGAATGGTTGCGTCTTGGCGGTGGGCCCGCTAGGTTGACGTGCAACCAAACGTTGCGCGTAGGAGCATCGCCGTGGAGCACGGAACCATCGAACGGGAACTGCACATCGACGCCTCGCCCGAGGTCGTGTTCGACGTGATCAGCAGCCCGGAGCACATCAGGGACTGGTGGAACGCCGAGACCGAGCTCGAGCCGACGGCCGGCTCGACCGGCGAGCTGACCTGGCGGGACGAGGCGGGGGAGAGGACCAACGTGGTCCCGATCACCGTGATCGACGCCGAGCCGCCGCACCGCTTCTCGTTCCGCTGGACGCAGGACCCGGGACAGCCGCCGACGGCCTCGAACTCGCTGCTCGTGACCTTCGAGCTGGCGCCGGTCGGTGCCGGCACCGTGCTGCGGCTGACCGAGACCGGGTTCCGCGAGCGGGGGTGGGAGATCGCGAAGCTCGAGGAGGTCTACCAGGAGCACGTCCGGGGCTGGGACTTCTACCTGCCGCGGATCGCCGAGCGCGCCGCCCGGGAGGTGCCGGCGCCATGACCGTGGTGATCGACGACGACCTCTGGTCGGCCGTCGGCGACCCGACCCGCCGCCGCATGCTCGACCAGCTGCTCGTCGACGGCGGCGGCACCGCGACGAGCCTCAGCGACCACCTGCCGGTGACTCGTCAGGCCGTCTCCAAGCACCTCGACGTGCTCGGCCGCGCGGGGCTCGTCCACGCGACGGCGGTCGGGCGCGAGCGGCGCTACCGCGTCGACGACGCCCAGCTCGCCCGCGCGGTCGCCCAGCTGTCCGCCGTCGGCGCGACCTGGGACGCCCGGCTGCGCCGCATCAAGACGATCGCCGAGGCGATCCAGCAATCGCAACTCCCCAAGACCGAAGGACGCGACCATGCCTGACATCCTCCATCGCATCGGGACCACGACGACGCCGGACAAGGTCTACGACGCGCTCACCACCGTCGACGGCCTGGCCGCCTGGTGGACCGCCGACACTCACGGCGACGCCGCGCCCGGCGGCACGATCCGGTTCCGCTTCGGCGACGCCGGCGGGTTCGACATGAAGGTCGTCGACCAGCGCCCGAACGAGCGGGTCGCGTGGGAGGTGACCGACGGGCCGGAGGAGTGGATCGGCACCCACGTCAGCTTCGACCTCGCCCAGGAGGACGGCTACACGATCGTGCTGTTCAAGCACGAGGGCTGGCGCGAGCCGGTCGACTTCATGTCCCACTGCAGCACCAAGTGGGCGACCTTCCTGATGAGCATGAAGCAGCTCGTCGAGACCGGCGCCGGCGCGCCGCACCCCGAGGACGTCCAGATCAGCAACTGGCACTGAGCGACTCGTCGCCCTCGGCCTCGGCCGTCCGGGCGGCGGCGCGGTCAGACCTCGACCTCGAACCCGAGGTCGACGTCGCACGCCGCGCGGCCGCCGCGGATGCCCCAGTTCTCGGTGGCGATCTCGCGGAGGGTGATCGCCACGTCGCCGCGCGGGATGCCGAGGGCGGCCAGCCGGCCGACGATCCCCGCGTAGAGCTGCCGCTTGGCCTCGAGCGAGCGTCCGGCGAAGCAGTCGATGGTCACGAGCGTGTAGGCGTCGGGGTTCGCCTGGTTCGGCGAGCACGCGAACCGGTGCGGCTCGTGGACGACGAGGCGCACGTGCTTGTCCTCGGCCGGGATCCGGAAGGCGGCCACGAGCGCGTCGTGGACCGCGTCGATCATGGCCACCTCGTCGGCCGGCGAGTACTGGCGGCGCACCTCGATCAGGACGGTCGGCATGCGGCAATCGTGCCGGCGAACGGCTCGGGCGTGGTAATGCGCTCTTGGCATGCCCGGCATGTCGGCCCGCGGAGGGGAGCGCGTCCCGGCCTCGACCTCGTCGACCTCCTCTAGGACGACGCGGTCGACGTGGCCTGCCGGGGAGCGGCGGTCAGCGCGCCCCGTCGCGCGATCGCGATCGCGTGCGCGGCCAGCGGCGAGTGGGTCCGGCCGGCCTGCCACAGCAGGTAGATCTCCCGCGCCGGCAGACCGGGCTCGAGCGGGTGGATGCTGAGATCCTGGTCGTCGGTGACGGCAAGGCGCGGCATGACCGCGGCGCCGAGGCCGGCGCGGACCATCGCCAGCAGCGCCTCGTTGCCGACCGTGCGGAAGACGAAGCGCGGGCGGATGCCCTCGGCGTCGAGCGCCGCCTCGACCCTGGCCTGATCGCAGATCGCCGGATGCGCCACCAGCGGCAGTCCGTCGAGCTGCCGCAGGCGCACCGTCCCGGCCTCGAAGTCCCCGGGCCGGGCGACCAGGACGTGCGGATCCTCGGCCAGCTTGAGCCGCTCGACGTCGTCGTCGCCGGGGCCGTCGAAGAACATCAGGTCCAGCTCGCTCAGATCCGGCACGTCGGTCTCCTCCTCGAGCAGCCGGATGTCGCAGCCGGGGTGCGCGTCGCGCAGCTCGCGGATCAGCGGCGGGAGGAGCAGGTTGGTCGCGGTCTGGAAGGTGCCGATGTCGATCCGTCCGTCGCCGGCGCGGAAGCGCTCGACGGCGTCCGTCATCGCCCGTGCCCGGCCGAGCAGCTCGCGACCGTGGTCGAGCACGACGACGCCCAGCGGCGTCAGCTGGACCGGTCGCGGACCGCCGGGGCGATCGAAGAGCGGACCACCGGCGGTCCGCTCGAGGGCGGCGATCTGCTGGCTCACGCTCGACTGCGCGTAGCCGAGCGCCGTCGCAGCCCGGCCGAACGTGCCGTGATCTGCGACGGCGATCAGCGTGGCAAGGTGGCGCAGCTCGTACACGGGTCAAGTCTATCGCTTAACATGATCGATAGGATCGGAAGCAATCGCTTTTCATGAACGGCACGGCGCTCTAGCGTCGCTCACATGACGACGGAGCAGCTGTTTCAGGCAGGCGGCGTGGAGTTGTGCGCGGAGACGTTCGGCGACCCGGCGGACCCGGCGGTGCTGCTGATCCACGGCGCCTCGGCGTCGATGCTGTGGTGGGACGCCCGCCTCTGCGCCAGGCTGGCCGACCGCGGCCGGTACGTGATCCGCTACGACCAGCGCGACACCGGCCGCTCGACGACCTATCCGCCCGGCCGGCCGGAGTACGCGATGAGCGACCTGGCCGCGGACGCGGTCGCGCTGCTCGACGCGCTCGGCGTCGAGCGCGCGCACGTGGTCGCGCAGTCGATGTCGGGCGGCATTGGCCTGATCCTCGGCGTCGATCACGCTCCCCGGGTCGCGTCCCTGACCTTCGTGGCGACGTCGACCGGCGATGCCTCGCTGCCGCCGTCCTCCGACGAGCTGCCGCGGTTCGAGCCGCCGGACTTCGCTGATCCGGCCGCGCTCGAGGAGTACGTCGTCCGGGCGATGGAGGCCGAGGCGGGGGAGTCCTTCGACGAGGTCGCGGCGCGGTCGCTGGTCCGGCGGGACATCGCGCGAGCGACGGACTACGAGTCGTCGCTCACCAACCACTACGCGATGGAGTTCGACGGGCCCCGGGGCGGCGGCTTCGGCGACCTGGCCGTGCCGGTGCTGGCGGTGCACGGAGATCGGGATCCGATCTTCCCGCTGGAGCACGGCGAGGCGATCCGGGACGCGGTGCCCGACGGGAGGCTGGTGGTGCTCCGCGGCGCCGGGCACGAGCTGCCGGAGCGCTCGTGGGACGCGTTCGTCGACGCGCTGGTCGAGCACACCGGGGCGAGCTGATGCGGGCCGCCGTGTGGGTGCCGTTGTTCGACGAGTTGGCGGACCCGTCGGTGGTCGCGCGGCTGGCGGCGACGGCGGAGGAGGCCGGCTGGGACGGGCTGTTCGTCTGGGATCACCTGTGGTGGCGGGAACCGGTCGAGGCGGTGGGGGACCCGTGCGTCACCCTGGCGGCGGTGGCCTGCGCGACCGAGCGCCTGCGGATCGGGCCGATGGTGACGCCGGTGGCGCGACGGCGACCGGCGAAGCTGCTGCGCGAGACGGCGGCCCTGGACGTGCTGAGTCGCGGGCGGCTGACATTGGGGGTCGGATTGGGGAGCGATCGCTTCGCGGGGGAGTTCTCGCGCTCCGGCGAGGCCGTCGACGATCGCGTCCGGGCCGAGCAGCTGGACGAGTCGCTGCAGATCCTGACCGCCGGCTGGAGCGGCGAGCCGGTCGTTCATCGGGGTCGTCACCACCGCGTGGACGACGTCCGGTTCCTGCCGCGGCCGGCGCAGGGCAGCGTGCCGATCTGGGTGGCCGGGTTCCCCGGCAAGCGCCGGCCGCTGCGGCGGGCGACCCGCTACGACGGATTCTTCCCGGTCAACCTGGCCTCGCCGGACGAGCTGGCCGCCGCCACCGGCCAGCTCCGGGCCGCCTTCGATCAGGGCGGCCGGCTGCCGACGGGCTTCGACGTCGTCGTCGCCCTGGAGCCGCACGTGGATCCGCGGCCGTACGAGGACGCCGGCGCGACGTGGTGCCTGACCGACCTCGATCCCGCGACCCTGCGGCTGGCCGACGTGCGCGCGCTGGTCGAGGCCGGGCCGCAGCGGTGAGGCTCGCCGGCCGCGTCCGCGCCACGCCACCGCCGAGGGCAAGGCGGTCTTCAAGGCGGCGCTGCAGGCTGACGCGCCCCGGGCCCGGTCGGTGCTCTCCCTCGACTGAGATCGCTTCACCGGCGCTTCATGTTGCGCCGGGCAGACTGCTCCTCGCTCCGTCGCCCACGAAGGACCTCCACGATGCTCAGCTTCCCCTCGTCGATCGGCCACACGATGATCCGTCGCGGCGTCGTGCCGATCGCGCTCGTGCTGCTGGCGGTCGTGGCCTCGCGCGCGGACGCGGCGGCCGTCTTCTTCCCGGGCCCAGTCGCGCCGCCGACCCAGGTCGCGCGCGAGATGACGCTGCAGCAGGCGGCGCAGGCGGGGGTGGTGCAGCTGTCCGCCAAGGGCGGCTACAACGGCGACGCGGTCAAGGTCGAGGTCAAGGCGAACAAGCGGGTCAAGAAGGTGCCCGTGGTGCTGACGGTGCGCGTCGAGTGGCACGTGCCCGAGCCCCCGCCCGGCACCGATCCGTCGGTCCGCGAGCTGACCTACAAGCTGATCCGCGAGAAGATGGCCGCGACCGAGGCCGACTTCAACGGCAAGGGCTACAAGACGCGCACGGGCGACCCGTTCCGGCTCAGGATCGACTACCGCTTCCGGCTGGCGACCGAGCCACCCGCGGTCGGCTACCACCAGGCCGAGCTGCTGAACCCGCGCAACATCAGGCCGCCGCTGGCGAACCCGGACGGCTTCCGCGCGAGCGCCGGCCGCGGGGTCCCGAACGGCTACGGCGACGTCAAGGAGGTCACCTTCGGCAGCAACGACTTCCAGCCGTCCGGGATCACCCACGAGTTCCTGCACCTGTCCGGGATCGCCGACCAGTACGAGGACACCTACACCGTCGGCGGCAAGACCTACGGGCTGCCCGTGCAGGACCCGACGGAGGCGCAGCTGACGGCGTTTCGCAAGTCCTTCACGCCGCCGTTGAAGAGCGGTGGCAAGCTCGGGGTCCGCAACCTCAAGACGGCCGGCAAGTGCGACATCATGGGCAAGGACACCGACGAGCCGTGCCACCGCGTGCGCCAGGCCGACATCGACTGGCTCGCAGGCCAGGCAGGGGTCCAGGTGACCGCGCTTCCGGGCGACGTGCTGCTCAACAAGGACGAGGGCGGCCAGGACATGGGGGTCGGGTTCACGTCGATCGTGTTCGCCACGCCGGGCTCGACGACGACCGCCGACGGGCTCACCGTCTACTGCCTCGACCACGACAAGACCTTCCCGCTCGGCATCGGCGAGACGTTCGACGTCGCGCCGGCGTCGGGCGCGGTTCCCGGGTACGAGAGCGTGGCGAAGCTGCTGGCGCTATCGGGCGAGCTCACGACCGGGCTCGACGAGGTGCCCAACGGCATGCAGACCGCGATCTGGAACGTCACCGACGGTGCGCCGCTCGCGACCGGCGGCTACGAGGACGAGGCGCGAGCGCTGCTCGCGCGGGCCGGAGTCGCGGAGGACGGCAACCCGGGCGGGGTGCCCGATCTCGCCGACGCGAACGGGTCGTCGCCGACGACGGTCGCCGTCGGCGTCGACGGAGCGGTGCTCCCGCAGGCGGAGTCCGAGCCGATCACCGCCGCGCCGTCGCCGATCCGGGTCACCAGGACCGTGCTCTACCCGAGCCGGGTCCGCGCGCGCCGGCGAGCGCGAGCCCAGCTGCTCGTGGTCGCCGCCGGCGGGGTCCGCTCGATGAAGCTCGGGCTGGAGCGCAAGCGCGGGCGCCGCTGGAAGGCGGTCCGGTCTCTCGGGACCAAGCGCTTCGACGGCGCGGCGGGCAG
Source organism: Patulibacter medicamentivorans (assembly GCF_000240225.1). GTDB lineage: Bacteria > Actinomycetota > Thermoleophilia > Solirubrobacterales > Solirubrobacteraceae > Patulibacter > Patulibacter medicamentivorans. Next base: position 39,892 of record NZ_AGUD01000003.1, read on the forward strand.
TCAGGCCGCCAACCTCTCGCTCGGCCGGCTCAGCCGCGGCCACTACCGGATCGCGGCCCGGCTGACGACGGCGACCGGCGCGACGGCGACGACGAGGGCTGCCCTCGACGTCCGCTGACGCGTTGCCGACCTCGACCTGGTCGGGGAGCGTCGATTGCCACGGAACCGCGACCGCCGTTCTCGCAGGCCGGGGACGGCTCGTGGCTCACTCGATCGCGAGTGGCCACCGCCCCAGGTCGCGGTCGTCCGGGGTGCCGGTGCGGGCGAAGGCCGCCCAGGCGCGGCGTGTCGCCTTCCCGAGCTCCTCGACCTCGCTCCACGGCACGTCACCGAGCATCGGCGCGGCCCGCCAGCTGCGCTCGTCGCCGAGCAGCAGCGGCAACTCGACGCAGTGCGTAGCGCCGAACGGCGAGCCGGCAGGCCGCCAGTCGACCCGGTAGGAGAGCACCCGCGATCCGGCCGCCGCCAGCTGTGCGCGAAACCGCGCGGACGGCTCGCCGAACAGGGCCTCCGTCAGCTCTGCCGCGGCAGCGAGCGGGATCCCGAACGCCGTGGCCTCGTCGGTCGTGCATCCGCACAGCACGTCCCGGCCATCGGCACCCGCGACCAACGCCCGGTCGATGTCGGCGGCCACCGGATGCACGCCCGCGATCGGCGCGAAGGGGACGTCCAGCGGTGATCTGCTGCGGCGCGCGGCTGCCGCGCGTGCCGTCGCCTCGAGAAGCCCGGCGGGCGTTGCGCCGCGAGGATCGGCGCCCAGGTGCCGGGCCACCGCCTGGCCGAACGCGGCCGCCTGATCGGGGGTGTGGCGGGCGCCCACCGGCGCGCTCTGCACGATCGCGCGGTGGAAGAGCCCCCGCGTCTGCGCCATCCCCAGCAAGAGCGCGACCGAGAGGCCGCCGGCCGACTGGCCGAAGACCGTCACGTTCTCCGGGTCCCCGCCGTACGCGGCGATGTGCCTGCGCACCCAGCGCAGCGCCTCGAGCTGGTCGAGCAGCCCCAGGTTGCCCTCGCTCACGCCGTCGAGCCGCAGGAACCCGAAGACGCCGAGGCGGTAGTTGACGCTGACCACCACGACGTCCTGCTCGGTGGTGAGCCGGCCGCCGTCGTACCAGGCCTGCAATCCGCCGCCGGTGAGGAAAGCGCCGCCGTGCAGCCACACCATGACCGGGCGCCGGTGGTCGTCGCACGCTGGCGTGGTGATCGACAGGTTGAGGCAGTCGTCGTCCTGCGGAAGTCGCGGATCGGGCGATCCCATGACCGATTCCAAGCGCGAGGGCGCCTGGGGGCAGATGGCCCCGGTCGAGGAGCGGTCGTCTGCGACGGGCCGCGGCGCCCCGAATCGGTCGGCGGTGGCGTACCGGATCGGTCCGCTGCGTCTCATGCGCCCATGCTCCTCCCGCGTTGTCGGGAGCGCGTCGCGATGGCGTCGAGCACGCGTTCGGCGCGTCGGTTCTGGCGTGCCGGGCCGTCAGCTCGGAGGGCCAAGCGCCACGCGGTCCTGGGCGCGCCGGCCAGCAGCCGCAGCGCCGCGCGCGGGTTGGTCGGCGGCTGGACGTTGCGGTGGGTGTAGAGCAGGTGACGCTCGACGCGGCCCCGAGCGCCGAAGCGCCACCGTCGCCATCCGGTGTCGATCGTCGACGCGACGCAGCGCCCGACGGCTCGGGCTAGGCGCTCGATCCCGTGCCGGTGTCTCGTGCGGTGGGCGTGGTGCTCGTCGGGCCGGTCACCGCGTACGTGATGCCGTGCTCGCTGAGCGCGTCGAGGAACGTCGTCGGGTCGACGACCTCGGCGGCGGCGAGCGGGCCGGCGGCGGCGAAGTCGTCCTGCGTCGTTCGCGCGGCGATGCCGGCGGCGATCGGGGCGGAGCAGTCGAAGATCCCCGTACCCGACACGTGCGCCGAGCGGCGCGTGCCCGCGGTGCCCAGCTCGACGAGGATGTCGAAGCTCGTCGGATCGTCGCCGCTGCGCGCGGTCGATCCCCGCAGCATGCGGGTCGCCAACCTTCGGACGGGACGACGCATCGGTGAGCGCTCCGTGACGGACGCCAATCGCGCGAGCAGGGGGACCGCCGGTCCGAGCGGGGGCGGGACCATGGTCGCGGTCGTCATCGAGGTCGTGAGCCGCTGGACGTCGACGTGACGCGGGATCGTCAGGATCTCCGGTGCGGGATAGGTCGCGACCCGCTCGTCGCCCTGGGGGAAGCGCACGCTCCTGGTGGTCGGGGCGCGGCGCGTCACGAAGCCTGCGTCGTACTGGAGCATGGGCCGTCCGAGTCCTTCGAGCCAGTTGTCCAGGGAGACGCCGGAGGGTTGCCACCCGGTGATGCGGTAGCTGATGTCGACCGTCTCCAGCGTCCCGTGACCGCGGGCGGCCAGCGACACGATCAGGTCAGCGAGCGTGGCGTAGAACGCGCTGGCGGGAAGCAGCGCCGTTCCGCGGGCGGCCGCCTCGTCGCCGAGCTCGTCGAAGAGGCGGGCGATCGCCGCCTGATCGCTGCTGATGTCGACGTAGTGGCAGCCGCTCGCGACGGCGGCGCGCGCAACGGGGTTCTCCGGTCGGGCGAAGGCGACGGCCGCGTTGACGACCGTGCGCACCCGCGTGCAGACGGCCTCGAGCCGCTCGCGATCGTCGAGGTCGACGATCGCGATCTCGACGTCTCCATCGAGGTCGCGGGCGAGGTTTTCGAGCGCGCCGCGCGTGCGGCCCGCGATGACGACGTCATGTCCGTCGTGCACGAGCTTGCGGGCGATCCGCTCACCGGTATAGCCGGTCGCGCCGTAGACGGCGATCGCCGGACGTCGGGCGGGGCAGGGGGAGTGGGTCATGCGTGGCTCCGGCGCGCGTGCTTGAGCGCGACGACCGCGGTGCGCGGCGCGAACAGGAGGATCCGAAGCCGCGCCAGCGTCGACGTCGCCGGCCGTACGTCGAGATAGCCGTACGTCTGCTGTCGGGCGACCCGGCCGTCCTGGAAGCCCCAGATCTCGGTCCCGAACTGACGCTCGTCGCCGTCGAAGCCGCCGCGCCAGCTCAACACGATCGTGCTGGCGTCCGCGCACTCGACCCGCTTTCGGACTCGTAGCCCTCGCTCGCGCCAGATTCGCGCGTTCGCGATGACCATTCGTCGGATCTCCGCTGCGCCTTCGTGGAGCTCGCGGGCACCGTCGATGATCGACTCCACGACCGCGTCCTCGCGGTACAGCGCGAGCCAGGCATCGACCAGGACCTCGTTGGTGATGCGCTCGACCAGCGCCGCGAAGGCGTCCGGATCGGCAGGCGCGGTCGCACGAGTATCATTCATGAATCGCACCCTAGCACTATAGAATTCTGAACTAAGCCCATGAAGCGTCGCGTCTACAACCAGTACTGCGGGCTCGCTGCAGCTCTCGACCTGCTCGGCGAGCGCTGGACGTTGCTGATCATCCGCAACCTGCTCCACGGCCCGAAGCGGTTCACCGACCTCGAGAAGGGGCTTCCCGGCATCGGCGGGAACCTGCTGACCCAACGACTCCGACACCTGGGATCCGCGGGGCTGGTCGAGCGCGTCACGCTCGCGCCGCCCGCGGCGTCGGTGGTGTACCAGCTCACCGCGGACGGTCGGGGCCTGCACCAACCGCTGATCGAGCTGACGCGCTGGGGGCTCGGCCGGCAGCCGCCGATCGACAACGCGACGACGATCGACGCGACCTGGATCATGTTGGGGCTCGAAGCGCGCTTCGAGCCGGAAGGCAGCGCCGACCTCGGCGGCGTCTACGAGCTGCGGATCGACGACGCGGCGCACCGACTGGAGGTCCGCGACGAGACTCTGACCATCCGCGCCGGCCACGCCGACGACCCGTTGGCGACAGTTGCGACGAGCGCGTCGACGATCGCGGCGCTCAACGAAGGCCGCGACACGCTGCACGATGCCGTCGCCGCGCAGCGCCTCGTCGTCAGCGGCGATGTCGAGCGCGCCGTACGGCTGGCTCGCGCGTTCGGCCTCTGACGAAGAGACTCGATCACGCAAGCCGGGGCTGCTTGCGACAACTCCTCGGGTGGCGTTGTCCGCCCGCAGGCACGAGCGCCGGGAGCAGGGCCGATCTCGTAGCGAGTTTCCATAAGATCGATTATCGAGCGCAGAACCGAAAGTGCCGATCCCAACAGGGGATCCGCGCCCAAGCGATAATTCCTACCGCGCAGTAGGAAGCCGTCGGCGCCGAGCCGCCGACGCTGCCCGATCGGCCGGCTCGCAGTCCGGGCAGACGTGGCGGCCAGCGACCGCCGGAGCGCCCCAGCCAGCCGGCAATGACGGACGAATGTTCGACCGCGACGGGAAGATCTGCTCGCAGTAGTCGCACCGCACGCGCGGGTGCTCGCCCGGCCTCGTGTCGAGCCACGTCATAATGCTGAGCCTAGCTCACGATTCGGTCAGCGCCAGAGCGAACGCCCGGAGCGCCCGAACTTCCATGTAGCTCACCTGCCGGTCTACGTCCGGGGCGAGCCATTCGCCGGCGAACCGCATCATCACCAGGTCCAGCGCATCCGGATCGCCCCGACGCGCAGCCTGCAAGGCCTCCGCGGCGTAAGCCGCCGGGCTCTGTCCGCTCTCGGCGTCTGCTGCCATGGCAGCACGATCCCGGCCAACGCGCGGAATCGACAGCGCTACGGACGATCGACCGACCCGAACAGGTTCAACTGCGGCCCGGCGTCGTCCAGGTCGACCGCACAGCGCCAGCATCGCCCTCGGCCAGCAGCAGCGTGCCGGGCCGCCCGAGCGGCCGTATAGCCATTACGCGTCCACGTCACGACGACGGCTAGCCGCTCGCCGCACTCCGGGCACGCGAAGACAACCAGGTGACGGCCCCAGCGCGGCGACCATTCGAACCGCCAGCGGCGCGTCCACGCCGGTAGCCCGCGATCGGACCGCACGTCCCGGAGGTTCCACGGCGGCGCAGTGACCGCTACGCCGTCGTCGGGTCTGGTTCGGTGCATATCGAACGATTCGCACACGGCGATGACCACAGACGCGAGCCTGGACCTACGTCGTACGCACGACGTGGTCGACGCCCATGCGCTCCAGCGCCGTCCGGAGGTCCCGATACCGCGCGACCGGCGCCGTCGTGGCCGACCAGCCGGCGCCCTCCGTGATCGCCTGACCGTCGGGCGCAATCCCGACGTCGACGCCCTCGGCGTACTCGGCCACGACGTACCACCGGCTCCCGATCTTGATCCGCTTCACGAGCCGGGGCCGGTCCCACTCGCGCGCCCGCTTGGCCTCATCGAGCGCCGTCCGCCACTCGCTGGCCCACACCTCCTCGGGCAAGTCCGGCGCGTCGGCCATGACCTCCGGATCGACCAGCGCTCGCGCTGCCCTCCGCACGCGCTTGTCCTGCTCCAGCTGACGGACCTCGCGCCGCAGTTCAACCAGGCGGCCACCGAAGTAGCCCTTCGACGGCCGCAGCCGCTTGAAGCCCTTCGCCAAGTCAGCCGGCGGAGCCTGCGACGGCTTGTTGTGATGGTGCGTGAGGTACTTAGCTGCCGCCCACGGCGACCCGATCTCGGCCACCTCGACCCGGTGCGCCCCCGTCCGCTCCGACCAGACACCCCGAACGACGTCCTCCAACGTCATCACCGTCCCCCAGCGCCCCGTCGGACGCGCCACCAGGTCCTCGGCATAGACGCCCTTGAGCAGCAAATGCAGGTGCACCCTCCGCAAGCCGCCGCTCTTCCGCGCCCGACCGCTCGTCCACTCGACGAAGGCCAGGTACTCGCAGTCCGGACAGCGATGACGGATCGCCTTCACGACCTGCTCGACACCGCGACGAAGCTGCTGCGCCGTGGTCGCCGGGTCGACCGTCGTCAGCGTCATGACCGTCCGCGGGTAGCCACCCCGCTCGGCGTCAAGATAGACGCACTGCGCCGTTTCGATCGCATAGAGGAACGCGCACCAGGCGCAGCGGTTGCTGCTGCCGCACCTAGCGCCGACGAACCGACCGTCCGGCGACAGCCAGCCCATCGACTTCGACCGCCGCACGCAGTCCCGCGCCGGCCCATCATGGTCGACCCCGAACGGATCGTCCGGGTCACACCAGTCAGCCACGGTCCGTAACGCGCTCGAGGACGTTACGGATAGCACTAGCCAGCGGGCTCCACGGCCGGTCATCCGTAACGCCGGCGATCGCGTTACGGATAGCTGCAGCGTCCTCGGGCTCGACGACACCTCGACCACCACAGCACGGGCACCGGCGCGCCTCCTCGGCTGCCCGCCGCCGGGCCCAGAGCCGCGCGCGGTAGGCGGCTTGCCGGCACCGCCCCGAGCAGTACCGAGCGTCCCAGCGGCCCTCAAGGATCGGCCGCGCGCACTGCTCGCACATCCGGGCCGTCTTTGGCGCGTTGCCGTTCGTCACCCTCGGACCTTTCCCTCTACTAAGACAAGGGAGCGGCCTGCGGCCGCTCCTGCTCGGGGTCGCTGGCCGGTTCCGTCTCCGGCGGTGCGGCGTCGTCCGGGGCGGGGAGCGCGGGCGACTCCGCGGGCACGCTGCGCGTGCCAGCGGCTCCGCCCGTGCTCTCCGTCCCGGCGATCGGCGCTCCGGCCTCGGGGGTGCCGGCGTCGTCTCGTGGGAGCCAGATCGGGTTCTCGGGGATGAGGTCGGCGGCCGATGCCAGGGCCAGCGTGTTGTAGAGCCGAGCGCGCTTATCGAGCCGGTAGACCTCGCGCTTGACGACGCTGTTGGCGATCGACTCCCATGTCCAGATCGCGACGAACAGGTTCATCGGGAAGATCGGCATGCCGGCGACCTTCACGCGCTTCAGGTTGCGCAAGAAGATCCGGTACTCGGCGAGGGCGCGGATCTGCGCGTCGATCGATTCGGCCCGCTGGGTGATTAGGTAGATATCCCAGCCGAGGTGCCGGTGGGCGCTGAAGAACCGCAGGTACGTGTTGCGGTCGCTGTCCTTCCACGAGCGAGCGTTGAGCCACACGTGAGCTTCGTCCAGCACCATCACGCCGCGCCCTTCCTTGCTGCCCTTGAGTCGGATCGACATCAGTTCGGTGATGTCGGCCGAGCTGTGGAACCGCCTTGGGTAGCTGCGGGCGTAGGCGGTGGTGCGGCCGGGGATCACGCGGCGGAACGGATTGGCCTTGGCCAAACGCTCCTCCCACCCGTCGCTGAGCGCGATGTTGGTCGCGACAGGGATCCCGGCGTCAAGCGCCGCGGCGATCCGTCGGACGCAGCTGAACGACTTTCCGGATCCGGGCGGGCCCTCGACAATCGCCATCACCGGGCGATCACCGTCACCATGAGGACGAACGCTGCCGAGAGCAGCAGCAAGAACGTGATTGGGTCGACCGGCGGCATCAGAACGCCCGTCCGATCTCACGCGCAACCGCGCCGGCCAAGCGACCGACCGTCCCGCCGCCGAACGCGGTGGCCACGACGGAACCGAAGCCCAGAATCAACCACATGCGCAAGCTCATCGCCGGCGCCTCCTTCCCGAGAAGGTCGCCGCGATGGTCCGCGCGACCCGATTGAAGATGACCGCCTGGACCACGAGCAGAGCCGCAGGCAGCGGGTTGGCGATGCAGAACCCCACCACCGCCGTGAGACCGCTCGTGACAGCGTTCAGCACCGCTAGACCGCCTTGACCCAGCGGGCCACGATTCGGATGCCCAGCCAGGTGATGTACATGGCGACGAAGCCCGAGAACACGCCGACCAGCTGGACGACCGGGAAGACCCAGTTGAGCCATTTCACGCCGGCCGGTGGGTCCGGGACGGCCGGCATCAGCGGCAACTGGGAGAGGACCCAGAGGATCGTGGAGCCGATAGCCGCGGCGACGATCGAAAGGGCCAGCAGGATGCCGGCGCTCCCACTGTTGACGGCCTGGCCGAGTCGGCCCGCGATCCTGCCCAAGAGCTTGAGCATCAGTCGTCTCCCATCCGGTGGCCTGTGACGAGACCGAAGAACTGCCAGGCCATGAAGAACGTGCCGAGCACCAAGAGGCCGGTGCGTGCGATCTCAGCGACCGGATCCACCACCGAGGCGTCCACCACGATCTTGTTGTTGCCGAACGGCACCGGCACTTCAAAGTGCGGTGCTTCACGCTCGCTGCCCCACTTTTCGAAGAAGCTAAGCGTCCAGCACGGGACGCCGAACGGGAACACCGAGCACGGCGTCGGCACCTTGAACGGTCCGAGACTGAACGTGCCCGGGTCAACCGGCGGGTCCGGGTCTTCCCCACCCTCCCCTACTTCGGGCGCCGTGTCCGGGTTCGTGTAGACCCGGACCTCCGCCTCAGGATCAAGGCGAGTGCCCGCCTGGGGTGAGGTGCGGACCGCTTCGTTCGGGCCGCGCTCGGCGTCCATGGTCGCGTCGGTCAGATCGACGCGAGTGATCGTCCCAACGACGCCAGCCGACCGAAGGCGAGCAACGTACTGGTCGTACGTCTCGTGGGCCTCGACCGTCAGAACCTTCGGGCGCTCATCGGTCGGGTCCTCGTAGGTGCCCGGGTCCAGCTTGTATTGAAGCCAATCAGCGATGTCGCCACCGTGCGGATCTGCCTTGATCGCGTCGGCCATTTGCTTCGCCCAGTCGACCTCGGCCGGGATCGTCAGCGCGCGATTAGGGACGGCCGGGTCGTCAGCGTTGGCCCCGGTCTTGTGCTCGATCGTCACGCCGTCCTGGTCTGTGCGTGCCCAGACGCTGTCGCCGTTCGGGGCGCCGTGCAGGACGAAACCGGTCGGCACCGGATTCGGCGCGTTCGTAACGTAGTACTGCGAGTTCCCAGTCGGGTAGGTCGGTCCGTACTGCGGACCCTGCGACGCGATGTACAAGTACGTGAACCACACGCCCTCCAAGTCGGCCGGAAACGCCGCGTGACTCGTGCTCGCCGACCAGGCACCGACCGAATCGTTCGCCCACGCCGACGGACCGCTCGAGGAACCTGCCGGCTGCCGCCGCACTTGGTACCTGTCGAGGTCGTTGTTCCAACGAATCTGGAGCGCATCGGCCTGGTTCACCGACCACTGCACCGCGCCGCCGGGGCCGCCTGCGACCGGCGACGCCTTGTAGAGCCAGCACTCCAAGCCTCCGGGTTGCGCTGCAGCGCTTCGGCACACTTCGTTCACGGCCAAAGCGAGGCCCCCAAGGCCGGTGACCCGCGCCGCCGTTGGCAGGAAGCCCTTGGTCAACCAGCCCGACACTCGACCGAAGAGCGACGAGCTCTTCGTCGCAAGCTGATTGACGGCGGCACCGTCCTGTACCAAGGACTGCACAGCCGGCCTCAACTGCCCGGTCCCGTCAGTCAGGAACTCGACCTGACCGGGCGTGATGACCTTCGCGGATGCCGGTCCGGCCGTCGCTCCCACCCACACAAGGGCGAGAGCGACGGCCGTAATGATGGTTGCGAGGCGCGCTCGTCCTATCAGGACGGCTTCTTGGCGACACCGAGCTTCCGCATGAAGCCGATGCCGATCAGGATCCCCGTCACGACGCCGACGACGGTCAGCGCGACCGGCAGCGCGGCCGTGATCTGACCGTTGATCCCCTCCGTCACGTCGCCGTAGTCCACCGTCGGCGGCGTCGACTGCGCCGAGGCCATCGCCGGCACCAGGCCGGTCGCCGCCAGCGTGCCGGCGGTCACCGCCGCGCGGGTCTTCCAGGAGACGCGAGGCGTCTCGGTGCTGCGGGTGATCTGGGTTCCCATACGGAACCTCCTCCTTGCTCGTGGGGACGGGTTCGGTCATACGCGCGTCAGGTCCCCAGCAGACGACGCATGAATCGCAGCCCGAAATAGGCCGCGAAGATCAGAAGGGCCACCTTCACGTGCGTCCCGATCGCCGCGTTGAGCGCGTCGAGATCGGGACCACGATCGATCGATTCAGCCCAGGTCATCGGTCAGGCCTCGTCGCCCACACGAACCCCGCCGCGAGCAGCAACGCGAACGGGATGCCGGCCAACCACCACAGACCGCCGCGCACGCCGTCGTACATCGCCGCCAAGCCGTCCCGGTCCTCCCCCGAGAGCTTCACCGTGCTCGTCGTAGCGTCGCCGTCACCAACCGCCTGGCGGACCGCTTCGACCTTGGCGACGATCGCCGCGGCATCATCGTGAGCACGATCGGCCTGCGCCGCCGCCGCGGCGCCACGCGCCACCTGATCGTCATGCGCCCGCTCAAGCTGAGCCCGAACGACAGCGCAAAGCCCGACCAGATCGCGACGCAGATCCCGGGTCTCCCCCACACCCTCGTCCGCTCCGCCATAGACCGCCGGAGCGTCAGGGCAGGAAGGCAGCGGCGCCGGATCCTCGGCGCGAGCAACCCCTGCGGGCACAACGAGCAGCGCAGTGACAACAGCGGCGACGACCGGCCGGCATCGAATGGTGCGTGAGCGAGTGGCAGCCGCCGTGGGAGCCGTCTCCGGCAGATTGGGGCGCTCGTCTGGGGTTGGGCCGGAGACGGCCACGAACGCCCCGCAGGGGGCGCTACGGCCTGGCCTCAGCACGGCGAACCGCTCCGCTCACTACCCATCCGGAAGCCGCGGGCATACGCCTCCGTCAGCACCCGGTCCATCTGGACGTCCCGCTCCGTCGGGTCCTGCCGCACCGTCGACCAGATCCAGCCGCGAAGCTCGCCAGCCGCCTGGACCGTCACAACCGCGTCGCGCGATCGCTTGCCCTCCTGCCAGCGATCGAAGATCGCCACGAACTCCTCCACCGACCCACGCGTTGGCGGCTCTGTCACCGGCACCGACATCGCGCTAGCTCAGCGTCCGGCACGGGCCGACGATCGACGCCGCCAGCACCGCGTGATGCACACGCGTCACGATCGGCTGCGCCGGCTCACCCGTCAACCACCGATCGCAACGACGCAACACGATCACCACGTCGTCCTGCGCGACCCACGCCGCGTCCAAGCCGTCCTCGCGATCCCAATCGGACTCCAGCCCGATCCGGTTCACCAGCGCCGACCACGGCCGATCAGCAACGCCCGCGCGACGCTCCGCATGCGACTCCTGAAGCGCCAGGTGCTGCAGCCACGCCCGATCCCGCGGCACCAGCCGCAGCCGCCAGCACTCACGCACCGTCGGGATCGCCGCCGCGACCGCCTCCGCGATCACCGGATTCATGCGCCAGCGGGAGTCGGCACCTTCGCGCCGGCCTTCGCCGCGCCGTTGGCCTGTGGCGCAGCCGGGCTGCCCGGCTGAGCGAACCGACCGACGATCAGCTGTGAGCCGTACTCGTCACCCTGCTCGGCGGCGCGCACGACCCCGACGATTCGGACCTGATCTCCGCGCTCGATGCCCTCGAACGCCACCTGATCGCGCTCCAGCTGGTTGACGCGCACCCGCAAGTGCATCGGCTCACCCGAGAGCGGGTTGTCCAGCTCGAAGTAGAGGACCTCGGAGCTGTTGAACGTCTTGCCGTCGCGCTGGAACTCGCGCGACTGCTTGCGACCGCGGAACTCCGCGACCACATCGACGGGGACGGTGAACATGCAGCGGACCTCCGCGTTGTACGGAGGCCCACCGACCGGCCTACACGACCGACACCGGGGTACTCCGTGGCTTCCTAAGACGCCGCGAACCTAGCGCGCGTCGAGGACGGAGTGCAACCGGCACGATTGGCCGAAAAGAGGACGCGGCCCGGGCCGGGGAAGGTGTCTTAGGCCTGCCACGGAGTGGTCCCAGCCCAGGCCGCGCAGGACGCAGGCTACCACCGGCCAAGGTGCGTAGGCAGCAGATCGATTATCGAGCGCAGAATATGCGCGAAGACCCCCGTTGCCACGGGCGATTCGCCACGCGGCGCTCCAGCGCACGCGCGTTACGCGCAGCCGGTGGTCGGTTCGCAGTCCGGACGGATGCCGCCCGCGACTCGAAGATCACCGATCCGACGGGTCCCAGACGCCGCTGGCCGTCCCGTCGCGCACGTGACGCTCGTAGGTGGCGACCTTCGCGTGGATGACTTCGAGGTCGTCTCGCAGCGCGGCGATCTTCTCGCGCACATGGCGCTCGTGCTCGCGGAGGATCGCCAGCCGCTGCTGCTCGTTTCCGGGCCCCTCCCGGACCAGGTCGACGAAGCGCCGGATCGCGGCCAGCGGCATGCCCGACGCGCGGAAGCGGTTGCAGAGCAGCAGCCATTCGACGTCGGCCTGGTCGTACACCCGGCGCCCGGCGCTCGACCGGGGAATCGGCCGCAGCAGCAGGCCCTCGCGCTCGAAGAACCGCAGCGCGTGGACGCTCAGGCCGGTGGCCAGCGCGACCTCGCCGATCGTCAGCTCGCCGTCGACGGGCTCCATGACTGCACCTTACGGCCTTGACCTAGAGTTATGTCTAGCTCCTAGCATCGCTGCCATGACGGCTTTCGCGCAGCACCCGATCGGCTCCGGGTTCGACGCCCACAGCACCGCCGACGACGTCCTCGCCGGCATCGACCTGGCCGGACGGACGGCCCTGGTGACGGGAGGCGGGTCGGGTCTCGGGCTCGAGACGGTCCGCTCGCTCGTGGGCGCGGGCGCGCACGTCGTGGTCGGCTGCCGTCGCGTCGAGGCGGCCGAGCGGGCGCTCGTCGGCGTCCCGTCCACCGAGGTCGCCGAGGTCGACCTCGGCGACCTGCGCAGCGTCGAGCGGTTCGCTGACCGGTACCTGAACGGCGGCCGCCCGCTGGACCTCGTGATCGCCGGCGCCGGCATCATGGCGTGCCCGCAGACCCGCGTCGGAGATGGCTGGGAGGCGCAGTTCGCCACCAACCACCTGGGGCACTACGCGCTGGTCAGCCGGCTGCTGCCGGCGCTCGTCCCGGGGCGCTCGCGGGTCGTGACGGTCTCGTCGGCCGGCCACTTCCTGTCGGGGATCCGCTGGGACGATCCGCAGTTCGCGCAGGGGTACGACCGCTGGCTCGCCTACGGCCAGTCGAAGACGGCCAACGCGCTGTTCGCCGTCCAGCTCGCCGCGCTGGGCGCAGCTCGCGGGATCGCGGCGTTCTCGGTCCATCCCGGAAGCATCCTCACTCCGCTGCAACGCCACGTCCCCCGCGACGAGCAGGTTCGCCTGGGCTGGATCGACGAGCAGGGACGGCCCGCCGCGGGCTTCAAGACGCCGCCGCAGGGTGCCGCGACCGCCGTCTGGGCGGCCACCGCGCCGCGACTGGACGCGCTCTCCGGCGTCTACTGCCAGGACTGCGACGTCGCCGCGATCGCGACCGACGACGACATGCTGCGCGGCGGCGTCAAGCCGTGGGCGATCGACCCCGGCGAGGCCGCGCGGCTCTGGGACCTCTCCGCGGAGCTCGCCGGACTGGACGCCTTCGCCTGATCGCCTCCGCGGGCCGCAGGGCCCGCGGCTCAGTCGGTCGCCGCGGCGTGGTCGCGTTCGATCATCGGGTAGAGCACGCGCTGGTCGTCGCTGAGCGCGCTCTTCACCTGTCGGCTGATGTCGTCGACGATCGCCTCGGGCTCCCCCGCCTCGAGGGCGTCGAGCGAGGCGTGGGCGACCACCGACGGATCGGTCTTCTCCGCCTCCAGGCCGGCCGTCAGGTCGGTGTCGACGTAGCCGACGTGCACGCCGACGACGTGCGTGCCCTGGGCCCGCAGCTCCATCCGGGCCGCGTTGGTGTAGCTCCAGGCCGCGGACTTCGTCGCCGAATAGGTCGCGAGGATCGGGCTGGCCACCCACGAGCCGACCGACAGCACGTTGACGAACGCGCCACCGCCGTTGGCCTTCAGGACCGGCGCGAACGCCTGCGTGGTGCGCACGATGCCCAGCACGTTGACCTCGAACTGCCGACGCGCGCCCTCCAGGTCGGCCTGAAGCGGCGATCCGGGCTCGGCGATCCCGGCGTTGTTGATCACCAACTGCACGTCCCCCGCCAGCGCCGCGGCCGCGAGCACGTCGGCGTCGTCGGAGACGTCCAAGCGCACGGCCTGAACCCGCGGGTCGCCGTTGTCGACCGACTCGGGGTCCCGGGCGCCCGCGTAGACCTTGCTCGCGCCGCGCTGCAGCAGCGCGGCGACGATCGCCTTCCCGATCCCGCGATTGGCGCCGGTGACCAACGCGACGGTTCCCTCGATCTTCATGCCCTGCTCCTCAGTTCTGGATGACGATCGACATCCTAACATGTGGATGTTGTGTACCATCCTGAGACATGGGGCACACGAAGGCGCAGAAGGCCGAGAACCGCGAGCGAATCGTCGCCACGACCGCACGACGAATCCGGGAGCAGGGGCTCGAGCGGCCCGCCATCGCGGAGCTGATGCGCGAGGTCGGCCTGACGCACGGCGGCTTCTACAAGCAGTTCGGCTCACGCGACGAGCTGATGGGCGAGGCCGTCGAGCGCGTCATGGCCGAGACCGCAGCGCGCATGGCCGACGTCGTGGACGGTGCCGACGATCCCCTTGGGGCAATCGCGCGGGCGTACGTCTCGGCGCAGCATCGCGACGATGTCGGCGGCGGTTGCGGCCTGCCGGCGCTGAGCGCCGAGGTCGCGCACGCGGGCGCCCGTGCGCGGAACGCCTACCGGGCGCAGGTCGAGCAGTACGTCGCCGCGCTGGCGGCCCTGGACGACGCGGGCCGCGAGCTGGCGATGGTGCGCCTCAGCGCCATGGTCGGCTCGATCCTGATCGCCCGCGCCCTCCAGGGCACGCCCGAGTCCGACGCCTTCCTCGACGCCGTCCGGGACGCGATCGCCGCCCCCGACGGCGCCCTTCGGGCCGCCGCCCCCGACACCGCTCCGGGCGCGTGACGCCCATGAAGGCCTGGGTGGTCTCGAAGTACGAGCGGCCGCTGGAGCTGGCCGACCGGCCGGAGCCCGAGGTCGGCGACCGCGACGTGCTCGTCGAGATCCACGCCGCCGGCGTCAACGTGCTGGACGAGAAGATCCGGACCGGCGAGTTCAAGCCGATCCTCCCCTACGAGCCGCCGTTCACGCTCGGGCACGACCTCGCCGGCGTCGTGATCGGGATCGGCGCCGGTGTCAGGCGGTTCTCGGTCGGCGACGAGGTCTACGCCCGTCCCCGCGACCAGCGAATCGGCACCTTCGCCGAACGCCTCGCCGTCCATGAGGACGACCTCGCCATCAAGCCCCGCAGCCTGTCGTCCTCCGACGCCGCCTCGGTGCCGCTGGTGGCCCTGACCGCCTGGCAGGCGCTGGTCGAGATGGCCCAGGTGCAGCCGGGCCAGAAGGTGCTGGTCCACGCCGGTTCCGGCGGGGTCGGCACCTACGCCATCCAGCTGGCCAAGCACCTCGGCGCGACCGTCGCCACGACCGCCGGCGCCGCCAACCACGACTGGGTCCGGGAGCTCGGCGCCGATCAGGTCGTCGACTACCGCCGCGAGCAGTTCGACGACGTCCTCTCCGGGTTCGACGTCGTCCTGGACTCCCAGGGCGAGCGCTCCGTCCGCCGGTCGCTGACCGTCCTCAAGCCCGGCGGACTGGTGATCGGCATCGCCGGTCCGCCGGACCCGACGTTCTCGCGCGGGGCCGGGCTGCCGCTGCCGGTCCGGCTGGTCACCCGCGGCCTCAGCTGGAAGGCCCGGCGTGCCGCCCGGCGCCTCGGCGTCCGGTACCGGTTCCTCTTCATGCGCGCCGACGGCGCACAGCTGCAGCAGATCGCGCAGCTGATCGACGATGGCACCCTCCGGCCCGTCGTCGAGCGCAGCTACCCGTTCGCGGAGGTGCCCCAAGCGCTCTCGCACGTCGCGAGTGGGCACAGCAAGGGCAAGGTCGTCGTCGAGGTCGTGGGAGCCGACCGATGAGGCTCGACCTTCCCGGCCGCACCGTCGGGCGCTCGCTAGGCTGACGTCGCAGGCTTTTCTCAAGGCCGCAAGCAAAAGTCAAGCGAAGGCCGGGGGCGGCTACGTGAACGACCTACTCGACGACGTCCTCGCGGCCCACGGCGGCGCCGAACGCTGGCGGTCCGCTTCGGCGATCACCGCGCGGGGACGGCTGGGCGGCCTGCTCCCGAAGCGCTTCCCCGGCAACAAGCTCGCGCGCTTCGCCGTTCAGGTGCAGGTCGCCGAGCAGCGCACCGTCCTCCACGACTTCCCGCAGGCCGGAAGGCGCGCCGTGCTCGACCGGGGCGACGTGCGGATCGAGACCGACGACGGCGAGCGGCTCGACGCGCGAACCGACCCACGCTCGGCCTTCCGCGGGCTGCGCGGAGTCCGCCGCAACGTCCACTGGGACCCGCTCGACACCGCCTACTTCGCCGGATACGCCTTCTGGAACTACCTGACCGCGCCGCTGCTGCTGGCCCGTGACGACGTCGCGGTCGTCGAAGCCGAGCCCCGGCGGGAATCCGGCCAGCGGTGGCGCCGGCTCCAGGCCACGTTCCCGGCGGGGATCGAGACCCACTGCCGCCACCAGGCCTTCCACGTCGACGCCGACGGCCTGATCCGCCGCCACGACTTCGTCGCCGAACCGGTGGGCAGGTGGGCCAGCGCCGCCCTCTTCTGCGACCGGCACCGGCAGTTCGACGGCCTCCTCTTCCCCACCCGACGACGCGTGCTCCCACGCGGTCCCGGCGGTCGAGCGCTCCCCCGGCCGACGCTGCTGGCGCTCGACTTCGACGAGATCGAGGTCGAGCGCCGAGCAACGGCGTCGCCGACGCGCTGACGCCCTGGGGCAGGGAGCTTCGCGGGCCGATCGCCGCGCTGCTGAACTGGTGGGCCGCGCGGCGCGACGCGGCCGGATCGACGTCGATCAATCTACATCGATCGATTGAACCGACACCTGTCAATGGATAGGCTGCGGGTCGATGGTCCCCACCAAGGAGCGCTGACATGCGCCACGTGCTGTTCGTCTGCAACCACAACGCGGGCCGCTCGCAGATGGCCCAGGCGTTCTTCGAGAAGCACGCGCCGTCCGACATCCGCGCGGAGTCGGCCGGCACCCAGCCCGCCAAGCGGATCTGGCCGACCGTGGTCGAGGCGATGGCCGAGGTCGGGATCGACGTCGCGGGGCGCAAGCCGCGCAAGCTGACCGTCGAGATGCAGCTGCACGCCGACTGGGCCCTCACGATGGGCTGCGGCGACGCCTGCCCCTACGTGCCGACCACCGTCCAGGCGTGGGATCTGCCCGACCCCGCCGATCAGCCGCTGGAGCGCGTGCGCGAGATCCGCGACGAGATCGAGCGCCACGTGCTGACCCTGATCGACGAGCACCTCGTCGACATCTACACCGACCGCACCGCCCACCAGCTGCGGCTGCAGCGGCTGCTCCCGGACCTGCAGCACGAGTTCGGCGCGTCCCACGACGCCGCCCTGATCCGCTCCTGCGCGGACCGGATCCTCGGCGACTACGACGAGGCGGCGGTTCGCGGCCACGTCCTGACGCTCGTGCACCGCCGCACGCGCGAGTGCCTGATCGCGGGCGAGTGCGACGCGCCCGCCCTCCCGTCCTCCCTGACCACCGCCTGATCGGAGCCTGCTGATGAAGTTGGAAGTGTTCGACCCCGCGATGTGCTGCTCGACCGGCGTCTGCGGGCCCGGCGTGGACCCGCAGCTGGCGCGCTTCGCCGCCGACCTCGGCTGGCTGCAGGAGCAGGGCGTCGAGGTGCAGCGCTACAACCTGGCCCAGCAGCCGCAGGCGTTCGTCGCCAGCACGGCGGCCAAGGACGCGCTGCGGCAACACGGCGAGCAGGCGCTGCCGCTGCTGGTGCTCGACGGCGCCCCGGTCAGCCACGGCAGCTACCCCGACCGCGACGCGCTCGCCCGGCTCACGCTCGCCGGCCTGGTTCCCTCCGGCAGCGCGCTGCCGATCGCCGACGAGCAGGCCGGCGGGTGCGGGTGCGGTCCCGGCGGCTGCTGACGATGACGCCGACCGGCTATCGCCCGCTGCTCGATGCCGCCACGCGGGTGCAGTTCTTCACCGGCAAGGGCGGGATGGGCAAGACCACGCTCGCCTGCGCGACCGCCGTCGCGCACGCCCGGGCCGGCCGGCGAACGCTGATCGTCTCGACCGACCCGGCGTCGAACCTCGACGAGGTCCTCGCCACCCCGCTGACCGAGACGCCGCGCCCGGTCGCCGACGTCGAGAACCTGCTGGCGGCGAACATCGACCCCGAGCAGGCGGCCGCCGCCTACCGCGAGCGGCTCGTCGGGCCCTACCGCGGATCGTTGCCGGAGACCGCGATCCGGTCGATGGAGGAGAGCCTCTCCGGCGCGTGCACCGTCGAGATCGCCGCCTTCGACAGCTTCGCCCGCCTGCTCGGCGACAGCGACGCCACGGCGGGGTTCGACCAGGTGATCTTCGACACCGCCCCGACCGGCCACACGCTGCGGCTGCTGGCGCTGCCGGCGGCATGGACCGATTTCATCGACACCAACACTTCGGGCACCAGCTGCCTGGGCCCGCTCTCGGGCCTGGCCGGCCAACGCGACCAGTACGCCCGCGCGATGGACGCGCTGCGCGATCCCGACACCACGACGCTGGTGCTCGTCAGTCGCCCCGAGAGCGCGGCGCTGGCCGAGGCCGAGCGCACCAGCCTCGAGCTGGCCGGGGCCGGCATCGCCCACCAGCTGCTGGCCCTCAACGGCATCCTCACCCCGGCCGGCGACGGCGACGACGCGACCGCCGAGGCGATGGCCGACGGTCAGCGCCGCGCGCTGCAGGCCCTGCCGGTCGGGCTGGAGGATCTGGATC
The DNA here is from genome assembly GCF_000240225.1 of Patulibacter medicamentivorans. Taxonomy (GTDB): domain Bacteria; phylum Actinomycetota; class Thermoleophilia; order Solirubrobacterales; family Solirubrobacteraceae; genus Patulibacter; species Patulibacter medicamentivorans. The sequence goes on from NZ_AGUD01000003.1 coordinate 58,506, forward strand.
ACGTCCGGGTGCCGCTGCTGGCGTTCGCGCCGATCGGCTCCAGCGCGCTCGCCGACGTCCTCGACGACCGCGCCCAGTCCCGGCGCGGCGCCCCGGCGGCGCCCGCTGCGCCGGGCCCGGTGATCGACGGCGCTGCCGACGGCGGGTTGGCGGCGTTGGTCGACGAGCTCGAGCAGGTCGGTCGCGGCGTCGTGATGACGATGGGCAAGGGCGGGGTCGGCAAGACGACCGTCGCCGCCGCCATCGCGACCGAGCTGGCGCGCCGCGGCCACCCCGTCCACCTGACCACCACCGACCCCGCCGCGCACGTCGCGCGGACCGTCGCCGACGAGCCGCCCGCCAGCCTGCGGGTCTCACGGATCGACCCCGTCGCGGAGACCGCCGCCCATACCGCCCGCGTCCTCGCCGAGGCAGGCGCCGATCTCGATGCCGACGGCCGGGCGCTGCTCGAGGAGGACCTGCGCTCCCCGTGCACCGAGGAGATCGCGGTCTTCAGCGCGTTCGCGCGCACGATCGCCGAGGGCGAGCACGGCTTCGTGGTCCTCGACACCGCCCCGACCGGCCACACCCTGCTGCTCCTGGACGCCGCGCAGGCCTACCACCGCGACGTCGAACGCAACAGCACCGGCGTCGAGGCGGCGGTCGCCCAGCTGCTGCCGCGGCTGCGTGACCCCGATTTCACCCGGATCGTGCTCGTGACGCTGCCCGAGGCGACCCCGATCCACGAAGCCGCCCGTCTGGCCGAGGACCTCCGTCGCGCCGGGATCGAGCCGTGGGCGGCGGTGGTCAATCAGAGCCTCGCCGCGACCGGTACCACCGACCCGACGCTCGCCGCCCGCGCCGACCGCGAGCAGCGCTTCCTCGCCGAGGCGCACGCGCTCGCCGAGCGTCGCGCGACGCTCGCCTGGCAGCCGACCGAGCCCGTCGGGCAGCAGCTCGCGCAGCTCGCCGCCTGAGTTCCGGCGAGCGCCGCTCGTTCACCCAGTTCCGCCCGTTCCGTCCGTTCGACCGCAGGCTTCTCGATCTCCATGGCCACCGTCCCCCGTCACGACCGCGTCGCGGTCATCACCGACATCCACGGCAACCTGCCCGCGCTGCGGGCCGCACTCGCCCGGATCGACGAGCTCGCCATCGCCGACATCTACTGCGGCGGCGATCTCGTCGGCTACGGCCCGTACCCGAACGAGGTCTGCGCCCTGATCCGGGAACGCCGGATCCCGACGATCTACGGCAACTACGACTACGCGATCGGCCGCGACCTCGACGACTGCGGCTGCGCCTACATCACCCCGCACGACCGCGACCTCGGCCAGCAGTCGGTCGTCTGGACCCTCGAGCACACCAAGCAGGCATCCAAGGACTTCATGGCCGGCCTGCCGTTCGACTTGCGCTTCCAGGTCGGCGACCATCGGATTCACCTGGTGCACGGCTCGCCGCGCAAGGTCAACGAGTACCTCTTCGAGGACAAGCCGGCGTCGCTCTACGAGCGCCTCGCCGCCAAGGAGGACGCCGACGTCCTCGTGTTCGGCCACACCCACAAGCCGTGGGTCGCCGACATCGCCGGCGTGCGGTTCGTCAACTGCGGCTCGGTCGGCAAGCCGAAGGACGGCGACCCTCGCGGAGCCTTCGCGATCCTCACCGCCGCCGACGACGGCGTCGACGTGGCGATCGAGCGCGTCGAGTACGACGCCGCCGCGGTCGCCGAGCAGGTTCGCGCCGCCGGCCTGCCCGGCGAGTTCGCCGACAAGCTCGTGACCGCCAGGTAGCGTCGGAGACCTGGCCCATGACCAGGACCGGCAATGGCAGATGACCAGGCATCCGCGATGGCGGAGATCTCGCAGGCGATCGCCGGCGGGATCCTGAGGTTGCCGGCGCTGCGCGACCGCGAGTGGGACACGTACTCGATGGTCGCCGAGGTCTCCGACGGCGTCTCCAGGACGACGGCGTACCGCTACCCGCGATCGGGGCCTCCGGTGCCCACCGAGGCACCGGAGGACGACGACCTCTTCTGGGACCTGCGCGATCGGATGCGAGGCGCCGACGGAGGGACCTGGGACGTCGTGCTGGTGAAGATCGATCGCGACACCGCGACCCTGGTGATGACCTTCGCGTCCGGTGCCGCGGCCGACGGCTGGCGCGTCACCCCGGAGAACATGGCCCGTCTTCCGGAGGCCCTGCGCCCGCGTCCCGAGGACTTCGAGGCGGACTGAGAGCGTTCGACGACCGGACCCGTGGAACCACCGATGCGCCCCTCCCCCCGGCGCCCGTAGCCTGCGCCGATGCCGCTGCGACCACGCCTGCGCCCGATCCTGGTCCTCGGGCTCGCCACGACGCTCGTCGCCGTCCCCGCCGAGGCGATCGGGTCGGCCCCGCGCCCGGCCGCGCCGCACGCCACGGCGACCGTCGCGAGCAAGAAGAAGAAGCGGCCCCGCAAGGGCCGGGCGAAGCCGGCCAAGACCACGGCGACCGTCAGCGGATCGTGGACGATCACCCGCTCGGGCGAGCTCAACGGCGGCATCGAGAGCGAGAAGGTCACCGTCACGATCAAGGACGGCAAGGCGACGTTCCCCGACCAGACCGGCCGCACCGCCAAGGGCAAGGCCGACGTCGCGATCACCTACCAGGGCACCTACAGCACCGACGATCGCTCGTGGCACGCCGGCTGCGACCACGAGGAGCGGACGTCGACCGCGACCTTCCACGACAGCTACCCGATCTACGTCTACGGCACCAACCGGCGGACGGTCGACGGCGACGAGAAGAAGCTCTCCAACGGCTGGGGCGTCGAGGTGGCGTGGCCGTCGGTCTCGAAGATGGGCCTCGTCACGACCGGCTACTTCGAGGACTGGGAGTCGATCGCGATGCAGAACTGCCTGCGGACGTCGATTGACGCGCCGCTCGGTGGCTGGAACGTCCAGTTCGCGACGACGCTGAGCGCGACCGGCAGCCTCAACGGCGGCGGCAAGGGCGTGCTGCTGACCCACGCCCAGACCGATGCCGACCAGACCGAGAAGGCAGACGGCCGGATCAGCTTCTCGAAGTCGGTCGAGAAGCGCTGACGGCGACGGACGGCCGGCTCGTCGCGCGCGAGCCGGCCGCCGTGCGACGCCGCCGCTCAGCGGATGTTGTAGCCCCGGGCCTGCCAGAACGAGGTCGGATCCGGGTTGTCGAGGGTGTAGTCGTTGACGCTCTTGGCCGCCAGCGTCCGGCGGCCGAGGCGCATCTCGACGTGGGTGTGGGCCGCGCCGCTGGACGAGACGCCGCGCCATGCCTCGGTGGCGATCTGCTGGTCGCGGGCGACGTGGTCCCCCACCGTCACGCTCGAGAGCGGCGCCGAGTGCAGGTAGATGACGGTCTTGTCGTAGGTCGCGTTGTAGACGGCGATCGTCGACAGCCCACCGCTGCCGTTGGCGCCGCGAACGACGTTGACGACCTCGCCGGACACGAGCGCGTGGACCGGCGAGCCGACGCTGCGCGCGATGTCGATGCCCTCGTGGCGGCCCGGGGTGTTGACGTAGCCGTCGAACCCGCAGGTGATGCTGCCGCCGCTCAGGTCGTAGAGCCCGAACGACAGGTTCGTGTTCCCGGTCGTGCTGGTGTTCAGCTTGTGCGACGCGTTCTCGTTCTTGAGCGTCGCGTTCAGGTTCGCCACGGCGCCCGCCGCGAAGCCCTGGCTCGCGCCCGAGTAACCGCTGTTGTAGTAGACGGTGACCGCGCCCGTGGTGCGGTTCCAAACCGACGCGGCGTTGTTCTTGACGCACAGGCCCTGGCCGGCCCCGGCCCCCTTGAACTCGTAGCAGTCGGGCTGCGACGAGCCGTAGTCGGAGATCGAGCTGGTGAAGTCCGAGACCGAGCCCTGCCGGTCGCTGTTGTAGTACAGGCAGAACTCGCCCGACTGGCAGATCCCGTCGCGGGCGGCCGCGTTGGCCGATGGCACGGCGATGACCGCCGCGCTCAGGAGCGTCCCGGCGATGCCGGCGAACGCGAGCTTCTTCTTCATGACGAGCTTCCTGATCGTTTACGGGCGACACACGCGCGCCCGGGGCGCAGCATCCCAGGCACGTCGGAGCCAGCTCGTGTCCGACCGGTTACCGCCCGCGGCGCGGCGGCTAGCGGACGACGTCGTAGACGAGCTTCTGGATCCCGTTGCCGTAGGACGCGCTCTCGACCAGGGTCAGCATCTGCTTGTCCTTGTCGGTCTCGCTGAACAGCCGCTTGCCGGCGCCGAGCAGGGTCGGGAAGACCAGCAGGTGGTAGCGGTCGATCAGCCCCGCGTCGGCCAGGTTCCGGTTGAGGGTCGCGCTGCCGTGGATCGTGATCGCGCCGCCGTCGGTCCGCTTCAGCGCGGCGACCTCGTCGAGCGAACGGAGGATCGTGGTCTCGCCCCAGTCGTCGACCAGGTCACCCTCCTGCAGGGTGGTCGAGACGACGTACTTCGGCATCGCGTTGTAGCGCGGGAACTCCTCGGTCATCGTCGGCCAGACCGGCGAGAACGCCTCGTAGCTGACCCGCCCGACCATCATCGCGTCGGACTGCTCCTGCTCGCGACCCTTCAGCTCGTAGGCCTCGGGCAGGAACTCGAGGTCCTCGAAGGTCCAGCCGCTGTTGCGGTAGCCGGGCTCCCCGCCGGGGGCCTCGACGACGCCGTCGAGCGACATGAAGGCGGTGGCGATGAGGGTGCGCATGATCTGTTGTCTCCTGGTGCGGGTCGTGGTCGTGTCGTGCGGGTTCCCGCCGTCGCACGCTGTCATACAGGTGCCCGCGGGAGCGCGTCTTCGCGGACAAGGACCGGAACGGCGGCCGGGACTCATCGGTCGCGCGCGTCCTGCCCGCCGCAGTAGGGTCCAACGATGGCCGGATCGCCCGTGCGGAGCCCCGTCGCCGTCGCCGCCGCCGCGACCGATCAGTCCACGATCGTCGACACGCTGACCGCCGCGTTCGCCGAGGACCCGGTCCTCAGCTGGGTGTTCCCCCGGGCCGCTACCCGCCCGCGGGACGGCCGCCACTTCTTCTCGTTCCTGGCCACCCGCCTGCTGCCGGGCGGCGAGAGCTGGACGACGGACGGCGGCGCCGCGCTCTGGGCGGCGCCCGGCCGGTGGCGCGAGACCCCGGGCGAGCTGCTGCGGCTCGGGGCGGCGACGGCCCGCGGCGCATGGCCGCACTGGATCCGCGTCCTGCACGGCCTCGGCGCGGTCGAGGCCCGGCACCCGCGCGAGCCGCACCTGTACCTGGCCGCGATCGGCGTCCTCCCCGGACGCCAGGGCGAGGGCCTCGGCTCGGCGCTGCTCGCTCCGGGGCTGGCCCGCTGCGACGAGCTGGGACTGCCCGCCTACCTCGAGAGCTCCAACCCGCTGAACGTCCCGCTCTACGAGCGCCACGGGTTCGTGGCGACCGAGCGGCGAACGCTGCCGAAGGGCCCGCCGGTCACCCTGATGTGGCGGCCGGCGGTCGGCCAGCGGGTCGGCGAGGGCGTCTCGTAGACGTCCCGACACCGGATCCGGATGGCCGGGCCGGTCGCCCCGACCATGAGGGCTCTCTGAGAACCGCCCCACGGCGGCGGCGCCAGCGGCGATAACCATCGCCATGCGTTCCGTCAGTCCCGTCCCCAGCCCGACCGGCCGCCGCCGGGCCACCACCGCCGTCGCAGCGGCCGCCCTCGCCTGCCTGCTCACCCCATCCGTGGCCGATGCCGCCACCGGCGTCGTGACCGTCAACCCCGGCTACACGCTGGGCGCCCGCAGCGCGCCGAGCACCACGGCGCCGAAGACCCGCCGACTCGCCAACGGCACGCGGGTCAGGATCGTCTGCCAGGTCCGCGGCACCCGCGTGACGGGCCGCTTCGGCACGTCGCGGCTGTGGGACAAGCTGGCGGCCGGCGACTACGTCAGCGACACCTACGTCCAGACCGGCAGCGACGGCCGGGTCGCGCCGCCCTGCGGCGGCGACACCCCGCCGCCCCCGCCCCCGCCCCCGGCGCCGGCGCCGGCCGCCGACGCGTTCCACTACGACGATCCGGGCGCCTGGCGGGGCCCGAGCAGCTGCTCGGGCACCTTCACCCCCGGCGCGCAGGCGCTGCGGACGTGGCTGAAGGCGAACTACGCCTACACGCGATCGATCGGCGGCTACAGCTGCCGGCCGAACACCGCCAACACCAGCCAGCTCAGCCTCCACGCCGAGGGCCGCGCGCTCGACTGGATGGCCGCGGCGGGCAAGCCGGCGCAGGCGCGCGCCGTCAACCGCTTCATCGCCCGGGTCTCGAGGGACAACTGGCGGCTGGGCCGCGCGATGGGCATCCAGGAGCTGATCTGGAACCGCCGGATCTGGACCGCGACCTACGCCTCGTCCGGGTTCCGCCGCTACACCGGCCCCAACCCGCACGTCGACCACATCCACATCGGCATCAACCGCGCCGGCGCCGCGAAGCGGACCAGCTTCTACCGCTAGCCCCGGGTCCACCGGTCGGCCCGGTCAGGCGGCCAGCGCCGCCGGCTCGGTCGACCGGAAGCGGGCCCGGTAGTCGGACGGGCCGACCCCGAGCACGCGCAGGAACGCGCGGCGCATCGTCTCGGGGCTGCCGAAGCCGCAGGCCGTCGCGATCGCCTCGACCGGCGTCGCGGTGGCCTCCAGCTGCTCGCGGGCGGCCTCGACCCGGACCCGCTCGACGAAGCGGGCGGGGGTCGTTCGCGCCTGGTCGGCGAACAGCCGTCGCAGGTGGCGCTCGGAGACCGCCGCGCGGGCGGCGAGCCGGGCCAGGCGATGGTCGCCGGCGGGATCGGCCACGATCGCGTCGAGGACCTGGCGGACCGGCGTGGAGACCGTGCTCGGCAGGGCCAGGCGCTCGGAGAACTGCGACTGCCCGCCCGGCCGGCGCAGGAACATCACGGTCCAGCGGGCGACGGTCCGGGCCAGCTCGGGGCCGTGGTCCTCCTCGATCAGGGCCAGCGCCAGGTCCATCCCCGCGGTCGACCCGGCCGACGTGACGACCGGGCCGTCGCGGACGAAGATCCGGTCGGGCACCACCGCCACGCGCGGATGGCGCCGTGCCAGCTCGGCGCCGAACGCCCAGTGGGTCGTCGCGCTGCGGCCATCGAGCAGCCCCGCGTGCGCCAGCAGGAGCGCGCCCGTGCAGACCGAGCAGGTCCTGCGCGCCCCGCCGGAGACGCGCTGCAGCCCGGGCGCCAGGCGCGGGTCCCCGAGGGCCTCGTCGATCCGCATCCCGCCGCCGACGATCAGCGTGTCGACGGCGCGCGGCCGGACGTGGCCGAGCGCGACGTCGGCCATCAGGCGCAGGCCGCCCGAGCCGCGGATCGGCCGTCCGTCGGGCGTGGCGATCAGCAGCTCGTAGCCGCCGCGACCGCCGAGCGCCTGGGTCGCGGCGTCCAGCAGCTCCGCCGGACCGGCGACGTTCAGCAGCTGCATGCCGTCGAAGGCGACGAACACGACCTGGCGCCTGCGATCGGCCACGGCCGGATCGTGACCGCCAGGCGCCGCGTCCGCAAGGCCATCTATCCCTCGGATCCGGCCAACCGTCGGGCGGGAGCGGCGCGCCGCCGGTACGAACTGCGGGCATGCCGCACCGCAGCCCCGACGTCGACGACCCGCTCGAGGACTTCGATCCGCGCCGGATCACCCTCGACGGCGTGACCAGGACCGTGCAGGTCGCCGGTCGCGGGCCGGCGGTGATCGTGATGGCGGAGATGCCGGGCATCAGCCCCCACGTCGCCCGCTTCGCCCGCTGGGTGCGGGACGCCGGCTTCACCGTCTACATGCCGTCGCTGTTCGGTCGCGACGGCGCCGTCGCGACCGTCGAGGACGGCACCGCGATCCTCGAGCGGGCCTGCGTCAGCGCCCAGTTCCGGGCCTTCGCCGGCGGCGGCTCGAGTCCGGTGACGACCTGGCTGCGGTCGCTCGCGCGGCTGGCCCACGAGCAGTCCGGCGGGCCCGGCGTCGGTGCGATCGGGATGTGCTTCACCGGCAACTTCGCGCTCACGATGACGCTCGAGCCCGCCGTCCTCGCCCCGGTCGTCGCACACCCGTCGCTGCCCTTCGACGATCCGGCCGGACTCGAGATCGCGCCCGACGAGCTGACCGAGGTCCGCGAGCGCCTGGAGCGGGACGACCTGACCGTGCTGGCCTACCGCTTCCGGGGCGACCGCTTCTGCCGCGCCGAGCGGTTCGCTGCCTACGCCGAGGCGCTCGGCGACCGCTTCGTCCCGCGCGAGCTCCCCGACAGCGCCGCCAACCCGAGGACCTCGCCGTTCTTCGAGCACGTCGTCGCGAGTCCGCACAGCGTCGTCACCGCCCACCTGATCGACGAGGCCGGGCAGCCGACGATCGCCGCCCGCGACGAGATCCTGGCGTTCTTCGGGCAGCGGCTGGGCGCCTGAGCGGCGCCGCCGTCGGTCAGGCGGCCGGGCGGAGCAGGTACGCCGCCAGCGCCTCGGGCTGCGACAGCGCCAGCAGGTGCCCGCCGGGCAGCACGTCGGCGTCGATCCCGAGCCGCTTGCGGATCAGCGCCCGCTGGAACTCGACCGGGAAGAAGCGATCGCCGACGCCGGCCGCGGCGCGGATCGGCACCGCGGGCCAGGCCGCGAAGTCGCAGACCGAGGCGAAGACGGCGTCGGACTCCGGACGCTGGTGGGGCGCGCCGGCGGCGGCGACCTCGGGCGGTACGTCGTGCAGGAAGTAGACGTCGAGGTCGAACGCGGCCGGGTAGCCGTGCTCGCGGGCCGCCGCCTCGCGCGCGGGCTGGGAGCCGCTGTCGTCCCACCACTCCCCCGGTCGCTCCCCGGGACGCGGCACCATCGCGTTGACGAGCACGAGGCCGGCGACCGGAATGCGCTCCGCGACGAGCGGCGCGGTGAAGCCGCCGAGCGACTGGGCGACCAGCACCACGTCCGCGCGTCCGTCGGCTGCCGCGACCACGCGATCGGCGTACTCCGGCAGCCCGGCCGACTCGTCGTCGCCGGGCAGGTCGACCGCGATCGCGTCGTGGCCGGCCGCGCGCAGCAGCGGCACGACCCGGTGCCAGTACCACGCGGCGCCGCCGGCGCCGGGGATCAGGACGAACGTGCTCATGGCCTCGCCGGGACTCTCGCCGATCGGCCGGACACCGCGGAACGGCGGATCGGGTGCGCGGCGCGAGCAGCCTCGCCGGCAGGTCGATCGGCGCGACTTGCGGACGCGGGTCTGGCCGCCTGTACACGTCCGACGCTCTGGATGTCGACTTCAAACACGGCGGTGTTGCAGCGCGTCGGTGAACGCGCTAGCCTGGGCCTTCGGTGGACGGCTGACTGTCGTCGACGTCCTCCACACGAAACCCCTCATCCTGGTCCCTGCCACGGTCCGGTCTCCCACCCGGCACGCCGTGGCAGGGACCCGTTATGCGAGTCCCGCTCACCCCACGCGGTACCGCAGGTGCGTGACGTCGGCCCCCTGCAGCACCCGGTCGAGCGACAACGGCAGCGCGTCCGCCGGCACGCCCTCGAACAGCCGCTCTCCGCCGCCGAGGATCGCCGCCGCGACGTGCAGCTGGATCTCCTCGATCGCGCCGGCGGCGAGCAGCTGGTTGGCGACGTCGGCGCCGCCCGAGACCATCACGTCCTGCCCGCCCGCGGCCTCGCGCGCCAGCTCGAGCGCCCGCTGCGGACCCTCGGTCACGAAGTGGAAGACGTTGCCGCCCTCCAGCTCGAGCGTCTCCCGCGGGTGGTGGGTGATGACGAAGACCGGCGCGTGGTATGGCGGGTCCTCTCCCCACCAGCCGTTCCACGGCTCGTCGGTCGGCCACGGGCCGGGTCCGCCGCCGAACATCTTGCGTCCCATCACGTAGGCGCCGACGCCGTCGAACAGCTCGGCGACGACCTGGGCGTCGACGCTCGGCTCCTCGGCGCCCGCGGCCGGCCGCAGGTTGTCGCCCGAGAAGCCGGTGTCGAGCTTCCACTGGTGCAGCCGGATGCCGCCGACGCCGAGCGGCTCGTCGGGCCGCTGGTCGGGGCCGGCGACGTAGCCGTCGGCGGAGATGCAGAGGTCGAGGCGAACGCGGGTCATGAGGTGCTCCTGGTCGGGCGCCGGTCGCATGCCGGCCGGTCGATTCCAACAGACTCGGGGCGGGCCCCGGACTCATCGGTCGCCGGGAGATCGAGCCTCGCGGGGCGCCCACGGTCCCGTTCGCGCATCCGCAACGACGGACGCCGGCCCGACAGCTCGGCGTCCTCCTCGGACGGCGGCAGCGCGCCGCCCGCGGGTCATCCCGCGCCGCGCACCAGCACGGCCAGCGGCAGCGTCCCGCAGCGCGCGACCGCGCGCCACGGGCCGGACGCCGGATCGTCTGCCCAGCTGGCCGGCGGCGGCGCGTCGCGGACGAGATCGCCGGTGACGAGGTCGAGCCCGACCGCCGCCAGCACCCGCCCGCTGGCGTTGACGAGCGCCGCCGGCGTCGCGACCGGCTCCAGCAGCTCGGCCAGCCGCTGCTCGACCTCGGCGATCGAGACGTCGGCGCCGACCACGCCGACGAAGGTCCCGTCGATCGTGACCGGCACGGTCGCCGTCACCGCGTAGCCCGCCGTGCAGAAGTAGTCGACGTAGGGGCCGGTCACGTGGCGGGCGCCGGTGTCCCGCGGGACGACGAACCACGGCGAGCGGGTGTAGTCGAAGGTCGTCGTGCCGTCCGGCGCCGCCCGCGGGTTGACCCGCTCCGGCGGCCGCGAGCGATCCTGCGGATCGATCGTCCACCACTCCAGCCACAGCGCGTGGTCGGCCAGCACGTCCGGCGTCGCCACGAAGCCCGCGCCCGAGGCCAGGACCGTGGGGTCGGCCAGCAGCGACGCCACCGCGTCCTCGAGCCCCAGCTGGTCGTCGCGGACCCGCCCCGGCCCGGGCGCGAGCACGCGCGCGACGATCGCCTCGAGCGGGGCGACGGCCGTGAAGACGTCCTCGAAGACCGCGGCGATCGTGTCCGCCGCGACCGCCTCGGGCGCGACCACGCCGCCGCTGGAGGGCTCCCGCATGGGCGGGATCATCGCGATCCCCCGCGGCCGGGGCAACCGCCGCTCACCGTCGCGACCGCATCTCGCGATGGAGGTCGCGGGCGCGGCGGTACAGCTCGCCGGCATGCTCCTCGGTGGTCGTCCGCGCTCGCTCACCGTCCGCGTCGGCGATCGCGTCGGCGATCGCCCGCTGACGTCGCACCGCCTCGCGGTGCCCGTCGTCGTCGCGGTACGCCAGGCCGACGAGCGGGCCGACCTCGGTCTGGAGCGCGATCACGGCGCCGGTCAGCTGGGCCGACTGGGCGGCGGCGGCGACCTCGACCGGGCAGCGCGCGGCCGCCCGGTAGCGGGCGGCGAGCGACCCGGCGGCCTCCAGCTCGTCGATGGCGCCGCGGAGCAGCCCGACGTCGTCGTCGGCCGCGCGCTCCCCGGCGAGCTTCGCGGCCATGCCGGCGACCGCTCCGTAGTGGTCGCAGAGGTCGCGCAGGTCCACGAGCGCCGTCCCCAGCAGCCGCGCCTCGAGCACGGCGACGGCGATCTCGCCGGGCGCCTGGACGAAGCTGCCCCCGCCCCGGCCCCGCTGAGTCCGCAGCAGCTCGCGCTCGCGGAGGATCGTGAGCGCGTCGCGGACGGTCGCGATCGACACGCCGAGGGCGCCCGCCAGCTGCGGCTCGCTGGGCAGGCGCTCGCCGTCGACGAGCAGGCCGAGGCCGATCGCGTCGGAGATCCGCCGCGCCACCAGCGTCGCGCGCCCGTGCGTCGCGACCGGCTCGAAGACGGCAGACGGGGCCCGCACGGACGAGTGCCTGTCTGCCACCTCGGTCACGCTATCGCCCTGGCCGCGTCAGACCGGCGCGCCCGAGCGCAGCTGGTCGAAGAGCCCGCTCCAGCGCGCCTCGTCCCGCTGCTCGGGCACCGTCAGGGTGACCCGGGTGGCGACGTCGCCGTAGCGCCGGCGCAGCTCGGCGACCGCCTCCTCGGGGGTGCCGACGACCGCGAAGGCGTGCAGGACCTCGTCGTCGATCAGGTCCGCCATCCGGTCCCACTCGCCGCGGCGGGTCATCGCGTTGAGGTCGTCCTGCAGCGCGCCCCAGCCGTGCAGCTCCAGCACCGGCCGGTAGGCGGGCGTCGAGCCGTAGAAGGCGATCTGCTTCTTGACGAACGCGATCCCCTGCTCGAGCTCCTCCTCGCTGTCGCGGCCGACCACGAACGCCGGCGCGGTCAGCTGGAACCCCGCGAGCGGCTTGCCGGCCTTGGCTCGGCCGCGCTCGATCGCCGGCAGCGTCACCTCGCGTACGTAGCGCTCGGTCGAGAAGGCGTGGCAGAGCATCCCGTCGGCGACCTCGCCGGCGGCCTCGGTCATCAGCGGCCCGACCGCGGCCAGGAAGATCGGCGGGTTGCCGTGGGGGTTGGGGCCGGGATCGAAGAACGGCGCCATCAGCGTGTGGGTGTAGAAGTCGCCGCGGAAGGCCAGCTTCTCCCCCGTCTCCCAGGCGTGCCAGATCGCCCGGATCGCCTGCACGAACTCGCGCATCCGGGCCGCGGGGCGCGACCACTCCATCGAGTAGCGCTTGGTGATGTGGGGCTTGATCTGCGAGCCGAGCCCGAGCAGGAAGCGCCCGCCCGAGAGCGCCTGGACGTCGTTGGCCTGCAGCGCGACCGTCATCGGGTTGCGGGCGAAGGCGACCGCGATCCCGGTGCCGATCTGCACCCGCTCGGTCCGCTCGGCGGCGATCGCCGCGGCCAGGAACGGATCGATCTGGGTCTCGGCCGCCCACCAGCCGTCGTAGCCGTCGCGCTCGGCCGCGACCGCCGAGGCACCCGCCTGGTCCACCGTGGCGGCGTAGCCGCCCGCGTCCACCTTCATCTGCGCTCCTCTCGCACGAAACCGTCCAACTGGTCTGTTTCCTGCGCGCGATCCTCGCAGGTCGCGCGTCGCGCTGCCCGCCCCGCCGCCCCGCCGACCCGCGGGCCGGCGGGGCGGCGGGGCGGCGGCTCAGTCGAGCACGTAGATGGCGATCGCCACGTAGTGGCAGAGCGCCGCGACGACCACCAGCGCGTGGAAGACCTCGTGGTAGCCGAACGTCGTGGGCCACGGATCGGGCCGCTTGAGGGCGTAGGCGGCCGCGCCGAGCGTGTAGAGCAGCCCGCCGAGGGCGACCAGCGCGACGGCGCCCCAGCCGGCGTGGTCGATCATCTGCGGCAGGCCGACGATCCCGACCCACCCGAGCGCCACGTAGGGCACCGCGGCGACCTTCTTCGGCGCGTCCGGCCAGCCGATCGCCATCACCATCCCCGCCAGCGCGCCGCCCCAGACGACGGCCAGGATGATCGTCCCCAGTGGCTCGGTGAACGTCAGCAGCGCGAACGGCGTGTAGGTGCCGGCGACCAGGACGAAGATCATCGAGTGGTCCAGCCGCCGCATCCGGCGGCGCGCCGCCGGCCGCCAGGTGACGCGGTGGTAGACCGCGCTGGTCCCGAGCAGCCCGCAGAGCCCGATCCCGTAGACCAGCACCGCGATCCGGGCCCGGCCCGAGTCGGCCTGCGTCAGCAGCAGCGCGATCGCGGCCACCGCCAGGAGCGCCGACCACTGGTGGATCACCCCGCGCAGCCGCGGCTTGACCGGTGGATCGGGCGGCGTCGCGGGTAGCACGGGCCCGGCGGCCTCGATGGGGAGCGACATCGCGCCGGATGCTCTCAGGACTCGACCGGCAGCTGCTCGCCCGCGCCCGCGGCACCGTCGCCGGCCAGGCGCGCGCCGTGCCGGTCGGGCGGCAGCGGCGTCAGCACCTCGACCGGCCGCGACTTGCCCTTCAGCTCGACCGTCCCGCGCGAGGTCAGCCGCACGGGCCGTCGCAGCGTGTCGCGGGTGGCCGCGGTCACCAGCACGTCGTCGCCGGTCTGGCGGGTCGCCGACTCGACCCGCGCCGCGACGTTGACCGCGTCGCCGATCACGCTGAAGTTGAGCCGCCCGGCCCCGCCGATCGACCCCGCGACGACCCGTCCCGAGTTGACCCCGGCGCCGACCATCAGCGTCGCGTCGAGGCGGTTGACCGTCCGGACGATCTCGCAGGCGGCGGCCACCGCCCGGTCGGCGTGGTCGTCGAAGAACTCCGGCGCCCCGAAGACCGCCAGCATCCCGTCGCCGAGGAACTTGTCGACGTGCCCGCCGTGGCGGCTGATGATCGGCACGACGGTCTCGAACAGCGCGTTGAGCGCCGCGACGACGTCCGGCGCGGCCGAGCGCTCGGCGAAGGCCGTGAAGTCGCGGACGTCGCAGAAGAGGATCGAGACGTCGATCTCGACCCCCTCCCGGGGGTAGCGGTCCGAGAGGATGAAGCGGACGATGTCCTTGTCCAGGTAGGTGCCGAACGCCTCGCGCAACTGCTCGCGCTCGGCCAGGCCGGCCGCCATCTGGTTGAAGTCGTGGAACAGCTGCCCCAGCTCGTCGCTGGTCTCGGGCGGCAGCCGGAACGCGTAGTCGCCGCCGCGGACGCGGGCCATCGCGACCCGCACGCGGCCGATCGGGTCGGTGATCGCCCGCGACAGCAGCACGGTCACCTCGAGCGACAGGCCCAGCCCGACCACCAGCGAGACCGCGACCGTCGCGGCCAGCGTCCCGGTCCCGCCGCCGTCGGTCACCAGCGCGCCGACGACCATCCCGGTCACCCCGGTGACCGCCGGCAGCGACAGCAGGAACCGCTTGCGGACCGGGAGCCCGCGGCGCTCGAACTGGAAGTCGTCCGGCAGCGCGGCGGCGATCTCCTGGATCGCCGGGCGCATCAGGATCTCGGCGATCGAGTAGTTGAGGATGGTCGCGTAGGTCGCCGGCGCCAGGCAGCCCGCGGCGATCACGAATCCGGCGTGCCACGGCTGCTCGATCAGGGCCACGATCGCCGCGGTGCTCGGGATCACCGCGATCACGTTGATCATCAGCGCGTTGCGGCGGAACGACCGCATCGGGAAGTTGGTCGCCGCGTCCCAGGCCGCCGTCGTCTCGGGATCGGTCGGCGCCGGGTTCTGGCGCCAGGCGACGACCTTCACCAGGTAGGGCTGCGAGCGGATCGCGGCCAGCAGCACGGCGAGGCCGGTAAACGCCGCCCCGATCCCGCCGGCGATCGCCAGGCGGCCGGGCGCGAGGTCGTAGTAGCTGCCGATCAGGACCACCGTCCCGAGCGCGACCAGCATCGCCGCCGGGCCCTGGGTGGCGAGGAAGAGCAGCTGGTAGCGGACGCCGAGGCGCTCGTAGAAGTGCCGCGCCAGGCGGTCGAGCATGGCTCAGTCTCGCGCGTCGGCGCGCATCCGTCACCTCACGGGCGTCGACGGCCGTCCTGGGAGCCGCGCCGCGGAGGGACGCCGAGGTGGGAGGATCGGCCGATGCCGACCCGTCGCGCCCGACCGATCGCGCTCGTCCTCGCCGCGCTCGCGGCCGCCACCGCCGGTCCGGCCGTCGCCGCGACCGGCAGACCCGGCGACCAGCCGGATCCGCGGATCGCCGACGGCAGCGCGCAGCGGGCGCTCGACGCCGCGCGCGCCAGCTGGAGGGCCTACGGGGTCCGGCACTACCGGATGCGGGTCCGCCAGCAGTGCTTCTGCCCGCTCCAGTACACGACGCCGCGGACCATCACCGTCCGCCGTGGCAAGCCGGTCGGGCGGGTCGCCGAGCACCTGCGGTCGCTCGCCACCGTCCCGCGGCTCTTCGCCCGCATCCAGGAGGCGATCGACGCGGACGTCGTCCGGCTCGACGTCGACTACGGCCGCCACGGCGTGCCGCGGTCGTTCTACGTCGACCGCTCGCTGATGATCGCCGACGAGGAGCGCGGCGTCGGCGTCGACCGCTTCACCCGCCTGCGCGGGCGCTGACGCCTCCCGGGATCAGCCCAGGTCCTCGAACGACCCGTGACGCCCGGCGCCGGAGGCGAACCGGGCCGCGCCCTCGAGCGCCCCGGACGCCAGCGACGTCAGGCCGTGCGCGAACTCGTTCACCAGCGCCTGGGGCTCGTCGAGCGCCTCCTGCTCGAGCAGCGAGAGCCGGTCCTGGCGCATGCAGACCTGGGGCAGCCGGGCCAGCTCGGCGGCCAGCGCCTCGGCCGCCGCTCGCGCCTCGCCGGGCGCGACCACGCGGTTGACGAGGCCGATCGCCTGGGCCTCGGCCGCGTCGACCGGGCGGCCGGTGAGGACCAGGTCCATCGCCCGGCTGGTCCCGATCAGGCGCGGCAGCCGGATCGTGCCGCCGTCGATCAGCGGCACGCCCCAGCGCCGGCAGAAGACCCCGAGCACCGCGTCCTGGGCGGCGACCCGCAGGTCGCACCAGATCGCCAGCTCGAGGCCGCCGGCGACGGCGTGGCCCTCGATCGCGGCGATCACGGGCTTGGAGAGCCGCATCCGGCTGGGCCCCATCGGCCCGTCGCCGTCGGGCGTCATCCGGTTGCCGCGCTCGCTGCCGACCGCCTTCAGGTCGGCGCCGGCGCAGAACGTCCCGCCCTCGCCCCAGAGGACGGCGACGGCCGCGTCGTCGTCGGCGTCGAAGGCGCGGAAGGCGTCGGCCAGCTGGGCCGCGGTGCTGCCGTCGACGGCGTTGCGGACCTCGGGGCGCGAGAGGATCACGGTCGTGACCGCTCCCGTGCGCTCGCTGCGGACGTTGCTCATCGATGCTCCTGGTCGTCGTGCTCGGGAAGCGGCGGCGCGCCGACCGCGCCACGGGTGAAGCGGCGCAGCGCCGCCAGCAGCTGGTCGACCGGCGGGCGATCGCCCGACAGCGGCGAGAGCGGGCCGACCAGCGCCTCGCCGACGCCGCCGACCACCGCCGCGGCGGTGAACTCGACGTCCTGGTCGGGGATCTCGCCGGCGGCGATCGCCTGGCGCAGCAGCTGCGCCAGCAGGGTGCGGTAGGTCCGCCGGTAGGCCAGCCGCTCGGCCTCGACCAGCGGGTCGAGCGGCTCGGCCAGCAGCGCCCACGCCAGCCGCGGGTTCTGCAGCGCGCGCGCCGCGAAGGTCGCCAGGACCTCCTCGATCCCCGCCACCGCGGTCGCGGCCGGCCGCTCGGCGGCCTGGCGCATCGCCTCGATCTCGCCGCCGCAGACGCTCCGGAACAGCTCGACGAAGAGCTGCCCCTTGGAAGGGAAGTGGCGGTAGAGCGTCCCGGCCGCGACTCCGGCCCGCTCGGCGATCGCCGTCACCGAGGCGGCGCCGTAGCCGCTCTCGGCCGTCACGTCGTGGGCGGCCGCCAGCAGCCGGGCGCGGGTGCCGGAGGCGGCGGTCGCCGTGCCGTCGCGCACCGCTCAGCCCTTGAAGGTCGAGGAGCCGACGTCGCCGAACGGCTCGTCGCGATCGCGGACCGCCTGGCGGAACCCGGCCTCCATCGCGCGCCGCTGGAAGCCGTAGCCCTCCTTCGTGTGGCGGGTGATCCCGTCGAACACGGTCCCCAGGACCTGGGTCGCGTGCAGGCCCTGGCTGTAGAGCTCCTGGTTGACCAGCAGCTTCATCATCATCAGCTGGTTGACCGGCACCCGCGCGATCCGCTCGAGCAGGATCTCGGTCCGCTCGTCGAGCTGCTCGGGCGCCGGCGCCTCGATCGCCAGCCCCCAGTCGAGCGCCTCGGCCCCCGACAGCGAGTCGCCGGTGAAGAGCAGCCGCTTGGCCCGCTGCGGCCCCAGCCGCGCCGCCCACAGCGAGGTCGTCGGCGAGCCCCAGACGCGGGCCGGCGGGTAGCCGATCTTGGCGTCGTCGGCGATCACCAGCAGGTCGGAGCAGAGCGCCATGTCGGTCCCGCCGGCGACGCAGAAGCCGTGGACCTTGCAGACCACCGGCTTGTCGGCGTGGAAGAGCGACATGAACCCGCGGGCGTTGCGGGCCATCATCGCGTAGTCGACCATCGGGTCCCAGGTCTCGCTGGGCAGGTGGTTGAGCGCCATCGTCGCCGGGTGCAGCGGCGATCCGACCGGGACCGACTCGTCGCCGTAGACCCCCTCGCCCATCCCCTCGGCGCTCGCCAGCAGGTCGTAGCCGCCGCAGAAGCCCTTGCCGTTGCCCGACAGGACGATCACGTGGACCTCGGGGTCGAGGTCGGCCCGCTCGACGCAGCGGACCAGCTCGGCGATCAGCTGCGGGACGATCGCGTTGCCGCGCTCGGGACGGTCGAGCGTGATCCGGGCGATCCGGTCGGCGACGGCGTAGGTGACGGTCCGCAGGTCGTCGCTCATGCCGGCAGCGCCCGGTCGACGATCGCGGTCGCGTCGACGCCGCGCGGCAGCGTCCCGTAGGCGCGGCCCCCGTCGCCGAGGCGGCCGGCGCAGAAGGCGTCCGAGACGGCCGCCGGCGCGTGGCGCAGCAGCAGGCTGGCCTGCAGCGTCACCCCGAGGTCCTCGACGATCCGGCGGGCCTCGAACTGGGCGCCGGTCAGCCGCTCGCCCGGATCACGGGGGTCGTCGGGATCGAACAGGCCGGCGACCCTCGCGCGGGTGGCGGCCAGGTGCGCGTCGAAGCGGCGGTCGGCGCCGGTCGCCAGCTCGCACTCGGCGAGGAACGCCGGCAGGCCCTCGGGCTCCTTGACCATCGCCCGCAGGACGTCGAGCGCGGCGACGTTGCCGGAGCCCTCCCAGATCGACATCAGCGGGGCGTCGCGGTAGAGCAGCGGCATCCCCGACTCCTCGACGAAGCCGTTGCCGCCGAGGCACTCCAGGGCCTCGTTGGCGTGGCCGGCGGCCCGCTTGCAGACCCAGTACTTCTCGACCGCCGTGGCGAAGCGGCGGAACGGGCCGTCGGCCTCGTCGTAGGCGCGCGCGACGCGCAGCGCGGTCGCCGTCGCCGCCTCGGACTCGATCGCCAGGTCGGCCAGCACGTTGGCCATCGCCGGCTGGTCGACCAGCCGCGCGCCGAACGCGGAGCGGTGGCGGGCGTGGTGGATCGCCTCCAGGGTGCCGCGGCGGATCGACGTGGCGGACCCGATCAGGCAGTCGAGCCGGGTGTGGTTGACCATCCGGATGATCGCCTGGACGCCGCGGCCCGGCTCGCCGACGAGCTCGCCGCGGATGCCGCGGAACTCGACCTCGGACGAGGGCAGCGAGCGCGTCCCGAGCTTGTCCTTCAGGCGCTGGAACTCCATCCCCGGCCCGCGCTCGACGAGGAAGCAGGAGAGCCCGGGGTCGGGGCGGCTGGCGGAGCCCGACTCCAGCTGCGCGAGCACGAGGAAGACGTCGCAGGGCGGGTACGAGCAGAACCACTTGTGGCCGTGGATCGCGTAGTCGCCGTCGCCGGTCGCGACCGCGCGGGTGATGTTGGCCCGCACGTCCGAGCCGCCCTGGCGCTCGGTCATCGCCATCCCGGCCAGCGCGCCGCCGTCGTAGTCGGGGCGGGTCAGCCGCTGCTCCCAGCGGGCGGCCAGCTGGGGCGCGCCGTCGCGCAGCGCCGGGATCACGGCGTAGGTCATCGAGACCGGGCACATCACGCCGCCGTTGGCGTTGCTCCAGAGCGAGAACAGGGCCGCCCGCACGACGTGGGCCCCGGGGCGCTCCTCGCGCCACGGCAGGCCGGCCATCCCCCGCTCGATCGCGCCGCGCAGCAGCCAGTGCCACGACGGGTCGAGGTCGACCTCGTCGACCCGGTTGCCGTAGCGGTCGTGGGTCCGCAGGATCGGCTCGTTGCGCTCGGCCCGCTCGCCGTGCGCCCGGGCCTCGACGCTGCCGGCGGCGGCGCCCGCCTCGCGCACGCGGTCGATGCCCCATCCCCCGCCCTCGCGCTCGAGCGCCTCCCGCAGCGCCAGGTCGACGTCGAACAGGTTCACCGGCTGCAGCGGCGGCGGCTGGTTGCGGACCTCGCGCGAGGCGGGGTCGATCGTCGTGGCCGGCCGCGCGTCGCTGCCGGGGGTCTGGATCGTGGCCATCGGGTGCTCCTGCCTGCTCCGCGGCGGCCGGGCGGCCGCCACCGGTGAATCTCGATTCACAGCATCGTGAATCCTGGTTCACGTGTCAACGGCGAATCGCGCGGCGGCGCCGCCGAGCGTCACCCTACGCACGAGTAGGTATGCTGCCGCGCCATGTCGTCACGCATCACCGTCTCGGGCCGCACCGCGGTCATCACCGGCGCCGGGTCCGGGATCGGACGCGCCCTCGCGCAGCGGATGGCGGCCCACGGCTCGCCGGTCGCCCTGGTCGACTGGGACGAGGAGGGCCTGGAGGAGACCGCCGCCTCGATCAGCGGCCCGGTCCTCCACCACAAGCTCGATGTCCGCGACCGGCAGGCCCAGTTCGCCTTCGCGGCGACGGTCAAGGAGTGGGCCCCGGCCCCGATCGGGATGGTCGTCAACAACGCCGGCGTGACCGTGTCGCAGTCGGTCGCCGGCGCCGCCGTCGAGGACGACGAGTGGGTGATGGACGTCAACTTCTGGGGCGTGATCCACGGGATCCGCGCCTGGCTGCCGATCCTGCAGGAGCAGGGCGAGGGCGCGCTGGTCAACGTCTCGAGCATCTTCGGGCTGATCGGCTGGCCGACCCAGGCCGCCTACTGCGCGTCGAAGGCCGCCGTCCGCGGGTTCACCGAGTCGCTGCGCCACGAGCTGCGCGGCACGAACGTCCGAGCGATCGCCGTCCACCCGGGCGGGATCGCCACCCACATCGTCGACAACGCCCGCTTCCACGTCGACGACCAGGGCAACACCGACCACAGCGTCCTTCAGCAGGACTTCAACAAGGTCGCCCGGACCTCGCCGGAGAAGGCTGCCAAGACGATCCACGACGGCGTCGAGCGCGGCAAGGACCGGATCCTGATCGGGCCCGACGCGGCGCTCACCTCGCTGCTGGTGCGGGCCGCCCCCGTCCGCTACTTCGACATCATCAAGCGGCTCGAGCCGCTCGTCCGACGCTGAGCGCCGCGCGGCCGGCCGGAACACGAGGTTGCGCCGAGCAGCGGGCGCGCTACGGTGTCGCGAGGGGTCGGGGTCCTGGTGTCGTGCGTGAGCGGGTCGTGCTCGCGGTCGGTGCCCACCGCGTCCGTTCCCGCCCAGACTCGGAGGAGCCACCGCGATGTTCAGTCGTCACCGCACAGCCATCACCACCGCCGCCACCGCGTTCGGCGCGTCGCTGCTGCTCGCCAGCACGGCGGCCGGCTGGGGCGGCATGCCGGACTCGGTCGCCAAGAAGCCGACCACCGACCAGGGTCGCGAGGCGATCACGCACTGCCCGAACGTCTCGCGCAAGGTCGTCAAGTGCGACCACCTGCCGGGCTACTGGACGCCCGGCGGCGGCGGGTCGGTCAGCCACAAGGGCTGGCCGAAGGTCTCCGGGGTGCTCTGGCAGGTCGTGCAGGACGGCAACCGGGGCGAGCGCGTCGACGCGACTCGCTGGGACGACTGGCTGCTCGGCCGCCACGGCAGCGACGAGATCCACGGCGCCGAGGGCGACGACGTGCTCTGGGGCGACTCGGTCGCCGGCAGCGCCAACAACGGCCGCCAGAGCGACGTGCTCGACGGTGGACCCGGGGACGACTGGATCTACGCCAGCCACGGCACGAACACGATCCTCGGTGGCGACGGCAACGACCGGATCTCCGCCTACTACGGGCGCGGCACGGTCGACTGCGGGCCCGGCCGCGACACGGTCCGGATCATCGCCAAGAAGCGCAACCGCAATCGCTCGAAGTACCAGCTGAGCAACTGCGAGAAGGTCACCTACACCAGCAAGCCGTAGCCGGGCGGCGCCCGGCGCGGCCTCACCCGGCCCAGCGTCGGGCGATCGGGCTCTCGACGACGGCGATGTCGCCCAGCGGCGCCCGGTGGATGTCGCTGATCGGCCCGCGGTGGTCGTCGACCCGGACGAAGTGCGCCGCGCAGTCCGCCGAGCAGAAGCAGCGCAGCGCCGGGTCGGTCTCGTCGTGGGGCGCGACGGCCGACTCGGCCGGGATCGAGAGTCCGCAGACCGGATCGACGACCGTCCGGCCGTCGTCACCCGTCCGCAGGTCCAGCTCCTGGACCAGGACCGGCCGGGCGACGCCGGCGATCGCGACCGGCCCGAGCATCGAGAGGCCCGCCCAGTGGGGCAGCGCAGCGCGCTCGCCGGCCGCCATCAGCAGCTGGCCGGCGGCGGCGACGTCGCAGAGCCGGGCCGCGACGTTGATCGCCGCGCCGACGTAGTCGTCGCCCTCGAACATGATCACCGGGCCGCTGCAGATCCCGCCGCGGACCGCGAGCGGGCTGGCGCCGCTCAGGTGGTGACGGATCTCGAGCGTCGCGGCGACCAGCGCGTCCTGGCCGATGCAGGACAGCATCACGCCGTCGCCGAGCCACTTGGTGACGCGGACGCCGCGCCGCTCGGCCGCCCGCCGGACGACCGACCGCATCAGCGCCAGGACGGCGACCGCCTCCTCGTCGCCGTTGGCGTCGGTGTAGCTGCTGAACCCGCAGAGGTCCAGGAACGCGAAGCAGCGATCGACCCTCATCGAGCGGAGGGAGCGTGGAGCGTCGAGGTTGAACGGCTGCGGATCACGAACGAGCGAGCACGGAGGAGCGCTGTTCACGGTAGCGGTTCCGTGACCGATCCCACACCCCCCGGACGGGGGACGCGGAGCCGGAGAACGGGTGATCGCGAGGCCCCGTCGCGCTAGGAAGGGCGGCCGTCCGCGACCGGCGTCAAGACGTTCACGAGCCGATCGCGGCGGTCCTCTAGCGTTCGGCGGCGATGCGCTTCGAGGTTCTCGGCCACACCGTCGGCGCCCCGCTGGGCGGGGCCTGCGCCGGGTACCTGGTCCACGGCGACGGCGGCACGATCCTGCTCGACTGCGGGCCGGGAACGCTGGAGCGGGTCTGGCGCCGCGGGCTGGCGGGCCGGCTGTCGGCGATCGTCCTCTCCCACGCCCATGCCGACCACGTCCTGGACCTCGTCCCGTGGTCGACGAGCGTGACGTCGGGCGAGCTGGAGCATCGCGCCGGGGGCCCGCTGCCACCGACCCCGCTGTACGTCCCGCGCGATCACGGACCGCAGGTGCTCGACGCGCTGGTGGTGGCGCTCGGCCTGCGCGAGGACCGCTTCTCCGGCGCCTTCGACCTGCGCGAGTACGACGATCGCGACCGGCTCTCGATCGCCGGCATGGAGCTGACGTTCGCGCGCACGGCGCACCCGGTGCCGTGCTTCGCGCCGCGGATCGACGACGGCCGCGCGACGATCGTCTACGGCGCCGATGGCGCACGCTCCCCCGCGCTGGTGGCCCACGCCCGCGATGCCGACCTGCTGGTCGTCGAGGCGACCTACCTCGATCCCGATCCGGGGCAGCACCGCTACGGCCACATGACCGGCGAGGAGGCCGGGCAGGTGGCGTCTCAGGCCGGGGCCAAGCGACTGCTGCTGACGCACCTGCTGCCGCGCCCGGACGAGAACCTGGAGAACCTGCGGCGGGCGCGCGCGGCGTTCTCCGGCACGGTCGACCTGGCGCGCGAGGGCCTCGTCGTCGTCGCCTGACGACCGCGCCGCCCGCCCCGGTCAGCGACCGATCAGGATTCGCGCCGACCGCGCGACGGCGCGGTTGCGGACTCCGTCGATCGCCGTCAGCTGCAGCCGGTAGACCCCGGTCGACAGCGTCCGGCGACCGAACCGCGGCGAGATCGCGACGGTCGTGCGGCCCGCGAGCAGCCGCAGCGTGCGGGTGCCGGGCAGCGTCGCGTAGCGCGTGCAACGGCCCGCGCGCCGGGGTCGGCGGACGGCGACGCAGCGGCGCCCGCTGCGACGGCCGGGCCGCGCCTGCAGGATCCGCAGCTTGACGGTCGCCGGCTGCGTCAGGCGCACCGCCAGCGAGGCGCGCGTC
>NZ_AGUD01000002.1 GCF_000240225.1 Patulibacter medicamentivorans
CGTCGCGCTGGTGGTCGGGCTCGGCAGCCAGGGCCTGCAGGTCGACCTGCTCGGCGGGCTGGCCGCGCTCGGGGCGGCGGTCGCCTACGCGGCGGGCGCGCTCGTCGTCCGCCGCTGGTTCGTCACCGAGCCGCCGCTGGCGACCGGGGCCCTGGCCGTGCTCGGGGCGGTGCCGTTCGTCGCGCTGGCCGTGCCGGTGGCGCTGGCGAGCGGCGCCACCGTCGCACCGGGCGGGCGGGCGATCCTGGCGCTGCTGCTGCTGGGCATGCTGGCGGTGCTGCTGGCGGTCGTCCTGTTCGTCGCGCTCGTCCAGCGCGCCGGGCCGCAGCGGGCGCTGCTGGTGACCTACCTGAACCCGGCCGTCGCGCTGGCCCTGGGCGCGATCGCCGAGGGCGAGCAGATCACCGCGCGGGCCGTCGCCGGCCTGGTGCTGATCCTGCTCGGCGTGACGCTGGGAGCGCGCGGCGGCCGCCCGCCGCGAACCGCCACGACCGGTCTCGCGGCCGAGGCGACCGAGCCGGGAGGCCCGGCGTCCTCCGCGCGCGTCGCTACCGTGGACCCGTGAGCGCGGTGGCACAGACGGTCGGCGCCAACGTCCGGCGACTCCGCCTGGCACGGGGGCTGTCGCTGGTCGACCTCGGCCGCCACGCCGGCCTGGCGAAGGGCACGCTGACCCAGCTCGAGGCCGGTCGCGCCAACCCGACGATCGACACCCTGCATGCGCTCAGCCGGGCGCTCGGGGCGACGCTCGGGGATCTCGTCTCGGAGCCCCCGAACACCGAGCCGCGCGTCGTCCGCGCCGACGAGGGCCCGCTGGTCCCGGGCTGGAACATGGAGGCGCGGCTGATCGAGCGCAGCCACGTCGGCAGCGCGATCCTCGAGCTCTACGGCATGCGCCTGGCCGCCGGCAGCGTCCAGCACTCCCCGGCCCACGCCCCGGGGGTCGTCGAGCAGCTCTACGTCCTCAGCGGCCAGATCGAGGCCGGACCGGAGGAGGCGATCGTCGCCCTCGACGTCCACGACTTCGTCCGCTTCGACGCCGATCGCCCCCACCGCTACGCCGCGCCGGACGGTCCCGCCAGCGCCCTGCTGCTGATGATCTTCCCCGCCCTGCAGCGAGGCACCGGGCCCGCCGCCGAGCCGGCGGCGAGTGGGGCGGGCGCGGCCGAGTAGCGGGGTGGGCCGCCGGTTGGTCGCCGGCGACCCCCACCGCGCTCGCTCAGGGCTTCCGTCCCCGCCCGCGGCGCGCCGCGGCCAGCCGCTCCAGCAGCACGGTCTCGTGCGGCGCCGGCTGCAGGAAGCGGTGGTCGGCGAGCGCGGGCGGCAGCAGCTCCTGGTCGCTGAAGCCGCCCGGGTTGGCGTGCGGGTAGTCGTAGTCCTGCGGCCGGGCGCCGTCGCTGATCTTGCCGCGCAGGTAGGGCGGCGGGGCGTCGACGCCGTGCTCGGCGACGTGCTCGAGGGCGTCGTTGATCGCCCGGTAGGCGGCGCTGCTCTTGCCCGCCAGGGCCAGGCGGATCGTCACGTGCGAGAGGGCGATCCGGCACTCGGGCATCCCGATCCGGTCGACGACCTCGGCGGCGGCGATCGCCATCGGCAGCGCGTACGGGTCGGCCAGGCCGACGTCCTCGCTGGCGGACACGACCAGCCGCCGGGCGATCGTCCGCGGATCCTCGCCCGCCGCGAGCATGCCGGCCAGGTAGTAGACGGCGGCGTCGGGGTCGCTGCCGCGGATCGACTTGATGTAGGCCGACAGCAGGTCGTGCGGCTGGTCGGGCCCGGCCGCGATCACCGTCCGGTCGAGCGCCGCCGACGCCTGGCGCCCGGTCACGCGGACGGTTCGGGCCGGGCGGGCGGGGGGCGGGTCGGGCGCGTCCGTCGCGGTGTCGTCCGTCGCGGTGTCGTTCGTCGCAGTGTCGTTCGCTGGCTGACCGTCCGCGGATCCCTTCGCCACCGGGGCGCTCGCGGCGGGGCCGTCGACCTCGCCGGCAACCGTCGCGGCAGCCGCCCGCGCCAAGCCGGTCGCGGCCTCGAGCGCACCGAGGGCGGTCCGCGCGTCGCCGGCGCTGCGACTCGCGAGCAGCTCGAGCGCGTCGTCGTCGGCCCGCACCTGCTCGCCGTCGCGGTCCAGCAGCCGCCGCTCCATCGCCCGTCGCAGCAGCACCAGCACGTCGGCCTCGGCCAGCGCACGCAGGCGGTAGATCCGCAGTCGCGAGCGCAGCGCCGGGCTGACCGCGGCCCACGGCGGCTCGGTGGTGGCGGCGATCAGGGTCACGAGGCCCTCCTCGACCGCCGGCAGCAGCGCATCCTGCTGAGTCCGGTTGAAGCGGTGGATCTCGTCGATGAAGAGGACGGTCGGAGTGCCGCTGGAGGCCCGCCGCTCGCGCGCCCGCTGAAGCGCCGCGCGGACCTCGGCCTTGCCGGCATCGACCGCCTGCAGGGCCTCGACCGCGGCCCCGGCCGCGTCGGCCACGATCCGGGCCAGCGTCGTCTTGCCCGACCCCGGAGGCCCGTGCAGCAGCATCGCGTGCGGCGTCCCCGAGTCGATCGCCGCCCGCAGCGGCCGGCCCTCGCCCAGCAGCGCGGCCTGGCCGACGACGTCCTCGACGGTCGCCGGTCGCAGCCGCGCGGCGAGCGGCGCGTCGGCAGGCAGCGACGCCCCTCCGCCACTGGTCGGGGTGCCGTCGTCCGGGTCGGGGGCGAACAGCCGGTCCACCGATCGAGGATCGCACGGCGCGCGGTCAGGCTCGCTGCCCGTCGAGTCGTCGTCTCGCGAGGCGGCCGACCTCCAGCCGGCGATCCGCCGGCCAGACCACGCCCAATTGCCGTGTCGTTCACCGGGGTGCGATGAGATGGCAATCCGACGGGGCGGCGGCCCGCCGCGGACCGCGCCCGTCGAGTCGTCGTCTCGCGAGGCGGCCGACCTCCAGCCGGCGATCCGCCGGCCAGGCCACGCCCAATCGCCACCTCACCCGCCGAGGCGCGACGAGACGACGATCCGGCGGGCGCCGCGGACGTCGGCCCGGATCCCTCGCCTCGCCGTCGCCCCTCACACCCCTCGCCCCTCGCCCCCCGCCGAGCCGGCTCGCCGCGCTCAGCTACCCCCGCCGTCGTGTGCGTCCGCGGCGGCGGACGGCGAGCCGCCCGGCGTCCTGCTGGCCCCGCTTGCCGGGCCGCCCGTCGGCAGTGCCCAGGCCGCGATCGCCGGCAGCACCAGCAGCAACGCCAGCGACAGCAGCTCGGCGACCGCGTCGCCGACGCCGAAGCCGTCGAGGTTGCGGACGTGGAACGCGAAGTGGAGGACCGCGGAGACGCTGAAGGCGGCGCAGAGCGGGCGCACGAGCGCCGGGTGCGGGCGGTACGCCGCCCACGCGAACAGCAGCGCGAAGGCCAGGAAGAGGCCGCCGGTGTCCGTCACCAGGTGCTCGTTGAACGGCCCCAGCTTGTCGATCCACGAGGTCACGAACGGGAACCCGTCGTAGAAGCCGCGCGGAGCGAGGGTCGCCGGGATCCCCACGGCCGCGGTGCTGATCGCCAGCATCGCCAGCGCCGTGCGGACCAGCCGCAGGTCGCGCAGGGCGCTCATCGCGTCGCCTCCCGCCCGCCGGAGGCCGGTCGGCCATCGCGCCCCGCAGGCGCAGCGGCCGAACCACCGCCCCCCGCACGCGCAGCAGCCAAGCCACCACCGCCCTCGAGCCACGCGGCGAACGTCGGGCCGCCGTCGGCGCCGCCCGGCGCGCACAGCAGCCCCTCGCGCAGCGCCCGCCCGCC
>NZ_AGUD01000001.1 GCF_000240225.1 Patulibacter medicamentivorans
GGTGGCGCCGGTGGCGGTGGCGGTGGCGCCGCTGCCGGTGGCGCTGCGGCGAGCGGCGGTGCCGTGGGTGGAGCGACCGCGGGTGGCCCGGGCGCTGCGACGGCCACCGGCGGCGGGGGCGCCGCCGCGGGCGGCACCACGATCGGCCAGGTGGCCAACGTCCGCGGATCGACGCTCTACGTCGAGACCAGCGACGGCACCACGGTCGCCGTCCGGGTCGGCTCGACCGCCAAGGTCCAGCGGCTTTCCCACAGCAGCGTCGGCGGGGTCCACCCGGGCGACACGGTCGTCGTCTCCGGCAGCGCCCGGTCGGACGGCAGCGTCCGGGCGACCGATGTCCAGGCGGCCGCCAACGGGCTGTCGCTCGGCTTCGGCGGCCTGCGCTCCGGCGCCGGGGCCAGCGGCGCGGGCGGCGGCACGCGCAACAGCGGCGGCGATCCGGTCGACCAGCTGTTCGGCGGCGGCTGAGCGGCCGCGGCCTTCCGCACGAACGACCTCCGAGGAGCACCACGAATGATCGACCAGACCTCCACCCGCCGTCGCGCCGTCGCACCGCTCGCCCTGCTGCTGGTCGGGCTGGCGCTCGGCGGCTGCGGCTCGTCCGGCTCCGACACGACCACGACCACGGCCGCCGCCGGCAACCGCACCGGCGGCGACCCGGCCCAGCGCGAGAAGCTCCAGGCGTGCCTGAAGCAGCAGGGCGTCGACCTGCCGCAGCGGCCGGCCGGGGCCGGTGGCCCCGGCGGCTACGGCGCCCCGCCCGGCGGCGCGCCCCCGACGGGCGATGGTGGCTCGCCGAGCGGCGACGGC